>JAYTUG010000494.1:0-4314 GCA_043744695.1 Gemmataceae bacterium
GTGACGGTGGAATTGACGCCATGACACAGCCCATCCAGATTCGGGAGTATGTCGTCCGGCTGCCGGACCCGATGTTCCCGTACCAGGACAAGGCCCGAATTCAGGTGCGGAAGCTGACCGCCTTTGCCCCTTCGGAACCCGGATGGATGCCGGTCACGGCGCTGGTCGGCGAGTTCTTCCGGCCCGCTTTCGGCAAACGCAATCCGCTCAACATCCCTGGGCCGTTTTACGGGGCCGAAACGGACACCTGTGAGACGGGGACGGCGGAAGCGCCCAACAACGTCCTCCTGGACCGTTCGGGGCAAGAGTTCGTCTTCACGCAACCCAGGGGCGAGGATGAACTGCGGGACATCATCAGTGCTGCGGTCTGCGAGTGCTTCGTCGGGTACGGGGCGGACGGCGACGACTACTGGACCCTGGCGATGATCCGGGAGTGGTGGCGGTCACGGCTTGATCTGCTCGCCATGTCGTCGCAGGGCAAGGGTTTGCCAGACAGCAAGCGTCGGTGGGAGCGGATACTGTCCGGCGAGAGCGAGTCGTACCTGCTTGCTTATGCGTTCTTCGTGGAAAATCGGCGGCTGCCCACCCGCAATGACAGTTTGCCTGAGATCGAGTAGCCGCCGCAGTCGCCTTCGGAATCAGCGACGCTCAGAGGGCCGGAAATGACGGAGCAATCACCACAAGAACAGATCGAATCCATCATCCGTAGCCTGGAAGTCAAAGGCGTTCCGGCAGCGCCCGTCGTGGAGTCGATGGCCCTCGCCATGTCTCACCCGGATGCCGTGGGCGACCTCGCCATCGCCGTCATGCGCCGCTTCCCGAAGGGCGGGACGTTCCTCGATGGAGCGTTGAGCTACCTGCGGCAAGAGGCGTGGGCCGATCTCGTCCGATTCGCACTGGATACGTTCGAGCGATCCGGCGGGAAGAATGCGGCGGCTGAATCCGTCATCGAGTACGCCAGCTTGCAATGCCCTTCGGCCCTCCACCCGCACCTGGATCGCATCTTCGTGATCCGCCCGAACGCCCGCTGCTACTACGAGCGCTACCCCTGGCGGGAGTCCGGCGACCGGCATCTCGGCTTCCTGCGAAACGCCATCCAGAACCCGGCTTCGACGGACGAGGAACGAACGAGAGCCTGGACCAACTTGTGCGAAACTCGACACGCCGAGGCCGTCGGGTACGCCCTCTCGTGTGCCGACCTCGTTGCCCCTTCGGGCTGGTCGCCGGAAGAATGGGTCCAGGCTCACCTGCATCTCGTCGGATTCCATCGGGAGAAACAGGCACTCCGGGGCATTTGCCCGACCTTCCTCTTTCACCTTCAGTTCCCGGAGTCGATCTTCGGGCCGGAAACCCGTCCACCGTGGCTCGCACGAATACACCCGACTTGGAGGCTCCCGGCATCCGCCGAGTCCATGCCCTTCGGCGGTCAAAGCGAGGACAGTTGCTCTCTGTGTGCCGGGACGTTGCACCGTTTGCTCGCCCTCGATCCGATCCCGCCGGGGCTGGGCGTCACGGGCCGGGCACGGCTCGAACTCGCAACCTGCCTGTCGTGCCTCGGATGGGAGCGGCAGCCGTTGTACTACCGACACGCCGGGTCAGGCTCGCCAGCGAGTTTCGGTTACGACGGTCCTCGTGTCAGTCCGCAGTTTCCGGTCGGCCCGCTCCGGGAAGCGGTGATCGGTTTGGCGGAAACTCCTCGGCGGTGGTCCTGGCAGGCGTGGGGGTGCAGCAACGGTCGGGAAAACCTCAACCGCATCGGCGGCGAACCGTGTTGGGTGCAGGACGCCGATTACCCCCGGTGTCCGTCGTGCGACAATGTGATGGCTTTCTTGCTCCAACTGGATTCCGATCTGCCAACGGCTGACGGCGGCGAGTGGCTGTGGGGCAGCGGCGGCATCGCCTACGGGTTCTGGTGCGATCCCTGCGGCGTGAGCGGCTTCCTGTGGCAGTGTACTTGAAGCGAGGAAGCCCGATGGTGTTTGACGAATCCCTCGCCGCCCGCATCCGGGAAGTCCTGGATCGCACCAAGGGCGTCGAGGAGACGAAGATGTTCGGCTGCATCTGCTTCCTGCTCGACGGCAACGCCCTGGTCGGGGTCTGGAAGGACCGGCTCATCGCCCGCATCGGCCCCGACGAGGGGCAGGCGGCACTACGGGAGCCGCACGTCCGGGCGTTCGACATCACCGGCAGGCCGATGCGGAATTGGGTCGCCGTGGAGCCGGAAGGGGTCGAGGACGACGACCCGTTAACGGACTGGATTCGGCGGGCAGAAAAGTTCGTCGGGACGCTGCCAAGGAAGTAAGCGAGACTACCGATGCCAGAGTTCCGAGGTTCCGGTGGCGAAGCCTCAGACGTGCGGAAGTCTGCCGGTATCCGTACCGGCCCGACCCGAAGCCGCTGGCAGTTACAATGATGGAATACTGTCGATGAAACCCAAACTCCCCATCGGGATCGTTTACGCCCTCGCCGCCGCCGCCCTCTTCGGGGCCAGCACGCCCCTGTCGAAGTTTCTGCTCGGCAGCGTGGACCCGTGGCTGCTGGCGGGCCTGCTCTACCTCGGTTCGGGATTGGGCTTGTCGCTCTGGCTGTTGCTCGCCTCCCGGCTGACGGGCAAGGACTCTACCGAAGCGTCGTTGAAGCGGGCCGACATGCCCTGGCTCGCCGGGGCCATCCTTTTCGGCGGCGTGGCCGGGCCGGTGCTGCTCATGCTCGGCCTCGCCAGCACGCCCGCCTCCTCCGCATCCCTGCTCCTGAATCTCGAAGGCGTCCTGACGGCGCTCTTGGCGTGGTTCGTGTTCAAGGAGAACTTCGACCGCCGCATCGCCCTGGGGATGGCGTTCATCACCGGGGGCGGCGTGCTGCTCTCGTGGACCGGCGATACCGCAGCCGGGGTTCCGTGGGGGGCGCTCGCCATCGCCGGGGCGTGCCTCGCCTGGGGCATCGACAACAACCTCACCCGGAAAGTCTCTGGCGGGAACCCCATCCAGATCGCCGCCGCCAAGGGGCTGGTTGCGGGCGGCGTGAACCTGGGCCTCGCCCTCGTCGCCGGGTCGCACCTTCCGGCCCTCCCGACCGTCCTGGCTGCCGCTGCGGTGGGCCTGCTGGGGTACGGCGTCAGCCTGACGTGCTTCGTGCTGGCGCTGCGGCACTTGGGGACCGCCCGCACCGGGGCGTACTTCTCGCTCGCCCCGTTCGTCGGGGCCTTGTTGTCGTTGGCGATCTTTCAAGAAGGACTTACCGTTCTCTTCGGTGTGGCGGCGGCGCTCATGGGCGTCGGGGTTTGGCTGCACCTGACGGAGCGGCACGAACACGAACACCGCCACGAGCCGATGGAGCATGACCACAGTCACGTCCACGACGAACACCACCGGCACGAACACGCCCCCGGCGACCCGCCCGGCGAGCCGCACAGCCACCCGCACCGGCACGAGGCGATGACCCACGCCCACGTTCACTACCCCGACATTCACCATCGTCACGAGCATTGACGAGAGCTTTCAGTGGAAAATAGGCACGGTTCCAATCGCCTCAGTTTTGGGTAGCCGCCATCCGATTCGTAGTACAAAACGAGAAGTCTGTAGCTTAACTGGATCGAGCACGTGCCGACCGACTGAGGGCAGTAGCGATGGGTTCGACTCTCAATGCGCGAGTGGCCGTCTACACGGGTACGTTCGACCCCGTTCATCACGGGCACTTCGACATCATCAAACGCGGCAGTCGGCTCTACGACCGGCTCATCGTCGGCGTCGGGATTAACACCGATAAGACCACGATGTTCTCGTTGGAAGATCGCGTCGAATTGCTTTGCGACGTGGCCAAACCGTTTCCGAACGTCGAAGTCCGCAGCTTCGAGGGGCTGGCCGTCCGCTTCGTCCGCGAATCCGGCGCACGCATCATCTTGCGCGGCCTGCGCACGCTCAGCGACATGGAATACGAGTTCACGATGAGCCTCATGAACTTGCACCTCGATCCCGAGATCGAGACCGTTTTCCTGATGGCCACCGAAGAGTATTCGCACGTCAGCAGTTCGCTGCTGCGGCAGATCGCCGTGTTGGGCGGCGACCTCACGAAGTTCCTGCCGCATCAAGTTAAAGACGCACTCATGGAGAAGGTGAAGAAGCAGTAGGCGAAAGCCCACCGACGATCGTCGGTGGGCTTTGTTCACTTCATTTCCTTCTTCTTGAACAGCACGATGTGCTGCCAGGGTAGGCTTTTATGGCATGGTTCAAATCGCGGTAGTTTTGGGTAGCAGGTGCGTACGTTTGCGGGCTCGCGGGGGCGCGAGTAGCGTGGGGTTTCGGGCGGTGGCGAGGC
>JAYTUG010000495.1:0-16954 GCA_043744695.1 Gemmataceae bacterium
GATCGGCGCTGGACCACATCAGTCAGACGCTGCGAAGTGCGGGCAACCTCCTGCTCCCACGGCCCACGCTGCTCCTGGGGCGCTAAACAAGTACGTCAATGCGTAGCCGAGTAGATGGCCGCGTTGGCCGCGGCGATCAGCGCATCCGCCTGGGCCACGCTCAGTTTGCCGCTGTAAGCAAATGCGCCGACCTGGTTGATGAACGCCTGCATCAAGTTGACGCCGGCCGTGATGTTGCCCTGGGACAGTTTGGTCAAGGCGTTGTTCAACTTGGTAGTCAGGGCGTTCGCGTTGCCGGTGCTAAGTCCCAGGTGTGCAACGTCGTCGATCAGGAGAATCAGTTGATCCTTGGCAGAGAGGATGACGACGGTCGTGCTGGCGCTGGCCGCCGTGTAATTGTTGTTGCCCGGGAAGGAGATCGTGGCGGTGTAGACGCCCGCATACACCGGTGCGCCACTCAGCACGCGGTTCTGGCTGTCTCGGTAGGTAATGGTGCTGGGCAGGACGACGCCGTTGATGCCGACAACCTAGCCGTGCGCTCCGTGACCGGTTGCATCGTAGTTGGCAATGACCGGGCCGATCGTGGCCGTTGGAGTCGCCTTGCCGATCACGATGATCGTGCTGGCGCTGGCCGGTAGGTAATTGTCGTCGCCCGAGAAGGAGATTTTGGCGGTGTAGGTGCCCGCATTCACCGGCGCGCCGTTCAGGAGGTTGTCACGGTCGTCTCGGTAGGTGATGGTGCGTTGCAGCACGATGCCGTTGACGCCGACCACTTGGCCGGTCGTGTTGTGGGCGTGGCCGTCATAGTCCGTCGGCGCAACCGCGTTGATCGATGCCGTCGGCGGCGCCTTGTCGATGATGAGGAAGCTGATGCCACTGGCGGAATCGTAGTCGATGTTGCCACGGAAGATCCAAATAATGGAATACACACCAGCATCGATCGCGGGACTCAGGATGTTCAAAAGGGCGCTCAGATCCTCACGCTGGACGCCCGTGGCCGTACCGGTGAGAAAGTGGACATCGCCATCGTACTGGAAGAGCAGCGACGGCACATTGATGACGGCGTCGGCCTTGCGGATGACGATGCTGGTCGAGGCGAACGCAAAAGTGTAATTGTTGTCGCCCGGGAAGGAGATCGTGGCCGTGTAGTCGCCGGCATGCAACGGCGCGCCGTTCACCGCATTGCCATGGCTGTCGGTGTAGACCACGGTGCTGTTCAGGACGATGCCGTTGATGCCGACCACTTGGCCAGTCGTGCCGTGGCCGAGACCGTCATACGTCAACGGTGCAACCGAGTTGATGCTGGCAATCGATCTGAACCGGCTGATGTCGATCGTGCTCGTCCCGCTCGCTTGCCGGTAGTTGTTGTTGCCCGCGAAGTTCCAGTCTTCGAAATGGTGGCCGGCATCGACGTAAACCGCGCCGAAGCTAGTGAACAGGTTGCTCAGGCTCTCTCCGAAGACTCCGGTGGCCGTGCCGCTGAGACCGTGAGGGTTGCCGTCGTACGGTTCGTTGTAGCGATCAATGTCGATGAGAGCCGTGGCCGGGTTGACGGTCAGGGTGCCGCTGTTGATCGTGATGGCGTAGTTGGCAATCTTGCCGGTATCGTCGTACACGGTGGCGGTGATGGGATAGCCGCTCGGCAGCACGTCCGCGTGGGAGCCAACCCCGGCGCTGTCGTAGCTGATGCCGAGGCTCTCACCGTTTACGCCAGTGGAAACCGTGGTGGGCAACCGGAACAGGTTCGCCGTCTCGCCGTAGGTCTTCGTGAGACCGCCGACAGTGATGGTCAAGGGCACTGGGCTGATATCGATCGTACTCGTGCCGCTGGCCGGCCGGTACACGCTGTTGCCGGCGAAGGTCCAGTTGACGCCATAGTGGCTGGCGTCGATGTAGGCCGCCCCGAGGTTCAACAGGCTGCTCAGATCTTCGCCGTTTATTCCGGCGGCTGTGACACTGATGCTGTGTGTGTTGCCGTCGTACTGGCCGCTGTAGGATTTGACTTTGAACGTGGCCTGCTGTTGCGAAGTCTGGTCAATCGTGAATTGATAATCACCAGTCGAGTCATCGCCTGATTCAACGGGTCCATTGAAGTCGTCGTCCCCCTGATCAGTGACGGCAACGGTGTATTGACCGGATTTCGTCGCCATGTAATCGGCAAGGTCGTCATCCACGGCAACAAGCTGACCGTCCGGATCGAATAATCCGTAGTGCGGCACCAGTTGAACAATGCGCCAGCTGATGCTGACGGAACCCGACGCCTCGCCGGGCCCAGCTGAATACATATACACTTCATCGTTTATTACAGCAATGAGGCCAGGGCCATTCGTTGTACCGGTTCCTGAAGTTACTCCGCCGTAATAGATAACCACGTTCGCGGCGCCTGTACTTGTCGACGTCTTGGAATACTGTAATTCCACGGTGCATGCATGGTCGCAGCCAATGCCTAACCGAAAGGCAGCAAGGACAGTGAGAACACTGGCGTAAGGCAGTTCATCGGGAGTGGCATATTGACCGACGGATGCGCCTGTGATACCGAAATCGACACGACCCTGGAATTGTTTTGCGTCCAAGTTGACGTACGCAGACCACTCGCCAAACGTGCGGCCCAACTGATTTGAACCGGAGTTGGATATATTGTCAGAAAGTAGAAAACTATAAACGTTATTCGAGATCCTGATTGAAGGAGGAGAATGGGCATAATCATATTGATCTAATACGACGACTGCCTGCGAAATTGGTGAGATCTCATTGTAAGTAAAATGACTTACAGGCGTATTATCACTTACCTGAATGTGATCGCCGATCGACGCGTTCAGGGTGTAGCGATCCACTTCGTCGTATGCGGAAATCCTTCCGGTGATATCAGCGGGCACCGTCCGATCTTCGAGCAACTCGATCGGGCGACCGATGGAGCGGCGGACTGGCGACCGCCGGGCAACGCGGGAAGACGACAGCAGGGATCACAGGCCACGGAAATTGAACATGGTTGGCTCCGATGTAGGTGATTGAGTACGTATCCGTCCAGGGCAGCGACGCTCGTGCTGGGGGTAACGTGTGAAAAGGAGATTACTCATTCGCTCGCCTGCCCGTCAAACGAATTCTTGGCCTGCGGACAGATTTTTCCCCAAAAAGGTAAGCGGAGACGAGCTCGTGGGGCATCGACGTTCGGCTCGTGGTCAGACTTTGCACTCCAGGATTTACTACAACCGTTAGTTTCCATCGGAATCAGAAGTTGCGGTTTCAACACCTGCCCGGGTAAACTGTGTAACGACACTACTTCCCCTGGTGCCCGATGACACTCCCGATTGAACTTGAGCAAGAAGGCGATGGCCGCTGGCTCGGCGAGATTCGCGATTTGCCCGGCGTCATGGCTTACGGGGCCACTCGCGCGGAGGCGGCCACCGCGACGCGATTACTCGCCTTGCGGGTGTTGGCCGAACGCATCGAGCACGGCGAGGAAGTTCCGGCCGCGCTCGCCGATCTTTTCGCAGTTCAGCCATGAGTTGGCCGTCCACGAAAGCCAACCGGGTTCTTGCCGCTCTGGTTCGGATCGGTTGGGAAGTCAAGCGGCAGTCCGGGTCGCACTGCACCCTGGCTCGATCGGGCTATCCCGATTATGTGTTTGGGTTCCACAATCGGGATGAGATCGGTCCGAAGATGCTTGCGAGGATTGGCAAGCGAACCGGCTTGACTCCGAGCGACTTGTAACGGAATTTCTGCACCTCCCCTTCGCGCTCCCGCATCGTCCGCCGGTACAATCAAGGAACTATGTCCCTCATCGGCATCGATCTCGGCACGACCTTCTGCGCCGTTGCGACGCTGGACGATCGCGGCCGGCCCAAGACACTTCCCAACAGCGATGGCGAGATGCTCACGCCCTCGGCCGTGTACTTCGCCCCCGATGGCGGCGCGGTCGTCGGCCAACCCGCGATGGATCTCGCCCTCGAACAACCCGAGCGGGTGGCAACGCTCATCAAGCGGCGCATGGGGCATCCCGACCTGGGGCGAACCGTGGCGGGGCGGCTCTTCCGGCCGGAAACGCTCTCGGCCGTGATCCTGCGGAAGCTCGCTCAAGATGCGGAAGTCCACGTTGGCCCCGTGAAACAGTGCGTCATCACCGTGCCGGCGTACTTCGACGATACCCGCCGCAAGGCGACGATGGACGCGGGCCGCATCGCCGGGTTGGAAGTACTCGACATCATCGACGAGCCTTCCTCCGCGGCGCTGGCGTACGCCATGCAGCAGGCTGCGGGCATCGGCCCGGAAGGGCTCGCGGCACTCGCTCCGACCGCGTCCGGTCCGCGCACCGTACTCGTCTACGACCTCGGCGGCGGCACCTTCGACGTCACGCTCGTGAAGCTCGCCAAGAAGCGCTTCCAGGTTCTCGCCATCGAAGGCGACGTGCGGCTCGGCGGCAAGGACTGGGACGACCGGCTCGTGAACTGGGCCGCGGATCGCTTCCTCCAACACTACGGCTCCGATCCGCGCGACGATCCGCAATCGCTGGCGGCACTCGAAGCTGCGGCCGAACGCGCCAAACGCACGCTCAGCAAAATCGACCAGACCACGATCACGGCGTCGCACGCCGGGAATCGCCTCGTGGTGCCGATCACCCGATCCGATTTTGAAACGCTCACGAAGGAATTGCTCGTTCGCACGCGGCTCACCACGCTACAGGTTCTGAACCACTCGGGGCTCACTTGGGATCAGGTGGATAAGGTCCTTCTCGTGGGCGGCAGCACGCACATGCCGGCGACGAGCCGGATGCTCGCCGAGATCACGGGCCAGGAACCGGATCGTTCGCTGGCGGTGAGCGAAGTCGTGGCTCGCGGCGCGGCCGTTCACGCCGGAATCGTGAGGCAGCGCGAAGAACGGATTCGCGGAGGGGCCGGACCCGCGATCGAACTGCTGGCGGACGTGGTCGAGATCAGCGTGAACGCCCACAGCCTCGGAGTCGAGGTGAAGAAGAAAGACGAGCGGCTCAACGACCGGCTCATCGCGAAGAACACCCAACTGCCCGCCGCCGTGAGCCGGGTCTACTTCACGGCGCACGAAAATCAGGTGCGGGTTCGCGTTCGCATCTTGCAGGGTGAGGCTCATCAGGCCGAGGCGTGCATCCCGGTCGGCGAGTGCTGGATCGACGGGTTGCCCGGCGACTTGCCGAAGGGCTCTCCGGTGCAGGTGCGCTGCGGCGTGGCGGCGAATGGCCGCATCGAGGTGATGGCGTTGGACATGACGAGCGGCCGCGTGGCGAAGGCCGAGATTCACCGACCCGGCGGCTTGACTGAGGAAGAAATCGCGAAGGAAGCGGCGTGGTTGCAAACGCTCCGCATTCAGTAGGGATCGAGATCGAAGATCAGGAACGTTTGCGTGCGGCCGGCGGGCCGGGCCGAACGCAGGCGGTGAAGGGCGGTCATGTGGCCGAGGCGTTCGCTCTCCTTGCCGTACAGCACGCTGGTCGAGACCGCGAGGTAGCGCGTTCCCGCGACGCGACGCAGTTCTTCCGGCGACCCCGTAACCAACGCATGATGTAGGCTGATCGGCTTGAACGGAGCAAACAGAATCGCCGGGTCCGTTCCGAAGTACGCGATGGCCAGCGTCGCGTCGCCGTTGTGGGTTCGGTTCCACTCTTTCAATTCCGGCAGACCTTGGCCCCAATCGTAATTCGAATCGCTGAGGTGGTGGTAGCCGCCCGCCGTGCCGCCCCAGAGTTGGTTGGTGAACCCGATTCCGTGCGGCCAAACCCAGACCGAGACGCCTGCCATCGCGGCCAACAGCGCGCCGACGAACCAGCGCGGCACGTAGCGACCCTCTTCGGGGTCACTCCAACTTCGCGCGACGGCCACGGCAAGTGCGATGTTCAACAGCGCCATCAACGTGAACATGAAGCGGATGCCGATCTGTACCTTGCAATTCAGGCTGAACGCGAGGAGCACGAGTACGATGCCCGCGAGCGGCGACCGCAAAGCGCGTGGCCGGATCATGACGACCGCGAGCAGCAGCGCTAGTATCGGCACCGGCGTCTTCACCGTGAGCGCGATCGGGAAGTACGCCCAGTAAGATTTCTGATGCCACTCACCGAGCAGGTACGCCCCGTGCCCACGCAGGTTGTGCTTAACCTGTTGAAGCAGCGCTTCACCCGCGTTGGGGAAAATCGACAGGTTCTCGCTCAGAGGCACCATCGTGGAACGCAGCGTTCCCTCGGGCAGTTTGTTCGCCCATTCGATGAAGGTCCACTCGGTGCCCCAGTCGCTACCGGTGTAGGCGAAGGCGAACGTGAAGCCGACGAGCCCGATCCAGGTGAGATCTTTGCGAAGCGGGAACGTCGCGTGCCAGAGGTGCTTCGCTCTGTCCACCGATGAGGAGGCTGCCGGTGCGCTGAGCGCCCCGGAACTTGCGAGGTGGCTCAAACCCAGGACGAGCATGGCTTGCACGCCGAAGACCAGGCCGCTCGCTTTGGCCAGGATCGCGAGCCCAAACAGCATTCCGGGCACGACCACGCGGCGGCCCCAGCCCATCCCCTGCCCGTGGTGGAAGTGGTAGACCAGCGCGAGCATGGTGGCAACGAGCGCGATGTCCGTCGTGGCGAGTGCAGCGTGGCCGAGGAAGTTCGGCTCGCAAGCGATGAACCCGACCGCGAGCCGGCCGCCCCAACTTCCGCCCCAGGTGCGGCCCAGGCACATTGCGTAGATCAGCAGCATCCACCAGAACGCGAGGTTCGTGGCGCGAGCCACTGGCAGGATCGTGGCGATGTCCTGGTAAGCGTGAAACTCTTGTCCTCGGCTCCGTTCCCAGAGGTAGACCGGCAGCGTTTGCACGTCGACCGGCAGCGGCATCGTTCCCGCGGACATGAGCAGCTTGTTCGAACCGGTTCGCCAACTCGCGAGCCCGGCGTTCAGATACAGCGGTTCGTCGAAGGTCGCACCGAGTTCCGACGCCGCAGTGAGGCACCACGCGGAGGAAGCGAGCCCGAACGCGAGCAACCACAGACCGTCGATCCATCGCGACCGCAACATGCGTTCCCTCGCTCCCCTGTTCGCGCGGCAAGGTCGGGAAGATAACGAAGAACTGCGGAACCACGCAAGGGGAAGGACCGTTGGGGGGTGCATCTCGAAGTAGACAGGTGGCGAACCGGAGCCCAACACCTCGCCCCCGGCTTTGCGGGGGAGAGGTCGCGATGCCGATGCGAATGCATCGGCGTCGCGGGTAAGGGGGCGAGTTCCGGTGCGTCCCAGAACGACCCCCTCACCCGGAGCCGAAGTTGCATCCGCAACTTCGACTCCGACCTCTCCCCCATCAGAGCATGGGGGAGAGGTGAAGACGGCGTTCCGTCTACTTCTGGAGTCACTCCCGACCGTTGGTTGGATGCACGGTGCCGCCCCAAGATGCGATTCCCGAAAGGTTGGGTTCATGCCGCAGGCGTTCGAGATTCTGAATTCGCACATCCGCCGGGGTCCTTACCGCGCGGTCCTCTTCGATTTCGACGGCACGCTCTCGTTGATCCGCGAGGGATGGCCGCGGGTGATGGTCGGCATGATGCTGGGAATCGTGCGCGATCGAAATCTCGCCGCGGAATCGGACGAAGAACTGTGGGGAACCATCGAGCAGTTTGTAATGGCCCTCAACGGCCACCCGACGATCCTACAGATGGAACGATTCGCGCAGGAAATCGCGGCCCGCGGCGGCACCCCAGACCCCGCCACGGTCTACCTGCAAGACTACATCGAGCGCCTGATGGCCGTGGTGCAGCAGCGTTGGGATCTGCTCGCTTCCGGACAAGCCACGGCAGAATCGTGGGTCGTTCCAAACGCCCATGCGATCTTGAGGAACCTCCAGACCCGCGCCATTCCCGTCTACCTCGCCAGCGGCACGGATCTGGAAGCCGTGTTGTACGAAGGCCAGCTTTTGAAGGTACTCGCGCCCTTCGGCGAGCGCGTTTACGCCCCGGCCGGCGGCGATCCGACCTTCTCCAAAGGCCGCGTCGTCGACGGCATTTTGGCTTCACTCGGCATCCGCGGGGAAGAACTCCTCGGCTTCGGTGATGGCGTAGTCGAGACGCAAGAAGTGAAGCGCGTAGGTGGCACCTTCGTCGGCGTTGCCAGCGCGGAACCCGGCCAGACCGGGGTGAACCTCGACAAGCGCGCCCGACTCGCCGCCGCCGGCGCGGACCTGATCGTTCCCCACTACGCGGAGCAAGAGACCCTCCTCCGCTGGCTCTTCGAGCCTGCCGATGGATAATGAGGACCCCAGAATCTTGGCAGGCTCTGGCTACAACCGCGGAGCGGTTGGCTTGAACGGCGGCTGAGCGTGGTCCGCACCTTTCACCTTGACCTTGCGCTTGAAGACCTTGTCGCCGCAGGCCGCGTAGACCACGTCGAAGTTCGGACCGCCGAACGTCAGGTTCGCACACTTTCCGTTCGGCGTCGGGATAATGCAGTTCACCCGGCCCGCCTGATCGCAGACCTGAAAGCCCAGTTTCGTTGCGACCCAAAGCCGGCCGTCGCGGTCGGTGCGAAGGCCGTCCGCGCCGCTGTCTTCAGCCGAATCGGGCACGTGCAGGTGGAAGTACTTCTGCTTGTTCGCCAGCGAACCGTCCGCGCCGATGGTGTAGCTCCAAACCCAGTGGCTGCGGCTATCCGCGACGTAGAGCAGCGTTTGATCCGGCGAGAGCGTGATGCCGTTCGCGAAGTTCAACCCGCTGTCCACGATCTTCTTCTCGCCCTTCGGGGAGACGAACCAGATGGAACTGGTGCCGGGCTTCGTGAACGGATCGGTAACGTAGATGCCGCCATCGTGCTTCACGACGAGATCGTTCCCCTTGAAGCCCTCGGCAATCACGGTCGATTTGCCCTCGGCATCCCAGGCGAGTAGCTGGCTCACGGCCGCGGCGTTCGCGTAGAGTTTGCCGTCCGGGCCGAAGCGCTGGCCGTCGCCGCGCTTCGAGTCTTCGAGCCACACCACGGGTTTGCCATCGGCGTCGAGCTTGAAGGTCTTGCTCGCGCCGACGTCGTTGAAGAAGACTTCGCCCTTCGCGTTGGTCGCGGAGCCTTCGGTGAATTTGTAGCCCTCACCGACCAGTTCCCAGTTCTCGCCGGGGATCAGAATTTCCTTCAACTGTTGGGAGCCGAGTCCGGCTTTGGGCGCGTCCGGCCAGCCTTTCCAGAGCCACTTCGTGGCTTCGGGGAACACTTCATTCGCCTGTTTGCCGTCGTGCCCGCCCTTGCCCCACGCGTGATCGACTTCGTACCCGGCGAACTTCAGCGAGCGCTCCATCTCCTGGTTCGCCATCCACCAGTCGCCGCCATAAATGTTCAGGTCGTTCTCGCCGTCTTGGAGGAAGATGCGGAGGGGCTTGGGTTCGTACTTGCGAATGAGCGTTGGATAGGCGTTGGCCCCGCGCAGCCCGACGTAGGTGCCGATGGAACTGAAGACGCGACTGAAACCGTCCGGCCGTTCCCACGCGGCGGTGAACGCGCACACGGCTCCGCTGGAGGAGCCGCCGATGGCGCGATCGCTCGCCTTTTTCGAGAGCACGATCGGTCGGCCGTCGGCTGCGGTCTTCCTCTCGACATCGGGAAGCAATTCATCCAGCACGAAGCGGGCGTACGCGTCGCCGAGGCCGTCGTACTCGAAGCTGCGGTTGTAGCGAGGGAGGCCGTCCTTGTTCGCGGCCGCGACCACGCCGGGCGAGACGAATATGCCAATGGTCACGGGCATGGCTTTCTCGGCGATGAGCTTGTCGAACACGGCGGGGGCGTTGTTCTGCACGCCGTCCTGATTCACGAACACGCAGGCCGGCGTCTTGCCGTCGTACTGCTTCGGCACGTAGACCGTATAGCTGCGCGTGGTGCCGGGGAAGACCTTACTGGCGGCAAAAGAGTAGCCCTTGGTTTCGCCCTTGGGAGCGTCGTCCGCGGCGGGCAGGGCTGAAGGAAGACTGCATGCGGCCAGCAGAAACGCCGGCAGCAACATGACGGACCGTGGCATGAGAGGCCTCGCGGGAGGAGTGGAGCATCTGCGGGTGGTTGTAGGCGGCAAGTTGAAAAAAGCGAAGTGCGAACCTCCCGGTGCACGCATTCACCCCTTCTTCCGGGTCACGATCTTGAGTTTCACCTTGTTGGCGACGAAGACCTTCTCGCCGGAACTCGGGAAGCGAATCTTCACGCGCTTCATCGCACCGAAGCCGGTCACGTCCGTCACCGAGCCGATGCCGTATTCCTCGTGCTGAACGATCGCGCCCTTCTCCAGAACGTCTTCGAGCCCGGCGCTGGTCGAGACGGCGGGAAGGGCCGGGCGGGCGGCGGAGGTGGCGGCCCAATCGTTGGCCGACGGCGCGACCTTCGCACGGTATGTATCCGCGGCACTCCGCGCGAAGTTCCGCGACATCGACTGATCCACGCGCTCCACGCTCTCCGGCAACTCGCGCAAGAAACTGCTCTCGACCGAGTAGCGAATCTGGCCGCGGAACTCGCGCATCCGCGCGTGGCACAGGTAAAGTTCCTTCATCGCCCGCGTCATGCCCACGAAACAAAGTCGGCGTTCCTCCTCGAGTTCCTCCGGGTTGTCGATGCTCCGCTGGTGTGGCAGCAAGCCTTCCTCCACCGCGAGGACGAAGACCACCGGGAACTCCAAACCCTTGGACGAATGCAGCGTCATAACCGAGACGCGGTCCGCCTCTTCATCCCAACCATCGACATCGGCGGCGAGCGCGACCTGCTCGAGGAAGTCGCCAAGCGTGCGAGTCGGGTCGGCATCGTGGAATTGCTTCGCCGCCGTGATGACTTCCTCCACGTTCGCCAACCGGTCGGCGTCTTCCTCATCGGCCATGCCTTCGAGCATCTTGCGATAGCCGGACTTCTCAAGCACGAGGCGAATGAGTTCGTGCGGCGGCAGGTCGAGTTGCGAACGTAGATCGGTAATGAGCCGATAGAAGTCGCGAAGCCCGGTACTCGCTTTCCCCTTGATCTCGGGGATCATCGCGATCTGGCTAGCGGCGGCGAAGTGGCTGATTTCCATCTTCTCGGCGTAGACCGTGAGCTTGTCCAGCGACGTTTTGCCGATGCCGCGGGTCGGTTCGTTCACCGCGCGGAGGAAGCTCACGGTGTCCTTCGGGTTCACGAGCAACCGCAGGTAGGCGAGCACGTCCCGGTTTTCCTTGCGCTCGTAAAAGGCGAGTCCTTTCACGATCTGGAAGGGCACGCCGTGCTTCACGAACGCGGATTCGAGCGACCGCGTGAGGGCGTTGATCCGCATGAAAATGGCGTGATCCCGGTAGCGGAATCGGCCCTGAGCCACGGCCTCTTTGATGCGAAGCACCACGCCTTCGGCTTCGTCGAGCCCGTTATCGAACGTGATGATCCGAACCGGTTCGCCTTCGACGTTGTCGGTGAGCAGTCCCTTTTTCTTCCGCTGTTTGTTGTTGGCGATGAGCGTACTCGCCGCATGAAGAATGCCCTTGGTGCTGCGATAATTCTTGGACAGCGTGATGACGCGGGCGTCCGGGTAGTCGCGCTCGAAATCGAGGATGTTCTTGATGTCCGAGCCGCGCCACTTGTAAATCGATTGGTCGGGGTCGCCCACCACGCAGAGGTTAGGATGGTCCATCGACAGCCGCTTGGCGATCTCGTACTGCGCGAGGTTCGTGTCCTGGTACTCGTCGATCAGCACGTAGCGGAACTTGGCGTCGAGGTCGCGGCGAAACTCTTCGTTCGTCTTCAGTGCCATCGCGGGAAGGTAGAGCAGGTCGTCGAAGTCCATGCCGTTCGCGGCGCGAAGTCGCTTCTCGTAGCCCAGATAAACCTTGGCCACGGTTTGCGAGAAGAAGTCGTTCGCGCTACGCTCGAACTGGCTCGGCGTCAGGAGTTGGTTCTTCGCCTTGCTGATCGCTCCGCCAAGGCGTTCTGGCGTGATCTTGCCCTCCTCCATATCGAGTGCGGCGAGCGCGTCCTTCACCAACTTGTTGCGGTCGTCGGTGTCGTAAATCGTGAAGTTCTTGTCGATGTTGAGCCGGTCGGCGTACTGCCGCAGGAGCCGGGCACCGAGGCTGTGGAAGGTGCAGACCACGACTTTGTTGCCGGGCACCAGTGCCTCGACGCGGGCCCGCATTTCACCGGCAGCCTTGTTCGTGAACGTGATCGCCAAAATGTTCCACGGCTTCACACCCTGTTGAAGCAGGTACGCCACCCGGCGCGTGATGACGCGCGTTTTACCCGAACCGGCACCGGCCAGGATCAACAGCGGCCCCTCGGCGTGCGTCACCGCGGCCTGTTGATCCTCGGTGAGGTCCGCGAGTAATTCGCGTTCGGTGGGCAGGCCGGTTGCCATGGATGCGATTCCGTTCGGGTTCGATCCTGAGAAGACTTCGTTCCGCGCCGCCGGTAAACTGGAAGGGAGCGAGGGAATTGTACGGCATCGCGAGAACGTTCCATGGACATCGTCGGCATCGGCACGCAGATCGTGGACTGCACGAAAGTGCGGAAGCTCATCGACCTACACGGCGAGACGTTCCTCGCTCGAGTTTACACCGAGCGCGAAATTCGTTACTGCAACGACCGCACGCACACCACCGAACACTTCACGGCAATCTGGGCCGCGAAGGAAGCCGTACTCCGCAGCATCGGCACCAAGTGGCACCGCGGCATCGACTGGACGGAAATCGAGGTGCAGAGCGAGAAGGGTCAGTCGCCGACCGTCGCGGTCGGAGGTGCGATCGAGGAACTGACGGAGTCGAAGGGCGTGGGCCGGTTCCTGCTGAGCATGGCCCACAGCCGCACGTTCGCGACGGCCACGTGCATTGCTGTGAGGTGAGCCTCTCCCCTGGGAGCGCGGCCGTCTCGGCCGCTGGACTCGGCTGCGGGCGGGACGCCCGCGCACCCAGGTTCAAGCTCCGCTTTCGCCAATCTCTTTCAGCAGGCTCCGCGCCTGCTTGTATGCGGCGCGTACGCTCATCACGCGCGCCTCGATCTGATCCGCCGTCGTCAACCGGGCTTCACTCGTCCGCGGCAACCCGGCCAGTTCCAGCGTCAAAGGCAACAGCTTCATGAACTCCGTCATGCGGGCCTGACGAACTTCCGGGGTGATGGCCGGGGCTTCGCTCATGGGAACCTCCAGGTAGGAATAGGAGCAGGTAGCCTACACCGCGAGTATCGTCGGCTCAAGCAGTCTACACGTGCAACTCGACGACATCCTTTTCGTGCAGCACGTGCTCGCGGCCCACAGTCTGGCCATCGTGGAGGCCGCTGCCCCAGACCCGAGCGGACTTCAAGCTCTCCTCAAAATCCTTGTGAACGCGACCCGCGAGTTCGGCCACCGTGCTGCCGATCGGGCACGTGAACGGGCTCGTCATGTCCGGCGGCTTCCCCGGCTGCTTCGTGTAAATCCGCATCACGCCGAGCAGGTCGTAAATCGCCCGGCGAAGCTCTTCGAGACCCGTTCCCTGTTCCGCCGAGATCACGAGAGACGGGAAGCGGTTGCCGAGCGATTCCTTCGCGATTTCGAGGCGGATGTCCGCTGCCTCGTCGTCGGACTTGTTGAATGCGAGTAATGTCTTCAAGTGATACGTCGTGGGGTCGTCGTCCGCGACATCGCCGCCCACGAGTTCGCGACGAACCAACTTGAGGCGATCGAGAACGGCTTGCGTCGCGGCGGGGCCGTCGTCGTCCGACAGATCCAGGAACAAGATCGCGGCATCGGCGGCCCGCGTGATCTCCGTGATGAAGTGCTCGAAGTGGTCCGCAGTGATCGGCGGCAGATCGACCAGTTGAACGCGAACGTCTTCGAACTCCATCATGCCGGGCACGGGCTCGCGGGTCGTGAACGGATACGGTGCCACTGCGGGCGACGCCTTCGTGAGCTTCGAGATCAGCCGCGATTTACCCGCGTTCGGCGGCCCGAGCAGCACCACCTGCCCCGCGCCTTGCTTCTGGATTTTGAAGGTGCCCGGCTGGGCCTTCTTCGGCCCGAGTTTGATCTGCTCGATCTCGTCGTTCAGTTCGCTGATCTTCGTTTTGAGTTCGGCCTGCACCTTCTCGCTGGCCTTGTGCTTGGGCAGGATTACCCACATTTCGCGAAGCGCGGCCAGCTTGTCCTCGGCCGTCTTGGCCTTCTTGTAGCGAGCCTCGGCGTCGTGGTAGTGCGGCGGAAGGTTGACGGCCATGAAGGGACTCGTGCGTGTGCCTCGGTTCTGACATCAACATCTTACCGACTCAGGCGAACGGTCGCACCCGGGCGGTTGCGAACGTCGGGAAGCAAAGTCGTGCCGATGCCCGGCTTCGTCGGCGCGAGGATGTGCCCGGCTTCGATCGTGGGAAGTTCCGTCACCAGTTCTGGGTAGTTCACCCGCAGGTACGCCCGCACCGACTCCTGGTAGATCGCGTTGGGTGCGTTGATCGCGAGGTGAATCCCGGCGTAGAGCGTGAGCGGCCCGGTGCAATCGTGCATCGCGACCGGCCGCTTGTACACCTCGGCCATCGCGCACACCTTCTTGCTCTCTGTGATGCCGCCGGCCCACGTGGGGTCGATCATCACGATGTCCGCGGCCTGCTTCTCCAGCAGCGGCTTGTACTCGTAGCGCGTGGCCAGGTACTCGCTCGCCAGAATGGGGCAGGTCGTGCTCCGGCGTAGCTCGGCGAGCGCGTCGATGTCGTCGGCCCGCATCAAGTCTTCGAGCCACGCGGGTTTGAACTCTTCGAGTGCGCGAGCGATCTTCTGCGCGGCCGGAAGCGACCAGAGGCCGTGCCCTTCGACCATGATTTCGATGCGATCTCCGACGGCCTTGCGAATCTGGCGGAACGGTTCGAGCGCCCGGTTCATGTCCGCCGAACTGATGTCGTGCCCGCCGAGCGAGCGGAGGTTGGGGTCGAACATGCCTCGGAAGTTGCGCCAGTTGTCCGTGCCGCCGGGATAGTGGGCCACGTAATCGAAGGGCCACAACTTCATGCCGGTGAGGCCTTCTTCGAGCAATTCCTGAGCGAGTTCGCCGGGCCGTTCCATGAACCCGATCAAATCTTCGAGCGGCCCATCGCCAGCCTCGGTGCCGTACCCCGCACCGCCCTTGGCGGCTCGGCCATAGCCCGGCCCACCGCACGTGTTGTAAGTGCGAATGCGGTCGCGAACCGCCCCGCCGAGCAGTTGCCAGACGGGCATGCCCACGGCTTGGCCAAAAATGTCCCACAGGCAGCAATCGATGGCCGAGAGCCCGCGGAGTTCGGCCCCTTTCCCCACGATGTGAGCGATGACTTCGTACAGTCTGCGCCAGTGGAGTTCGATGGCGAGCGGATCGTGCCCGATCAGCATCGGTGCCGCGAAGCCGTGGACGAACCCGGCAATCGCGTCCGGCATGTAACAGGTGTCCGAGTAACCGATGAGCCCCGCGTCGGTATGGACCGCGACGAACAAGATCGACGGATACTCGGGCAGGTGAATCGTTTCGAGGGCGGTGATCTTCATGGAGTATTCCTATCGAGTATGGTCGGTCCCATGTTTATTTTTTGTTCCGGCCATGAAGCTCGTATTTGCCTAGAAATAGGCCTTTTTCGCGGTCGGTGCCAGACCTTGCTGGTCGTGCGCGTTTCGCGTTTGGCCGTAAGCCTCGACCCCGCATCGCGATCCGCCGCCTCCCTGCATGACCAGAGTGGCCAAGCGCGCGATCGGTCCGTTGCGGAGTTGATGCATGTGAAGTGGGCAATTTCTGGCGCGGAAGCGTACGATCCTTGAACGGGCTGTCAACTCTACCGCGCAAGGCGTCGGGGACCGAGCCGGTACCGCACGAGAACTCGTGCTGCGGACGGAGGCCGGATGACGGGGATGACGAATGAGGGAATCGCGCGAACGACGAGCCAAAAAGGACTCGCCGAGGCCATTGCGGTTAGGAATGGGGTTCGTTACACTTCAAAAAGTGAACCGCGGGCGATGAAATCCCCAAAGCGGGCGACCGCGCCGCGGTTTCGTTCAACCGAATCTATCCTGCGTGCTCCGCAACTGCAGCACTCGGCTCCTCGCCGTAACCTCAGAGCGTAGTACGCAGGATAGAATCCTCTTCGTTATCTCACAGAAGAGCCGGTCCCCAAAATATGCCGATGTTGGGGACGAATGGTTGGGTGGTAGGAGTTTTAACCGTCTTGGAGCACAGTTATGGCGGATGAACAAAAATCGTCACCGAAAGCATCCATTGTGCTTGCGATGATCGGCGTCGTCGGATCTATCGCGGTTGCCTGGATCACGACGCAGGCAAAGTTCAATAAGGAGCTGAACAGCAAAGAAGCCGAGGTCGCACGCCTCAAGAGTGACACTGCTGAGGTAGCCCGCGTGAAGCAAGACTTAGAAGCGACAGAACGTCGGCTGGTGGAGCAACAGAAAGAGTTAGATCGAAAGTTAGTAGCAACCGAACGGCGTGGAGCAGAGCAACAAAAGGAACTCGACGCTAAGATCGGCATGGTAGACGACCGCTTAAAGCGTCTGGATGCTCAGATCGCGCTCGCGCAGGCCACAGTCGATAAGCTCGCAAAGGCCAGCAAAACCGCATTCGGAGGACTCTTCAGCGGCAAAAAAGACACGCCAGTGAAAGACGGCGAGACAACTCCGCCTAAGTGACCAGATGCTGCCAACGCCAGGGGGCAGAGTCGCCGTGAGCGCGCGAGTTCCGCGGCGGATTTCGGCAATCGTTTCCTTCGCACCCGCACTGCGTCGGGACCGCACGACCGCGGCGAACGACGATCCAAAAAGGACCCGCCGAGGCCATTGCGGTTCGGAATGGGGTTCGTTACAGGGTGCAGTACATGGTTTGCAGAATCGAGCAGAGCCTTGAGCGGAATCTTGCCGCAATTCGCGGTGGCGAAGGCTGATGAGGCGAGGGGAATCAGGGATGCGTTCTGATCACCGCCTTGAACTTTTCCACCAGGATCTTGGCTCCGTTCCACGGGAAATCCTCGTGTGTCGCCTTCCCCTTACAAAC
>JAYTUG010000496.1:0-4277 GCA_043744695.1 Gemmataceae bacterium
GCCTTGGCTTGCTCTTCGGTGATCTTCGTGAACGGCGTATCGAGTTGCACGCTAATCCAACTCTGGATCGCCGGCGTGAACGGGAATTTCCCCTTGGAAATGAGTTCGGCCATCCGTTTGTCGCGGCTCGAACGCTCTTTTCGCTTCAAGTGCCCGTTGACGGTCCGGCTCGACGCTGAATCGTCGCGAATCTGATCCATTCGCAATCGGGTGGACATCCGTTCGGCCATGGCGCTGCTCCGTGTTTTGACTCAATTCGAGACTTTACAAGATAGGGAATGTTCGCGGTGCCGGAAAGGGCAGGCCTGCCATTGCCATTTCTCGGGCGAGTGCGAACAATAACCAGACGGACCCGCTGGCTCTTCCCCTCCCCGCACCTGGAGCTTCACCATCATGCGTCGACTCTGGTTTTTCTCTCTCGCGGCCGCATTCTCCGCGGCCTTCGCCTTCACGCCGTCCACCTCGGCCGCCGACGCGGAGGGTTGGTCTACCGTGAAGGGGCAAGTCAAGTTCCCCGATGCCAAGGCCGTACCCGAGCGGAAGGCGCTCGACGTGAGCCAGGACAAGGCCCACTGCCTGTCTAAGGGAAACTTGCTCGACGAGGCCCTCATCGTGAACCCGAAAAACAAGGGGATCAAGAACGTGGTGGTGTGGCTGCGGCCGGACAACACCGACCCGAAGTCGAAGCTCCCGGCAACCGCGATTCACCCAAACGACTCCAAGCGCAAGGCTGCGGAAGTTGTGATCGATCAACCGTGCTGCATGTTCGTGAAGCGCATCACGCTGGCCCGCGTCGGCGACTCGATCGTCGCGAAGAACTCCGCACCCGTGGCCCACAACTTCTTCTGGACGAGCTCGAACAACGGCGAGTTCAACGTGACGGTCGCCAAGGAATCGGACTGGAAGATGCCCGAGAAACTCGTTGCGGAGGCGAGCCCGATCCAGTTTAAATGCACGATTCATCCGTGGATGTCCGGCTACGTCCGCGTCTTCGACCATCCGTACTACGCCGTGACGGACGAGGACGGCAAGTTCGAGATCAAGAACGCGCCGGTCGGCAAGTTTCGCATGGTGGTGTGGCAGGAGAAGCAGGGTTTCCTGAACGGTAAGGAAGGCCGCTTCGGAATGCCCATCGAGATCAAAGGCCCGACCATCGAGCTGAAGCTCATCGAATTCGACATCGCACCGTGAGTGGTTTGTCGCGACCGCCCAGGGGCTTTTGGGCCTCTGGGAGGTTCTCCCATCCGACTTTGCCGTGCAATTCGATCGTCTATTCGAGCCCTTCCCTTTCGCGGCACCACACTCGGCATACTAATTGCGGCTCACTTCTCGACGAGCTTCGCTCGGCCCGTCGCGGTCGTGCATGGATAGCACGATCGGCAAACTTGCTGAGGAGCAGCGGATGTCGCCCGAGGAAAAGAGCCGTGCTAACCCAAATTTGTCGATCGGATCGTCTCATTAGCGATCCCGCATTCCGCAGAATACTCTGCATCGACGACAATATCGACGTGGCAGATTCGACCGTCGAATTGTTGCAGACCGTTGGTTACGATGCGGTAGCGTGCTACAACGGAGCGAGTGCACTGGCCGAAGCGAGTTCGTTTCACCCCGGCGTTTGCCTCATCGATTTGAACATGCCGGGAATGGATGGCGATGAACTGGCTATCCGGCTGCGAAAGCAGTACGGCGAAACGCCAATCGTGTTGGTCGCCATGACAGCGATGAGCAACGAGGAAAGCAGTCGGCGGATTCGCGAGGCGGGATTCGACTTGCACCTGATCAAGCCGGTGGACCCCGTGCAGTTGCTCTCCGCGATCGAACGGATGTGGAGGCTTTGGGATCGGGCCTGCTCAACGAGACAGGATTAAAACGAAAGAGCCCGCACGGTCTCACCGTGCGGGCTCTTCAAATTGCGGTCGCTCACTGCTTCTTGAACAGCTCGTCGATCTCGGCGTCCGTCAGTGCTTCCTTGCCGTTATCTCGATCGAGTACCAGTGCCGTGCCGCTCGGCGCGACCCAGACCACGTGGTTGCCGAGGCGGTACACATCCTTCATCGCCGCGTTCTTCTCGAGGATCTTGAAGTACGCATCGCTCTGTGACTTCACGACGACGGTCTTCATGGTGGCCTTGAAGGCATTGTCGATCCAGACTCCGCCGACCTCGAGAACCTGCCGGCCGTTGGCTTGCCGATTCGCGGTGAGGCTGAGCCGGTCCTGGTTGCGAAGCGCACAGCTATTCTGAGCGAGATCGACGCCGAGCTTACCCGTCTGGTAGCCGTCCTTGTTGCCCTTGAAGGCGCGATTGGCGTCGTCGTGGGTCTGCTTCTTGTCGCGGTAGTCTTGCAGTTCCTTGGCCATCGCGGCCCGCTTCGCGGGGTCCTTCTCTTCCCGCATTTTGCTCTCGCCTTCTTGAAGGAGCCGTTCGTTTTGAACGCCGCGGTTACCGGCGAGTGCCTCGGCATCGCCCTTAGATTGATCCTTGGCGAATTCGTCGACACGCGTCGGGCGGCCGGCTGTGCCGGGGCCACCGGGTGCCAGACCCGAGGGAATGCCACCGAAGCCTCCGCCGCCGAATCCGCCCATCGGTCCAGGGAGCGGAACCGGGCCACCGAACGGTCGACGAATCGGAGGCACCACCGGCATCGGGCCGTCCGGAACCACCAAGAAGCTCGTGTATGGCGTCGCGATGCCGTAGCGTTTGGCCAGTGACACCACCTCGTCAATCAGTTCCTTCTGCTCGCCGTTCACGCGAATCTGATCGAGGAGGAACCCGACCTTGCGGCGAGCCCACAGCGGTTCGACGAAGTCCTTGGAGTTCTCGACCTCCGTCTTCACCGGGAAGTTCATCTCGTAAACGAACTCTTTCTTCTCGCCGCCGACCTGGCCCGTGAGCTTGATGGCAGCGTGGCCGGAACCCGAGTAGCGTGCGATCACGACGAGTTGCGTGCCCTGGAAGAGGTCGGGCAACTTCGGCGGGTACATTTCGTGGAGTTTGACCTTGTCGCCGGTGGCGAGGCGGAGGTCGGTCATCACGGGATGGCTGATCTTGCCGTAGAGGCTGGCGACTTTCGTCTCGATGTCTTCGGCGGGTCGCACGTAGGTGCTGACGGCCCGCGTGGCCTCGGCAAGTTGATCGAGCATCGCGGCGTTCACATCGTCGCCCACGCCGAAGGTGAAGATGCGCGTGTTGCCCGTGTTCTTCGCGGCCACGTTCTTCACGATCTTGTCCGGATTCGTTTCGTCGACCGTGGCCTGACCGTCGGTGAAGAAGACCATGGTGAAGGGCCGCGATGGGTCGTTCGGACGCATCTGCATCGCTTCATCGAGGGCGGGCCAGATGGCGGTGCCGCCGCTGGTGCGGAGATCGTCCACCCACTTATTGGCCCGTTCGAGGTAGTCCTTGTTGGCGATCGCGAGTTCATCGCGAAACTTCGTCACGCTCGTGGAGAACTTGATGATGGCGAAGCGGTCCTTCTCGCCGAGTTGCGTCAGGCAGTATTTGAGAGCCTTCTTCGCCTGCCGCATTTTCTCCTCGGACATGCTGCTGGACGTATCGAGGACGAGCACGAGGTCGCGGGGCATCCGCACCTTCGCGGCCTCCACCTGAGGCGACACGAGCATCATCACGTAGCCGTCTTCACCCGTGATCGGCTTGTAGAGCAGCGGCGTGAGGCCGATGTCGCCAGCTCCCGTGCCGTAGAAGAGTTGGAAATCCTTGTCGAGCATGGCCTGATCCCGGGCGAACTCGATGTACGCCTCGCGGTCGCTCTTGCGAATCACGGTGATCGCGTGGGTCGGGCTGTACGGGTTCGCGATCGGCGTCTGCGACTTCAGCGAAATCTTGACCGAGAATTCTTCGAGCGTGCGGGTACTCTTGCCGTCCGTCTTCAGCGGGTAAATGTACTCGACCACGCCGGCGTCTTTCTGAGCGATCGATTTGAAGCTGAGCTTCACTTTCTGGTCGCCGCGCGGCGGGATGGGAAAGACGCGGAGTCGCATGAGGTCGTTGCCGAGATATTCGAGCAGGCCGGGATCTTGGGTGCGGCGAACGATATCCGTATAGATCTGGCTCGCCTTCTTGGCGTCGAGCAGTTCGCCGCTAGTCTCCTTGCCGTCCACCCACATGGTGAACTTGTCCACGGTCGCGCCGCGTGGGATCGGGAACAGGAAGGTCGCTTCCAGCGCCCGGTCGGTATGGTTGCGGAAGGTCTGTTCGACGGTCGTGATCGAGACCTGATCTTCGATGGCCACGTTCACCTTGTGGTTGACCATCGCGA
>JAYTUG010000497.1:0-4269 GCA_043744695.1 Gemmataceae bacterium
ATCTCGCTGTGAGGAAGCACGCGACCGGCCAGGAACAGAGTCGTCGTCTCGGTGGTGCGGTAGTTCAGATTCGGGAGCAGGCTGTTCGGGCCGACGTACGGCGAGCGGAAGGGCCAGTTCCCTTGCGAAACGACGGTGGCTTGGCCGTGGACGGAATACCAGATGGGTTCGAGTGGTTTGTCCGATGCTTTCTCGTTCACGTCCACCTTCCCAGCCCCCGCATCTTGCGCCGGTGGGCTCGGCAACGGCGGTTCCTGAGGCAGGGCGGACCCCGACCCACTCGCGGCGACGGCGAACAGGCAGAGGGCGAACGCGTACCGTCGAGCACAGCGACGTACCATGACGACCTGGATGGAAGGGATGCGGAAGCCATGCCGTAAACCGGCGCGGGCGTCAAGCTCGCAATTCGCGGCAGTTCGATTCCGCCGAACAAAACTTCACAAAAAATGATCTTGACACGCAACTTCATCCGCGTTCCGCAATGCGCGGTTCCGATTAAGTCGACGCGCCGGATAACCGATACTTCTTGCCAGCGGGGAACCCGCGGATGGGGCGAAACCCACGCGACGGATCGGCAGGCACGGGGGACGATTAACATGACCGGCCAAGAGGTCCTGGTCCCGATCGACGAGACGGATTCGCTGCGCCAGCAGCTCCTCCAAGCTCAACGGCTCTCCAGCGTCGGCGAACTCGCCTCGAGCATCGCCCACGAGTTCAACAACATCCTGACGACGATCATCAACTCGGCGAAGCTCGGGATGCGGAACCCGGACGTCGAGGAGAAACAGAAGGCCTTCGAGCGCGTGACCAAGGCGGGGCAGCGGGCCGCGGCGATTGCCGGCGGCATGCTCGGCTTCGCCCGCAAGAGTGCCAGCCAGCGGGTGAAGTGCGACGTGGCCCGCCTCGTCGAAGAAGTGCTCATCCTCACCGACAAGGATTTGAGCAAGCACCGCATCCACGTCGAGTCGAAGATTCACTCGCGGCCGATGGTGTGGGCCGTGCCGGGGCAGATCGAACAGATTCTCGTGAACCTCGTGATCAACGCCCGGCAGGCGATGATCCACGGCGGACGGCTCAAGATCGAGGTGCGCGAGAACGAAGCCGCGGACGTGGCGGAAGTGATGATTTCGGACACGGGCGTCGGCATCCGGCCAGAACAGTTACGGCAGATCTTCGAGCCCTTCTTCACGACCAAGGAACCGGACGAGTACGGTCGCGGCGGCACGGGCTTGGGCCTTTCCGTGTGCCGGCAAATTATCGAGCAGCACCACGGCCGCATTCGCGTCGAGAGCGTGGTCGGCAAGGGCTCGACCTTCACGCTGAAGCTGCCCCGGAAGCTGAGTGAAGACGGGTTGTGAACGAACCGCTTGTGAGTTGCGGTGCCCCTTTGGTATTCTGAAGCTGTGGAACAGCACGATTCGGGGCACCGCGACATGAGCAACATCACCTTGCAGTTGCCGGACGAGACGGATCGCAAACTCCGCGACCGAGCCGAGGCAGCGGGTCAGACGATCGAATCGCTCGTTGAAGAACTCGTGGTGGATGCGGTGGCTGCTCCGCAACAGCGTCCGCGATTCATTTCGGAACCGAATCTCACCGAGGAAGAATTTCAGAAGGTTTTGGACGAAATAGCCTCAGGTCCTCGCGGTGTACCGCTGCCTCCCGATTTCTCCCGTAAAGACATCTACTACGATCACGACTAATGGACATTCTCGCGGATACTGGCATACTCCTGCGCTTCATGGAGCCAAACGACCCGTCATGTCTATTGGTTCAGGATGCCGTAAAAGTGATGCGCAGGCGCGGCGACCGAATTGTATTTGCACTTCAGAACGCGGCGGAATTTTGGAACGTGAGCACACGGCCAGCAACTGCACGAAGCGGCATGGGTTTGTCCATTGCCGAAACCGATCGGCGATTGACGGTAATTGAAACAACTTTTCCGACCCTCCACGACTCGAAGACGACCTTCGGGATCTGGCGAAAACTCGTCGTGGCCCATTCCGTCCAAGGCAAGCAAGTCCACGATGCCCGGCTCGTTGCTTTGATGAAGGCCAACGGGATCGCGCACCTCCTCACGCTCAACGCCAGCGACTTCACCCGCTACCCAGGAATCGTCGCGATCGATCCCACGAATCCTTGAGTTCGCCCATCATCTTGTTTTCACGTTGCGGGTGGGCGAGCGTTGCTATAATCGGCGGAGTTCCGCCCGGAACGCGCCCTCGTCTTTTTTCTCCGGTTCCTCTTTGCCGGGGTTCATCTTTCTCGACGAGCGGCAAGGGCGGCCCGAGGGCTCGTTCATGAGTTTCGCCTGCCCCTATTGCAAGGCCGTACTGAACCCGAAAGGGCTGAAGCCGGGGAAGTATCAGCCGAAGTGCCCGAAATGCCAGAAGGCATTCGCGATTGCGGTTTCGGCCGACGATGCAGGCCTGCTCTCGGCTCGAGTGACGGCGCTGCCGAGCGCCAGTGTGCAGGCCGCGGCGAAGAAGCCACTCGATCCCGAGGAAGCCGCGGCTCGGATGCTCGCCAGCGACGCGGGTAACGCCACCGGGGATTTCACGGAGGCCGAAGTGCCGCCTCCGAAGGTGGTCGCGCAGGCACGAGGCGGCAACGTCGGTCAGGCCACCGGCGACTTCACCGAGGCCGACACCGGGCCTTCCCAATCACCCGATGAAACCCAGGCCAGCGACGCCGCCGATGGCTTCGACGTCGAGGATAAACCCCAGCCGAAACCCGCCAAGAAGAAGCCCAAGACCGAAGCTTCCGCCGAACCGCTCGGCGACGACATCCCCGAGAAACTCGGCGGCTACGAAGTCCTCAAAGTGCTCGGCAAGGGCGGCATGGGTTCCGTCCTGCTCGGCCGGCAAATTTCGCTCGATCGCAAGGTCGCGCTCAAGGTGATGCACCCCCGCATCGCCAAGAACCCGGGCTTCGTGGCCCGGTTCACGCGCGAAGCCTATGCCGCCGCTCAACTCACGCACCACAACGTCGTCCAAATTTACGACATTGGAGAAGACCGCGGGCAGCACTTCTTCAGCATGGAATTCGTGCCCGGCCAATCGCTGATGGAGTTGGTGAAGAAAGAAGGCAAGCTCGCGCCGGAAACCGCCGTGGGGTACATTCTGCAAGCCGCCCGCGGCCTCCGCTACGGCCACAATCAAGGGATGGTGCATCGCGACATCAAGCCGGACAACTTGATGCTCAACACCGAGGGGATCGTGAAAGTCGCGGATCTGGGGCTCGTGAAGCTACCCAGCGGCGACCTCCCGCAACAAGCCGGAGCCCTGCCGCCTTCCGACGACGACGAAGAAGGCAAGACCGAACTCACGCGCGTCGGTGCGGCCATGGGCACCCCGGCATACATGCCGCCCGAACAGGCCCGCGACTCCTCCGCCGTCGATCAACGGGCGGACATCTATTCCCTCGGCTGCACGCTCTACGTGCTCATCACCGGCAAGCCGCCCTTCGAAGGTAAGACCGCGCTCGAAATCATCAACAAGCATCAATCGCAGCCGATCGTTCCTCCCGAGGTCGTGGTCAAGCGCGTGCCCAAGGCGCTTTCGGCGATCCTCATGAAGATGATGGCGAAGAAGCCGGACGACCGCCATCAGAACATGGACGAGGTCATTGCCGCCCTCGAAGGCTTCCTCGGCGTCGACCGTGCCGGCGGGCCGTTCAATCCGTCCGAAAGAGAAGAGGACGAACTCGAGAAGTTCGCCCACCAGTTCAACTTCAACTCGAAGGGCAAGCTGAAGAGCCTCCTCGCGCTGATTTTCTTCGGCCTCTGCCTCTTCGGCGTCGTCGGCTGCGCGGTTGCGGGTCTGCCGGCCATTGCCGGCGGGTTCGTCGGCCTCATGCTCACGACGCCGCTCGCTTACTTCGCGATTCACGGCATCATGTGCGGGAGTGTCGTCTTCACCCGCGTGCGCGCCCTCGTCTTCGGCATGCGCTTCTTCGACTGGCTCATGTGGATCGGCGGCGGCATCCTGTTTCTCGCCACGCTTTTCCTGTTCAACCTGCTCTGGGCCTGGCTCGGGTTCGCCGTGCTTGCGGTCGGCCTCGGAGCCCTGCTTTGGTTCCTCACCGATCGCGCCGAGGCCAAGGCTCAGGAGGATTCCCTCGATCGGGCCCGCGCCCTCTTCCGTGCCCTCCGGCTCGCCGGGCTCGAAGAAGACGCGCTGCGGCAGTTCGTCTGTAAGTTCAGCGGCACGAACTGGGAGCCGTTCTACGAGGCGATCTTCGGCTACGAGGCGAAGCTCGCCGCCCGGG
>JAYTUG010000498.1:0-4265 GCA_043744695.1 Gemmataceae bacterium
TCGCGGAAGACGACCGACCCGATCGCCGTGCCGACGGAGACGAGGTCGTGCTTGTTCAGCACGAGCGGATGCATCTCGGGTTCGAGAGGCAAATCGCCCGGCGGTCGGTATCCGCCCGAGGCGGCATGCGGCTTTTCCGCGATCGACACGTTATGACCCTCGTTTACCAACCACAACAGTACAGAGCAGAACTAACCACAGAGGCACAGAGACACAGAGCAGAGAAGACCGAGAAAATCAAATCAGTATTAAAAAACCGCCTCGTTCCGTATTCATGCACGCAATTCTTTCTCAGTTCTTCTCAGTTTGTTTTCTCTGTGTCTCTGTGGTTAAATCTGAATTTCTATTTGAGTTCCGGATTCGGGTTCCGCACCGAGGCCAAGTAGCTCGTGCGCGGCATGGTGTTTAACTCGGCGAGCAGCCCGTAGTTCGCGGGCTCGCCCTTCCACTTCCCCACCACGCTGTTCGGATCGTTCAGGTCGCCGAAGCTAATCGCACCGGATGGGCACGCCGACTGGCACGCGGTGCGAACCTCGCCATCCTTGATGCCCCGATTCTCGCGCTCGGCCACGATCTCCGCGTAGCGAATCCGCTGGACGCAGTAGGTACATTTCTCCATCACGCCGCGGCTGCGCACCGAGACATCCGGGTTGCGGCCGAGCTTGATGCTCTCCGTCGTCCAATCTTGGAACGTGAGGAAGTTGAAGCGTCGAACCTTGTAGGGGCAGTTGTTCGAACAGTACCGCGTGCCGACGCAGCGGTTGTAAACCATGTCGTTGAGGCCGTCGGCCGTGTGAACGGTCGCCCCGACGGGGCACACCACCTCGCACGGTGCCTTCTCGCACTGCTGGCAGGGCACGGGCTGGAAGTAGGTCTTGGTCGCGTCCGGTTGATCGATCGTGCCTTCGTAGTAGCGGTCGATGCGGATCCAGTACATGTCGTGGCCGCGGGTGACTTCGCGTTTGCCGACCACGGGCGTGTTGTTCTCGCTCTGGCACGCGACCACGCAGGCGTTGCAACCGGTGCAGGTCGAGAGGTCGAAGGCCATGCCCCAACGCCGCTGGTTTTCTTTGCGGGCACCCGGATAGAGGTTGTCGTTCGGGAGGTACATGGTGAGCGGAATGATGCGGGTATCGTGCCCGCCGTGCTCTTCGTGTTTGTGATCGCCGCCGTGATTGTGGTCGCCGGGGCCGTAGCTCGTGCCGAGGCCGTCTTGAGCGCCCGACTCCTTTTCGCGCTTGCCGGCGGGGCCGGGGATGTTGTGGCTGATTGGGTCCGTCTCGGCCGCCGCCACGGGCGTGACTTTCGCGAACCACGGGTTCTTGTCGTACTCAGTCACGGTGCCGTGGCGAACCGGCTCGCGCTTGATGATCTGCCCGTTGAGCGGGTCCTTCTGCCACATCGACCAGTGAGCCTGGAGGCACGCGAGAAAGTAGTTGTCCTTTGTGGTCGTGAGTTTCAGGCCGCCGCCGAACCAGGGCGAATCCGCCGTGCGAAGCAGGTAGCCGTTGGAACCGCGAACCGGTTTGCCTTCGGCGTTGTGCAGGTCGAGCGACGTGACGCCGATGACGGTCTGGGTCGTGATCCCTTCCTCGGGATTGCCGACGCGTCCGGCCCGTTCGCGGCCGAAGCCGAGGTGAACCGTGACGGCGTTGTCCGCGTGCCCCGGCAGCGGCCACACCGGCAGCTTGATCTTCTTGCCTTTGTACTCGAGTTCGAGGACGGTCACTTCCATGCGGCCGCGTTCGCCAGCCGTCCACCGCGGGTGAACTTCCGTCTGGAGTCGCTTGGCCGTTTCGAGGCTCACGTAGGCCGCGTTGTCCCAACTCATCTTGGTGACGGGCCGAGGCAGTTCCTGAAGCCAGCCGTTGTTCGCGTAGCGGCCATCGAACAGGGCCGCATCGGCGCGGAAGTTGATCTCGAGTTCGGTGCCCGTCGGCGCGGGGCTCGCGTTCCCAGGAGCGATGCTGCCGGGCTGAACCGCGACGGCCGCGGCCGCGGTGCCCTTCACGATGCCAGAGCGGACGGACTCCTGCCAGAATGGCTCGAACTCGCCGGGCTGCTTCGTGTCCGCGAACCACTTCTTCCAGGTGCTGCGGACGATCTCGCGGCCATCGTGACTCAACGCATTCACGTTCAAATCGACGACGAGTTCGAGAACGGATTTGCCGGAGTAGAGCGGCGCGATCAACGGCTGTTGAAGCCCGACCGTGCCGTCGTGACCGCGGCCATCGCCCCACGATTCGAGGTAGTGAGACTCGTTCACGTGCCATTCGCACAAGGCTGCCGTCTCGTCTTGATGCGTGCCGAGGTGGAAGCGGAAGGCGACGTCCTTGATGGCCCCGGCGAAGTCCACATCCGCGGGCGTCGTGTAGGCCGGGTTCGTGCCGCCCAGAATGAGCAGCGTCTCGACCGTCTTTGCGGCCATCTCCTTCACGAGCGCGGGCAGGTCGATGATCTTGCCGGCGGGTCGCGCTTCGACCGGTTCGGTCACCATCACCGTCGCGCCGAGGTTGCCGAGCTTTCCGTTGATGGCGTGAGCGAGTGCGTGAACGTGGGGCGGTTGGCATTCGCCGACCACCACGAGGCACTTGCCCTTGTGCGTGTTGAGGTCGTTGGCGACAGGATCGAGCCACTTCTGAGCGGCATCCGGCAAGCTACCCGAAGGCGCGATTCCCGCGACGCCGAGCTTTGTGGCTAGGGCTCGCGCGAAGACATCGACCTGACTCGAAGCCAACGGCAGGCGGTGATCGGCCACGGAACCCGTGATGCTCGGCATGCACTCGACCACGTACAACCGACTCATCGCCTTGGTCTTGTCGTTTTTCTTGTTCGGCTTCGCCTCGACATATTGCTCTTCTTGACCCGGCAACACCTCGACTCGAAGACGGCGACGAGCGGCGAAATCCCGGCTGTAGCGAACGTGGCCCGGACCCGAACCGAGGAAGTCCGCATCGAGCGACAGCACGATATCGGCCTTCGTGAAATCGTATTTCACGTTCGCATCGCGGCCGAAAGACTGCTTCGCACCGGCCACGACGTTGTCTTGGCCGCACGGCTCGTGCTGCGCCCACTTGGCCTTCGGAAACTTCTTCAAGAGTTCGTCGAGCTGCGCGGCGAGAGTAGGCGATGTCACCGTGCCTGTGAGAATGCGAAGTCCTTCACCCTCGCCGACACCTTTTTTCTTCAGCCGGTCGAGTTCTTTGCGGAGTGCCGACACCGCAGCTTCGTGCGTGACGACCGTACCGCTGCGAGTCGGCGACTTCGAGCGATCGGGATCGTACAGGTCGAGGAGTGAACCTTGAACGAGGACGCCGGTGCCGCCGAGGCTGGACGGGTGATCGGGGTTGCCTTCGATCTTGGTGGGCCGACCTTCGTTGCTGCGAACGATGACGCCGGATACGTAGCCACCGACGGGGCAGGCGGACGCGAAGAACAGGGGCACGCCGGGCGTCATCTGTTCCGGCTGATGTGTGTAGGGAACGATTTTGCGCATCGGAGCGGGTCGGGGCGAACAGCCAGCAGCACCGGCCAGCGCCAGCGAGGCACCCATCACGGCCAAGAACCCGCGACGGCTCACCGGATCGGTCCACTCGGCCGCATCTTCCGGGAACTCGTTCTCCATGGATTCCCGGAACTCCGGGCTGTCCATGTAGTCTTCCAGACCCTGCCAGAGGCGAGGCTCGGTGAGACGTTCGTCGTTCGCTTCGGGTGGCATCATGACCTCTTGAACAATCGCGAAGCCGCAAGCGGCACTAGCGGTGGCACATCGAACAGCCGGTGAGCGTGGCGGCGTCGCGGACGCCGTAGACTTCCTTCAGCAACGGCCCGATCTCAGACTGCGTTTTTGGCCGATCCTTGCCGACCAGTTCGCTCACCCACTTCGAATCGACCCACTTGCCGTCCTTCTCCTGCACTTGACCCCAGTTGGGCAGATCCTCGCGCTTCCACTTCTGAGCGTGACCATCGACCGGCCGACCCGGTGCGTACGTCATGCTGAGCACTTCCGACTTCGGCCGCAGATTCTCCTGCGGGTTGCGATGGCAGCTGATGCACCACTCCATGAGCAGCGTCTTCGACTGGAACGTCAGGTTCATCTGGTCGATTTGGCCGTGGCAACTCTGGCAACCGACGCCCTTGGCCACGTGAATCGAGTGGTTGAAGTAAGCGTAGTGCGGCACGTTGTGGACGCGGTTCCACTGCACCGGTTTGTCTTCGTAATAACTCTTGCGCAGGGGTTCGAGGATGTCGGCACTCGTCCACAT
>JAYTUG010000499.1:0-4264 GCA_043744695.1 Gemmataceae bacterium
CCCAGGGTCCAGCCGCTGAGTATGAGTGGCAGCGTGACCCAGTTGGGAACCTTGAGCGCCCAGCCGTCGATGAACGCGGCCAGGACCATGCCCAGGCAGATCACGATCAGCGGGGCGAAGTTGATACCTTCGGGCGAAATCGCGGCCCAAATTTGGTGGCCGGCAATCGCGGCACCGACCCACAGCAAAGCGAACAGCGGCATCCGCGCCAACTGCATCAGAAACGCACGGTCGATGCCGAGCGAATCGTCGGCAACGGCGGCGGGGGCGGGCGGGGTCAACAACTCTTGAGCCATCGGAATGTCACCTCGTTCACGGTTCCGGGTTGCGAATCGGAATCGGGCCAAGCCTAATTGGGTCGCGAAGCGAGCCGAGCCATTCGGCCCGGCTCGCGGAGTACAACGCTTCGAGCCGAGTCGCGAAGCCGCAAGCGGCTTCATCCGAGATCAGGTGCCGGTCGCGGCCGGCGGCTTGATCGTCGAACCGACGTAGCTGAACGTCGAATTCGCGTTGCTGCCGAGGGTCGTGATGGCTGCGATGCAGACCACCACGATCAGGGCCAGCATCACGGCGTACTCGACTGCGGTGGGACCATCTTCCTTCTTGAGGAAGTTCACCAGGCTCTTGGTTACTGCGCGCATGTCACGATCTCCCGTTTTGGTTGTGAAACATTGGAACCGAACACTTGGCCTCCGTCGAACATCGGGTTCCCCGACCCGGTGTCCGGCGGCCTACGAGTCAAGAACCCGTAGGACCGGCCGATTGCTGCAACTTCGGATTCGCGTACGAAGAATTCGTACTGGCCCCGATGTTGCTGACCGAGATCACCACGGCGATGATCAGGGCCAAGACCACTGCATACTCGACTGCGGTCGGGCCGTCCTCCTTCTTCAGGAAGGCGATTGCGGCCCGAGCGAACCGGCCGATCATGGCTTCACTCCCAGGTACCGCGAGGGAAGCAAGGCGGCTTTCTCCCTCCGCGGCGTGGCGTGTGTCCCTGGTCGTCCGCTCTCCGATTTCGGATTCCGTCTCATCGGGCGGCTGGTTGCACCAGTCCGACCGACTTCGCACGGACCTAGCGGCCTGAGGGGTAACCGGGTTCTCTTTGCTGAGTCTGGCGGCAGATTGACGTTCGACTCACGACGGAACAGTAGGTTGCTCCGCGCGGAGTGTCAAATCGCAGGTGGGTGGAATTTCATCGGAGGTGCCGGGAATTCCCGCAATTCCAGTGGGCGCGAAAATGCGGGTCGCAACGGCGAACGCCGCCACACCCTTAGAATTGGTGGATCGCCTCGCCGCGCGATAGAAGTTGTTCCAGTCTCGATATCGCAGCTCGCGGGTCCGAGAACGTTCGCTTTTCGACGTGAAAACGCAGCATCCAGTAGATGATTCCGCAGACGATCCCAGTGCGATCGAGTAGCCTCACGAACGCATCCGGCACGTCGAGGAGGCCGCCAGCTTCGCGATAGGCGGCAAGCCCCCGCTCGAAGCGCACGTCGTCCTCACCCACGAGGTCGCCGAGCAAGCGCGCCAGATCGACCGCCACGTGATCGACTTTCATCGCCCCATAATCGACGATGCCGCTGACCGCATCTCCCACGAACAAGATGTGGTCGTGCCAGACGTCGCAGAGGCACGGCTGCACGATCGCCGGGGGTAATGCCGACCGGGCATGCAGCGCTCGCTCGGCGGGCTCGCTAAGACGCGCCACGACCGCCGCGGCTCGGCGGAGCAGCGGATCGCGAATCGCCGAGAACACGTCGCAGTGTTCCCTCCATTCAGCGAGAAGGCTCAACCGGCGAAGCACCGCCGGGCAGGGTCGATGGGTTGGAGCGGTGGGCTTCCACGCGCGGTGCAGTTCCGCGAGTGCGGCACAAGCGTTCGCGAGCCGCGCCGCGCTCGGGTTCGCGTGAAAGTCCGCTTTGCCGGGCATCCACCGCGCGAGATCCCAGATGCAGCCCTCCTCGAAGGCGAACGTGGAACCATCTCCGGTTCTGATAATGGAGGGAACGAACGGAAGATGTGCGGTGCTATTCATCCATCCGTGGATTCGCGCCATCCGTTTGAGGTCCGCGCCTGGAGGCCAGCATTTGAGCGCCAAGAGCGCCTCGCCGTTGTCCTCGCCGCGCCAGATTCGGGCACCGCTAAATCCACCGGCGCTACCCAGCGGAATCCATTGCAGTGACTCGCGGAAGGAAACGGACCACGATGCCAAGCATCGTGGTCCGGGTGCGAGTCGATCCAACGGGTTAGCCGACGAAGATACCATTGCTGTTCAGACCGGGGAAGGCGTCGATGGTGAGGTGGTCGATGTAGCGACCGTCTTTGAGGTCGGCTCCGAGGTAGGCGGTGGAGGTATCGCCACCGCCGTCGCCGACACCAGTGATCACGTCTACAAAAAGATCGCTATCGAACACCTTGGCGGCCACGCGGACGCCGCCGCGATTGTTGGCGTTGCCCGCGAAGAAGGAGGCAAACGGCGTGGTGCGAGCCGGCCCCCGGTTGAGCAGATCGGCCCCGGAGAAGATCTTGACGTGCGGGGCACCACCGGGCCCCGCCCCGGCGATCAAATCGCCCTTGCCGTCCCCGTTCACATCGCCGATGGCCACGAACGCTCCGTTCCGCAGGCTCGGGTCGAAGGCGAAGAAGTCGCTCGTTAAGTTCACGAACTGATTGCTAGCGAGCGAACGGCCATCCCAGAGCGAGATGCGCGGCCCGCCCTGGAAACCGGCGGAGACGGCAATGTCCGCGAACCCGTCCCCGTTGATGTCGCCGACGCCGGCGCGAGCACCACCGCGGAAGGCCGGATCGTTGATGCCGAAGTAGCTGAGCATCGGGGCGAAGGTTCCACCGCGTTGAACGATGACGCGCGGGCCGCCACCTTCATCCGGCGTAATGACGAGTTCCGCCTTGCCGTCGCCGTCGATGTCGCCGGCCGCGACGAAGAGGCCGCCGGTGAAGGACGGCACGCCGGGCGTTTCGAATGGGAACGCGGTATACAAGTTCCCTCCGGTCACGCCGTCGAAGACGGAGACTTGGGCGATGACTCCCGGGCCGGTGCCGACCGCAAGATCGTTCACGCCGTCGCCGTTGAAGTCGGCGGTCACGGTGCGAACGCCGCCGAAGAACGAACCGAACGGCGTCAGCGTCCTGATCAGCGAACCGTCGGGATTGTAGAGGCTCACGAGTGCGATGCCGCCGGCCCCGCTGCCGAGCGAAAAACTCGTCAGCTTCGGCGCGACTGCAAGCGAACCGGGCACGATGCTCGCAATCGCGTAGTTCGAGCCCACGGTCGGCGACCCGCTCACGGTGATCGGGTACGATCCGACCGGGCTGTTCAACACCGCCGTCGAGGTGAGCGTCACGTTACTCACGACCGACGCCGGATCGCCGTTCAACAATCCCAGAACGGAGTAGGTGAACGTCGGATTCACGGTGTTGAGCGGCCGCGTGGCATCGTTCACCTTGATCGTAAGCGGTGCCGGAGTAATCGAGAGCGTGCCGTTGTTGAACGTGGTGATCTGGTAGTTTCCGTTCGGAGTCAGGCTCCCGACGGCGATCGGGTAGGTTCCCACGTTGCTGGCCGGGGTGGCGGTGGTCGCTGGCGTTCCGGTGAACACGCCGGCGAGGCCATCCCCATTCACGAGGCCCGTGGCCGTGAAGGTGAACGGCGGATTCGCCGCGCCGTAGAGGCGGCTCTTGTCGTTGGCCGTGACGGTGAGGGGTGCCCTCGTCACGGTATGGCTGGCGAACGACGAGTTGCCGATCGGGAAGTCCGACGTGGCCGGGTAGACCGCCTTGAAGTTCGAATAGGTTCCCGCGTTCAGAATCGGGCTGGTGATGCTGGCCTGGTACTTGCCGGTGGTCCCGTTGAGTGCGAGCGTTCCCGTTCCGAGCGAGGTCGCACCCTGGAAGAAGTTGATGGGATCGCCGGCGAGCAGCGAGTAGAGGGAGGCCGGCGAACCGGCCGGCAGGTCTGCCGTGGCCACGATCGTGAACGTCGTGCCGTAGACGTTCGGGGCACCGGTGTCCACCGTAACGATCGGCCCGTTCGCCAGCACTACGATGGTCTGGGTGCTCGAAGTCGTCTTGTTGCCCGCGAGGTCGAGCGCGGTGATCGAGACCGAGTAAGCCGCATCCGGCGCGAAGGGATCGGAGGCACCCGGCGTGGCCGTCGGATTGCCCACAACGTACTTGCCGTTCCAGTCCACGTTCACGGTGGTGCCCGTGCCGCTGAACTCGCGGATCAGCGTGTTGCCGTTCT
>JAYTUG010000500.1:0-4263 GCA_043744695.1 Gemmataceae bacterium
CGCGAACCGGTCAAGGAACTGGTCGGCGGTTGATTCGACGTTTAGCCGCGTCGCGTAGTCCTCGGAGCGGAGCGCGACATCGCTGGACCTGTCGCGCTCCGCTCCGCAGACTGCGCGTCGCGGCTAAACGGTATTCGGAGTTTCCACAATGAAGCGCCTTCTCGCTGCCATTACGGTTCTGTTCGCGCTCCAATCGGCCACGGCCGCCGATGCACCCATCACGGCCGTCACTCCGTATCCCGCTGCGCTCAAACTTCGCGGCACGGACGACGCTCCGCAGTTGCTCCTCACCGGCAAGCGAGCCGATGGCCGCGATGTGGACCTCACTGCGGCCGCGACCTACGCCGTGAGCGATGCGAAAGTGGTTCGCGTCTCGTCCGAAGGCCGTGTCTTCCCGCTCGCCAACGGAGCCACCGAGATCACCGCCACCGTGAACGGCTTCACCGTGAAGGTGCCCGTCACGGCCGAGTCGATGCTTGCCCCGCTGCCGATCAACTTCGCGAATCACGTCGTACCCGTGTTCACGAAACTCGGCTGCAACTCGGGCGGCTGCCACGGCAAGATTCAGGGTCAAAACGGCTTCCGCCTGTCGCTGCTCGGCTTCGACGCCGCCTTCGATTACGACAATCTGTTGAAGGAAGGCCGCGGTCGCCGCATCTTCTCGGCCAGCCCGGACGCCAGCATTCTGCTCTCGAAAGCGAGCGGCTCGACGGCCCACGGTGGCGGCAAGAAGATGGATGCGAACAGCGAAGAATACAAGATCGTCCGCCGGTGGATCGCATCGGGCGCACCCTACGGGAACAAGACCGATCCCACCATCGTGAAGATCGCCGTCGTGCCCGAGAGCCGCGTCATCGACCGCAACGCTCGCCAGCAACTCGCCGTGTACGCCCACTACTCCGATGGCTCGGTCGAAGACGTGACTCGCCGCGCTCAGTTCGAGAGCAACGACACCGACGTGGCGACCGTCAGCGAAGCCGGGCTCATCAACACGCTGTCAATCACCGGGCAGGCCGGCGTCATGGTTCGCTATCAGGGTACGGTCAGCGTCTTCCGCGCCGTGGTGCCGCGCCCCGGCGACGCTCCAAAGTTCGACTTCCCCGAACAGACGGTCGTGGACAAACACACCGTCAAAAAGTGGAAGGAACTCGGGATCGCGCCGTCGGAGCTTTGCACCGACGAGCAGTTCGTTCGCCGCGCGTACTTGGACATCACTGGTTCGCTGCCGGACGCCAAGACGATCCGCGACTTCACGGCGAACGAGGATTTGAAGAAGCGCGACAAGTTGATCGATGCGCTCGTCGAGTCGCCCGAATACGGCTACTTCTTCGCGAACAAGTGGTCCGACATCTTGAGGGTGAAGCGCCGCCAGCAGTCGAACCGCGCTGCCGGGACGTTCGCGTTCCACACCTGGATTCGCGATGCAATCGTCGCCGACAAACCCTACGACGAGTTCGTCCGCGACATCGTCTGCGCCGTGGGCGACGAGACGAAATCGCCCCCGGCCTTCTGGTACCGCGAAGTCCAGACGCCCGAGAACTTCGTGGACGATGTGAGCCAGGTGTTCCTCGGCCAGCGGCTCGCCTGTGCGAACTGCCACCACCATCCGTACGAGAAGTGGACCCAGGACGATTACTGGGGCATCGCCGCGTTCTTCGCCCGCGTCGGCAAGAAGAACGTGCAAGTGGCCGGGCAGCCGAACAACAACGGCCAGAATGGCAAGCAAGTACTCTTCGTTCGACCCAACGGCAACGTCACCAACAAACGCACCGGTCAATCGGCACCGATGAAGCCGCTCGATGCCGAATCGATGATCGTGCCTTCGGACGAGGACCCGAGGCAACTCTTCGCCGATTGGCTCGTGAGCCCGAAGAATCCGTTCTTCGCCAAGGCCGTCGCCAACCGTTACTGGGCCCACTTCTTCGGCAAAGGCATCGTCGACCCGCTCGACGATATGCGCGTGACCAACCCGCCGAGCAACCCGGAACTGCTCGACGCCCTCGCCGCGAACCTGGTCGAGAACAAGTACAGCCTCAAGAGCCTCGTGAAGACGATCTGCAAGAGCCGCACGTACCAACTTTCGAGCAACCCGAACGAGTTCAACCAGACGGACAAGCAATCGTACGCTCGGTACTATCCGAAGCGGTTGCAAGCCGAGGTACTCTTCGACGCGGTCTGCAAACTGACCGACAGCCCGACGCAGTTCGCGGGCCTGCCGACGGACAGGTTCGCGCCGAGTCGGGCGATCATGTTGCCGGACGAATCGTTCGGGTCGTACTTCTTGGACGTGTCCGGTCGCCCGCAGCGGATCAGTGCCTGCGAGTGCGAGCGCGTTAACGAGGCGAGCCTCGCGATGAGCCTGCACTTGCTGAACTCGAACGAAGTGCAAGACAAGCTGGCCCGCACCGGTGGCCGCGCCGAACAGATGGTGAAGGACCCCCGCCCGGACGCCGAGAAGGTCGAGGAACTGTTCCTGCTCGCGATCGCGAAGAAGCCGACCGCCGAGCAGTTAAACGCGGCGTTGAACCACATCGCGAAGAGCGACAAGTCCAAGAAGCAAGCTTACGAGAACATCGTCTGGGCGCTGATCAACAGCAAGGCGTTCTTGTTCAACCAGTGACCGACGTGCGGCTCACTTCCGGCTCACGCGCGTCTCGCCGTTCACCAGTTCGAACTTGTACCCGTCCGGAAAGGCGTCCGCGAATTCTTCCTGGTGCGAGACGAGGAGGATCGACTTCAGGTGGCCGCGAAGGTTGTGCAATTCCTGAATCATGACCTGGCGGCCAGCGCGGTCGAGGCAACCGAATCCTTCGTCGATGATGACGCTCTCGATCGGGCGGTACTGCTTGCTCGCATATTGGCCGATGCCGAGAGCGAGGGACACAGCGACGCGGAAACGCTGGCTACCGCTCAGGAACACCACGTTGATCGGGGCACCGCCCGTGGCGCGATTATAGCACTCCAAGTCGAGCGCTTTTTCGGTGCTCGAACCATCTTCGCTGCCGACGAGTTTCAGGAAGAGGTTGCCGTCGCTGAGGCGGTCGAGCACGCCGTTGGCGCAGTCGATGATCTGGCGTTCGGCCTTGCGAACGAGATGGCGCTGGAGGCGGGTGCGGCCGAGGAGTTCCGCGAGCCGGCTGTAGCGGTTGTGCTCGCCATCGAGTGCCTTGTAGCGTTCGCCCAGTTCGCCGCGCTGCTTGCGGTAGTCGTCCAAGATGCTCCGTTCGCGCTGGGCGTCGAGTAGTTCCGCGTTGCGGGCGTCGAGCCCGTCGCGGGCCGCGGCGAGTTCCGCCTTCACGGCGTCGGGCGAACGTCGCGCTTCTTCGGGATACACATCCGCTTCGGCCTTCAAGACCTCGATCTCGGCGCGGAGGGATTCGAGCCCGCCGAGGGCGGCGTGGAGTTGCGTGAACTTCGCCTCCGTGCCCTTGGCGATGAGCTTTTCGGATTCGTTCTGCCACTGGATTCGCTCGGCGAAGCCGGCCGTTTCGAGCGGCCCCTGCCACGGAGGCGGCAGCGTCTTCTTCGCCCGGTCGATCGATTCCTGACTCTGCCTCCGCGTCGATTCTTCGAGCTTCAGTTTGCCATCGATCTCGACCAAGGTGCGGTCCACTTCCCCGAGCAGCCGCTGTTGCCGGTCCTCCTCGATTTCGGTTTTCTCGACCCCCTTCTTACCCGCGCGGATCGCGTTGACGACGGTCGCGTCTTCAGCTTGCTGGGCGGCGTACTTCTGGCGGAGAGCATGCGGCTCACCGGGCGGCAGGCCGTGCTTCGACTTTTCGAGGTGCTTGTTGGCCGAGTCGAACTGGACGCGAACCGTGCGAACGCGGCCGGCCTGATCCGTGGCTTCGCGCAGTTTGCAGCGAACATCGTCGATGCCCGACGCCTCGGCGCGGAGTGCGGTGAGTTCGTGGCGTTCCGGATATTCGATCTTCGTCCAGTCGTCCGGTGCGGTCGGGCTCACCTTCTGTTTGAAGGCATCGGGCAGGGCGAAGAACGTCTGCCGGCAGGATGCCGCGAAACGAGTGACGTCGGCTGTGGCTTGCTTCGCCTCGTTGGAACGCTCCTTGAACTGGTCGCGGAGTTTGTCGCGGTTCGTTCGCGCCGTGGCTTCCTGCGCGGTGAATGCGTCTTCTTTCTCGCGGGCATCGGTCGCCGTTTTGGTCAGTTCCGCGAGCTTTCGCTCGGCAATTTTTGCGTCGAGGTCGCGCCGCTTCTTCTCCGCGAGGAAGTGATCCTCGGTGAGTTCCTGACCGCACGCCC
>JAYTUG010000501.1:0-4250 GCA_043744695.1 Gemmataceae bacterium
TGGGACCGCGAAGTCGACACCACCGACCCGCTGTACTTCCGCTGGACGCAGTGGATCTTCTTGCTGATCTACGACACGTGGTACGACGCGGAGATGAAGAAGGGCCGGCCCATTAGCGAGTTGCCGATCCCGCCCGAGATAGCCGCTCGCGGCTTCGCAACTGTCGCTATCTATCAGGACGGCCATCGGCTGGCGTATCAGGCCGAGGTGCCCGTGAACTGGTGCCCGGCGCTCGGCACGGTTTTGGCGAACGAAGAAGTGATAGACGGCAAGAGCGAGCGCGGCGGCCACCCGGTGGAGCGCCGCCCCCTGCGCCAGTGGCTCCTGCGCATCACGGCCTATGCCGAGCGACTGATCGACGACCTGGACGGACTCGACTGGTCCGAATCGATCAAGCAGATGCAGCGCAACTGGATCGGGAAGAGCGAAGGCGCCGAAGTAAAGTTCGAGATCGCGACAAGCCCACCCGTGGCAACGGGTGGGCTTGCGGTGTCTGTGTTCACCACGAGGCCAGACACGCTCTTTGGCGCGACCTATATGGTGCTCTCACCCGAGCACGCATTGGTGAATCAAATCACGACGCCGGAACAATTCGCGGCTGTGAAAGCCTATCAGGAAGCCGCCAGTCGCAAGAGCGAATTCGAGCGCACCGAATTGGCAAAGACCAAGACGGGTGTCTTCACTGGTGCCTACGCCATCAACCCGGTGAACAACCGGAAGGTTCCGATCTGGATCGCCGACTATGTACTGGCCGGATACGGCACCGGAGCCATCATGGCGGTTCCGGCGCACGACGAACGCGACTTTGAATTCGCAACGCAGTTCAACTTGCCGATCGTCACCGTCGTGGAACCTCCCGACGAGTGGTTGAAGAAGACCGGTAACAAGTTGCACAGTCTTTCCGAGCCATATTGCGGAGAGGGCGTAGCGATCAAGTCCGGACTGCTCGAAGGTCTGCCGACCGCGGAGGCCAAATCCCAGATATCCGCCTGGTTGGAAAAGGAAGAGCTCGGTCATCGCCGCATCAATTACAAACTCCGCGACTGGCTCTTCTCGCGGCAACGCTACTGGGGCGAACCGTTCCCCATCCTGCACGGCCCCGATGGCGAGGTCGTGCCGCTCTCCGTTTCCGACCTGCCGCTCGTGCCGCCGGACCTCGAAGACTTCAAACCGACTGGTACTCCCGAAGGCCCACTCTCGAAAGCCACCGACTGGGTCAACGTCACCATCGGCGGCAAACAGTTCAAGCGAGAGACCAACACGATGCCGCAGTGGGCCGGGTCGTGCTGGTACTTCCTCCGCTTCATCGATCCGAAGAACGCGAGCGCGTTCGCCGACCCCAACAAGCTGAAGCACTGGCTGCCGGTGGGCCTGTACGTCGGCGGCGCCGAGCATGCCGTGCTGCACCTGCTTTACTCGCGCTTCTGGCACAAGGTGCTTTTCGACCGCGGCCACGTGCCGTGCATCGAGCCGTTCCACAAGCTCGTCAATCAGGGCATGATCCTCGGCGAGAACGGCGAGAAGATGTCCAAGGCTCGCGGCAACGTCGTCAATCCGGACGATGTCGTGAACGAATACGGCGCCGATAGTCTGCGGCTCTACGAGATGTTCATGGGCCCGCTCGAAGCGGTGAAGCCGTGGAACACGAAGAGCATCGAGGGTGTCTATCGCTTCCTGTCGCGGGCTTGGCGCATGATCGTGGACGACCCCGCCGACACCATGCGGCTCAACCCCGCGGTGAAAGAGGTCGAGCCGGATAAAGAGACGCTGCGCGTCCTGCACCGCACGATTCAGAAAGTCGGGGACGACACCGAGGGGCTTCGCTTCAACACCGGCATCTCGGCCATGATGGAGTTCGTCAATCACGTTACGAAACTGGAGGTGCGGCCGCGGGCCGTGCTCGATCCGTTCGTGCTGCTGTTGGCCCCATATGCCCCGCACGTCGCCGAGGAACTGTGGTCGGCCCTCGGCCACACCGGCACGCTGGCCTACGAGCCGTGGCCCAAGTTCGACCCAAGTCTCACGAAGGCGGACGAGATCGAGATTCCCGTGCAGGTGAACGGCAAGGTGAAGGCACGTCTCAAGGTACCCGCCGCGGTGACCGACGTGGAGTTGGAAGCCGCGGCGATGGCCGACGAAACCGTGAAGGCTCAGATCGCAGGCAAGACCATCAAGATGGTGAAAGTGGTGCCCAAGAAACTGGTGAACATCGTGATCGCGTAGCCTCAAATGATACCGTTTAGCCGCGACGCGGAGTCCTCGGAGCGGAGCGCGTCACGCGGGCTCAATCACCTTCACGAGCGCTGCGGCGAGGTTCCGCGCCGCCAATTTCGTATCCCGGCCCAGGCGCAAGAATTCCGGCAACAGCGAAGGCCTCCGCGCCAGCGCCCGACACGCCATCCACATCGAAACATTGCCGCCCGACAGTAAGTGAACCAACTCCGGTGACAACGCGGTGTCACTCGTATCCGAGACGGCCCGTACGGCCAGGAACGCAATCCCCTTCGCAGCACACACGTCGGCAATCGCCGCCGATTCCATATCCACGCCATCGGCTTGGGTTGCCAGTCGTCGCTTCTCAGCGGGATCGCTCACGAGATGATCGACTGTAAGAATGCGCGGCGACGTGACGATATCGCCGACCTGCAAGGTGGAATTCAGCGCACCGCAGAAGCCGGCAGCGATGACGAATGATGGTGTTGAGGTTTCGAGAACGAGTTCGACGCATCGCCGAGCGCGAACGCGACCGATCCCCGAGACGTGTATCTGGATGTTGGTGGAATTGCCAACGAGTCGCCGGAACGGGGTCGCTTCCCGTTCCAGCGCGAAAATGATCCAGACGGGTTTCACGTCAGTTGCCATCGGAGCATCTTGAGGCTGTCGCCGAGGCGGGAGTTGACGCCGAGTGCCGCCGCAACTTCGTAGCCCGAGTGCATCATGCAGTGCTCGCAGCGCGGATCCTTGCCGTAGCCGTAGTCGTTCCAGTTGGTGTCGTTCATGAGCCCGTCGAACGAATCGTGGTGCTCGTCGGTGATGAGGTAGCACGGCCCCTTCCAGCCTTTGACATTGCGCGTCGGGCTCGCCCAGGCGGCGCACGTGAGATCGCGCTTGCCTTGAAGGAATTCCAGGTACACAGGCGAGGTGTTCATCTTGTATTTCTTGAACAGCCCCGCGGCCTCGTTAAACTTCTTCTTAATCTCATCGCGGCTGAGGAACAACTCGGCAGCACCGTCGGGGTTCGTGCTGCACACAGCCGCATAGCCGTAGGCGGGCGAAAGCATGAAACCATCGACGCCCAGTTCCGTGAGATAGGCGTACAGGGCGTCGATCTCCGCCATGTTGGTTTCCTTGAACACCGTGGTGTTGGTACACACGAGGAACCCGGCTTTCTTCGCGGCCTTGATGCCTTCCACCGCGGCCTGAAAGACGCCCTCTCGCTCCACGGCGATGTCGTGCGTCTTTTCCAAACCGTCGAGATGGACGTTGAAGAAGAATCGCGACGTGGGCCGGAATTGATTCAATTTCTTGGTGATGAACATGCCATTGGTGCAGAGGTAAATGTGCTTGCGGCGTTTGAGGATGCCGTGAACCAGTTCGCCGATCTGGGGGTAGATGAGCGGTTCACCGCCGCAGATGCTGACGATCGGCGTGCCGGCTTCATCGACGGACTCGAGGCATTCCTCGACCGTGAGTTTCTCCTTGATGGTATCTTCATATTCGCGAATGCGGCCGCATCCGGTACATGTGAGGTTGCACGCGTGGAGCGGCTCCAACATCAACACGAGCGGGAACCGCGGATCGCGCTTGAGTTTCTTCTTGATCATGTAGCCTGCCATGTCAGTGGTCAGGCTGAGTGGAAATCGCATAGAGGTATCCTCAATAAGCGCCGGAAGCGTAAACGACGGATTTTTCACTTCGTCCGTCGCTTACGCTTCCGGCTCGTAACGACTTCACATACCGGCCAATCGCCATCAGCGGGAAGTAAACCGGGTACATGTGATATTTGAGATAAAACACGCGGGGGAAGCCAGTGCCGGTGAACGGCTCCTCGGTCCAACCGCCGTCGCCATGTTGCGTGCCGATCAGGTACTCGATTCCCGCACGCACCTCGGGGCGTTCCGCTTCACCCGCGGCCAACAACCCGAGCAATGCCCATGCGGTTTGCGACGCAGTCGAAGGACCGATACCAGCCTGCGAGGAATCGTCGTAGCTGAGGCAACTTTCGCCCCAGCCGCCGTCCGCGTTCTGCA
>JAYTUG010000502.1:0-16671 GCA_043744695.1 Gemmataceae bacterium
TCCACGAGTTGCACGCGCTCCTCGATGGTGAAGAGCGGGGACTTGTCGGGGTTGATGCCGACGCCGACGACGAGCTTCTCGTAAAGTTGGCTGCCGCGCATGATGATGTCGAGGTGCCCGAGGTGAACGGGGTCGAAGGTGCCGGTATAGACGGCAACGCGCGGGTTCAGGGTTCGGTCGGGCATGGAGAGCATCCCTCAAGCCCAGGGACGGCCGTCCCTGGGCATTAACGCACCACTTCCAAGAAGCGATCCAGTTCCTCGAAGGTGTTGTACGCATGGGGGCTGACGCGGACGCGACCACCTCGGAAGTTCACAATCACGCCCGCGGCCCGGCACGCCTTCACGATCGCTTCGGGTACAACGCCCGGCTTCATCAGCGATACGATGCCGGACTTCTCGCCCGGCTCCCGGCTGCTGAACACTTCGAGACCGAGTGACACTGCCTTGTCACACAAGTAATCGGTCAACTCGATCACGCGGCGTTCGACGTTCTCGATGCTGGCGTTCATCAGCAGTTCGAGGCTCGCGCCGAAGGCCACGATGCCCGGCACGTTGAACGCCCCGCCTTCCCAACGCCCGGCGTGCGGCTTCAGGGTGAAGTCGATGGTGCTGTAGGCGAAGGGTTTCACCACGCTGTTGGCTCCGACGCCGATGGGGTGAAGCCGTTCGACCCAAGCGCGGCGAATGTAGCCGATGCCGGCCCCTTCCGGTCCGAGGAGCCATTTGTGGCCGTCGGCGGCGAGTGCGTCGATGGGCGTCCGCTGCACGTCGATCGGGAAGGCACCGAGAGCCTGAATCGCGTCCACGAAGAAGAAGATGCCGCGTTCGCGGCAGAGTTCGCCGAGGGCATCGAGATCGTTGCGGAAGCCGCTGGCGAACTCGACGGCCGAGATGGCGAGCACGCGGGTGCGGTGGTCCATCGCGGCGCGAATGTCGTCGATGCTCACGCGATTGCCGCGGCTCGGCACGCTTCGCACGCTCACTCCGCGACCGTGCAGGTTCATCCACGGGTACTGATTCGCGGGATATTCCTCGGCAGGCACTACCACGTTGTCGCCGGGCTGCCAAGGAAATCCTTCCGCAATGATTCCGATGCCGTGGGTGGTGTTCGGAATGAAGAAGACGTCGTCCGGATCGGGCGAGTTGATGAGCCGGGCGGCGAGCTGACGGGTTTGCGCGATGCGAGCGATCCACTCGCGGATCGCGGCCACCCCGTTCTCCGCAAGGCTCTGGCCATACTCGTTCAACGCGGCCACGGCCGCGTCCGGCAGCGGGGCCACCGCCGCATGGTCGAGGAACGCCCACTTCTGGGCAATCGGAAAGTGTGCGCGAAACGCAAGCCAGTCCATACTCACCTCACACGGGTATCTTAACTCCGGCTCGGTTGTTCCGCTCGGTCCCGCCTGCTAGAATACCTATCTCACCGAACGTGCGTATCGCTGCGGATCGTGGTGCGGACGCCACGATCCACCGAAGTCTTTCCGCCGAATTCCGCACCTGCAATTTAGGGGCGTTGTCCATGACTCCGAAGACCTCACTGCTTTTGAACGGTTGCGTACTCGCGTTGGGAATCGCCGTTGCTTCGCCGCTCGGTCGCGCTGAGGCTCAGGAGAAGCCGGCGAAACTTGCTCCGAAGCTCGAGTACAACCGCGACATTCGACCGATTCTCGCGGAGAATTGCTTCGCCTGCCACGGGCCGGACAGTGCCGCTCGCAAGGGCGATTTGCGAATCGATCGCCGGGACGACGCGGTGAAGTCCGGGTCGATCGTGCCGGGGAATGTGAAGGAAAGCAAGCTCATCGAACGCGTCTGTTCCGAGGACGCGGACGAAGTGATGCCGCCGCCCAAGACGCTGAAGAAGTTGACGCCCGCCCAGAAGGAAACGCTCAAGCAGTGGATCGCGAGCGGGGCGGAGTATCAGTCGCACTGGTCGTTCCTCGCACCGACGCGGCCCGCGGTTCCCACGTTCGACGATCCGAAGTCGAAGGCGTGGATTAAGAATCCGATCGACGCGTTCGTGCTGGCGAAGCTGAAAGCGGCCGGGCTGGAACCGGCGGCGGAAGCGGATCGCCGCACCCTGGCTCGCCGACTCGCGCTCGACCTCACCGGTCTGCCGCCCGAACCCGCGGATGTCGAAGCCTTCGTGAACGATGCGGCTCCAGAGTGGTACGAGAAGTACGTGGACAAGTTGTTGGCGACTCCGCAGTGGGGCGAACATCGCGGCCGCTACTGGCTCGACGCCGCCCGCTACGGCGACACCCACGGCATCCACATCGACAACTACCGCGAAATCTGGGCCTACCGCGAGTGGGTGATCCGCGCGTTCAACGCGAACCAACCCTTCGATCAGTTCACGATCGAGCAACTCGCCGGAGACCTGCTGCCGAGCCCGACGCTCGATCAACTCATCGCCACCGGGTTCAACCGCTGCAATATCACCACGAGCGAAGGCGGCGCGATCAACGAGGAGTACCTCGTGCTGTACACCCGCGACCGCACCGAGACCGTGAATCAAGTGTGGATGGGGCTCACGGCCGGTTGTGCGGTCTGCCACGACCATAAGTTCGATCCGATTTCGCAGCGCGATTTCTACAGCATGTCCGCGTTCTTCAACAACACCACGCAGGCGGCGATGGACGGCAACGTGCAGAACACGCCGCCGATCATTCCCGTGCCGAAGAGCGAGGACCGCCCACGACTCGAATCGTTGACGAAGGAACTCGGCGCTGCCAAGGCAAAGTTGGAGGCGCGTAAACTGTCCGCCAAGGTCGATCACAAGGAGTGGCTGAAGACGGCCAAGCCCGAGGACTTCAAGAATAGCCTGCCCGCCGCCGGGCTGGTGTTCCACGCACCGCTCGGCGAAGGCACCGGAAACAGCACGACGTTCCAGGTTGCGGGCAAGGATCGCCTCGTGAAGTTCGCCAACGGCTACGATTGGTCCGTGGACCGCAAGGAGAAGCAGAAGGCCTTCGTGATCCGTTCTGGCGACACGATCGAACTCAAGGACGTGGGCGACTTCGACCGCACGCAGCCGTTCGCGATTTCCAGCTGGGTGCAGATCACCAAGAAGAATGCAAACGGTGCCATTGTCGGCCGCATGGACGAGGCCAACGCCCACCGCGGCTGGGATCTCTGGATTCAAAACGACCGCATCGGCATGCACGTGATCAACAGCTTCCCGCTGGATGCGGTGAAGGTCGTCGCCAAGAATCCGCTGCCCACGGCCAAGTGGGTTCACGTGACCGTGGCTTACGACGGCACCGGCAAATCGGGCGGCATCAAGGTCTACTACGACGGCGAGGTGCAGGCCACGGACATCGAAGCCGACACGCTCAAGTCCACGACCAAGACGACGGTGCCGCTGAAGATCGGCCAGCGGAACACGACGGGCCGCGTGAACGGCGTTGCGATCCAAGACCTCCGCATCTACGATCGGCCCGTCACGGCTATCGACGCCAAACAACTCGCCGGCTCGCAACGCACCTTCGAGATTCTCTCCAAGCCCGCGGACAAGCGCTTCCCTCCGGAAGAAGAGGAACTCTTCACGTGGTGGCTCGTGTCTCAAGACAAGGGCTATCAGGAGGCGAGCGCGGCCGTTCGCGTGCTTCAGGCGGAAGAGACCGCGATCAAGGGCCGCGGTACGATCGCACACATTGCCGTGGAGAAGGCGACGCCGCCCGAAGCGTACATCCTCAACCGCGGCGACTACGACAAACGCAAAGACAAGGTCGGCCCGGTCACGCCCAAAGCGCTTCCCGCGTTCGCGGACGGCTTGCCCAAGAACCGCCTCGGCTTTGCCAAGTGGTTGCTCAACCCCGAGCACCCGCTGACCACGCGCGTCACGGTGAACCGCTTCTGGCAGGAAGTCTTCGGCAACGGGCTCGTGAAATCGAGCGGCGACTTCGGCATCACCGGCGACCTGCCCAGCCATCCGGAACTCCTCGATTGGATGGCCATCGAGTTCCGCGAAAAGGGCTGGGACATCAAAAAGTTCTTCAAGATGATTGCGACCTCGTCCACCTATCGCCAAGCGGCGGCCGCAACGAAGGAGAAGATCGAGAAGGATCGCGACAACCGGTTGCTCTCGCGCGGCCCGCGCTACCGCATGGACGGCGAAATGATCCGCGACTACGCCCTCGCGGCCAGCGGCTTGCTCGTCAAGAAAATCGGCGGACCGAGCGTGAAGCCCTACCAGCCGGATGGCGTCTGGGAGGCCGTGGCAATGCCCGGCAGCGATACCCGCAACTATAAACGCGATTCCGGGGAGAGCCTCTATCGCCGCAGCCTGTACACGTTCTGGAAGCGATCGGCTCCGCCCGCTTCCATGGAGATCTTCAACGCTCCGAACCGCGAGACGTGTACCATTCGCCGCGAACGGACCAACACGCCGCTCCAGGCGCTCGTGACCTTGAACGATATTCAACTCGTGGAGGCGGCCCGCACGCTCGCCGAGAAGGCGTTGAAGGAAGGCGGCACGACTTCGACCACCCGCCTCGATTACATCGCAAAGCGAGTCCTGGCCCGGCCGTTCACAGCGGAGGAGATGAAGATCGTCGAGTCGATTACCAGCGAGTTGTACGTTCACTTCAAGGAGAAACCCGAAGAAGCAAAGAAGCTGATCGCCTTCGGCGAATCGAAGCCCGATCCCAAGGTGGACGTCGCGTACCTCGCGGCTTACACGATGGTGGTGAACCAACTGCTGAACTTGGACGAAGTGCTGAATAAGTGAGGAACTTGAAGTCGCAAATTGCGATATCAAGATTGCAAGCATTGATAGAGAAGCGAGTTGCAACCGAAACTTGAGGTCACAATTTGTGACCTCAAAGAGAAGACGATGCCGCGGAAGAAGCCAGAACCGGAATCGGCGATCGCGCCGTTCATGATCGAGTCGCGAATCTATCTGATTCGTGGCGTTCGAGTTATGATCGATTCCGACTTGGCGGAACTCTATCTGGTCGAGACCTTCGCACTGAACCAAGCAGTTAAGCGGAATGAGGATCGGTTCCCTTCGGATTTCTCGTTTGTCCTTACCCCGCATGAAGTTACAGACTTGATATCACAAAATGTGATATCAAGTTCGGGCTACGGCGGTCGCCGGAAGCCACCTCGAGTGTTCACCGAACATGGCGTCGCGATGCTTTCCAGCGTGCTTCGTTCCAAGATCGCCGTTCGCGTGAACATCGACATCATCCGCACCTTCATCCGGATGCGGCACCTCTTCGCCACGCCGGGTGAGCTGGTCTCCCAACTTCAGAAGCTCTCGGAAACCGTTCAACTTCACGATTCTCAGATTCAAGCGATCATCGATGTGCTGCAGCAAATGGCTGCGCCATCGATAGTAGATTCACCCAAACGCCGCATCGGCTTCAACGCCGAAACCGAGGATCAATCATGAACCCCTTCGAACAATACGCCCTCGAGCAAACCCGCCGGCAGTTCTTCGCATCGAGCGGGATCTCGCTCGGAGCCGCGGCGTTCGCCACCCTCGGCGGCAAGGCCGTCGAAATGGCCCCCATGCCCCGCGATGCGGCCGGCACTGCCGTCGGGCTCGACGCCGCCCTCGCGCAAACCCACTTCCCCACCAAATGCAAGAACGTCATCTACCTGCACATGCTCGGCGGCCCTGCCCAGATGGACCTCTACGACTACCAGCCGAAGATGGTCGACTACTACGATAAAGACCTGCCCGAATCGATCCGCAAGGGGCAGCGGCTCACCACCATGACCAGCGGCCAGGCTCGCTTTCCCATCGCCCCGAGCAAGTATCGCTTCAAGCAGCAGGGCCAATGCGGGATGTGGATGAACGACGAACTCCTCACGCACACCGCCAAGATGGCGGACGACATGGTCTTCATCCGCAGCATGCACACAGAGGCGATCAACCACGAGCCCGCGGTCACCAACATGCAGACCGGCAACCAGGTGACGGGCCGCCCCTGCATCGGAGCCTGGGTCAGCTACGGGCTCGGCAGCCTGAACCAGAACCTGCCGACGTTCGTGGTGATGGTTGCGAAGCCGAGCAACACCGAACAGATCCAGGCCATTTCGGCCCGGCTGTGGCAATCGGGCTTCCTGCCCGGCCAGAACGCCGCCGTTTCGTTTCGGGCGGCCAGCGACCCGATCCTCTACATCAACAACCCGCCCGGCGTCGATGAAGCGACTCGCCGCAAGACCCTCGACGGCGTCAACAAGTTGAACGAACTCAACTTCTCGAAGACGCTCGACCCCGAAACGCAGACCCGCATCGCCCAGTACGAGATGGCCTTCCGCATGCAAACGAGCGTGCCGGAACTCGCCGACCTCTCGAAGGAAGACGCCAAGACTTTCGACCTGTACGGCCCGGATGCCAAGAAGCCCGGCACTTTCGCGAACACAGTGCTGACTGCCCGCCGCCTCGTCGAGAAGGGCGTCCGCTTCGTCCAGATTTATCACAACAACTGGGACCACCACGGCAACCTCGCCGTCCGCATGGCCGACCAGTGCAAGGACGTCGATCAAGCCTGTTGGGGCCTGATCCAAGACCTCAAACGCAAGGGCCTGTTCGACAGCACGCTGGTGATCTGGGGCGGCGAATTCGGCCGCACCATCTACAGCCAGGGCGGCCTCTCGAAGACCAACTATGGCCGCGATCACCATCCGCGCTGCTTCACCATGTGGATGGCCGGCGGCGGCACCAAGGGCGGCACCATCTACGGCGAAACCGACGACTTCAGCTACAACATCGTGAAGGATCCGGTCCACGTCCACGACTTCCACGCCACAATCTTGAAGCTCCTCGGCATCGACCACGACCGCTTCACGTACAAGTACCAAGGCCTCGACCAGAAACTGACTGGCGTCGAGAAAGCGACTCCAATTAAGGCTTTGATCGGGTGAGGATGCCCGGTGGTCGCGCCCAATCGTCGGTCCCACGACATTTTCCGGCCTTTGGGAATCAGCCCTCACGCTCTCCCTGTGAAAGCCCGTACACATGCCCGCTCCCACGGCCGTGATCGAACTCGTCGAGCGCTTCGATTCCCACGGCGCGCACTACCGCTCCGCCGAGTACAAGGAAGACCACCTCCGGCAGGAATTCCTCAACCCGCTCTTCGAGGAACTCGGCTGGGACATGGCCAACCGCGAGGGCAACGCACCGCAGTATCGCGACGTGATCCACGAAGACGCCATCGAGATCGGCGGGCACAACAAGGCCCCGGACTACTGCTTCCGCATCGGGGGCACCCGCAAGTTCTTCCTCGAAGCCAAGAAGCCCTCCGTCGCCCTCAAGAACAACCCGGACCCGGCGTACCAACTTCGCCGCTACGCGTGGTCGGCGGCTCTCCCGGTTTCGATCCTCACGAACTTCGCGGAGTTCGCCGTCTACGATTGCCGCAAGAAGCCGACGCACCTCGATAAGGCTTCCGTCGGCCGCACGAACTACTACACCCACGATCAGTACGTCGCGCACTGGGACGAAATCGCCGGCATCTTCTCGAAGAACGCCATCCTGAAAGGCTCCTTCGACAAGTATGCGGAATCGACGAAGGGGAAGCGCGGCACCGCCACCGTGGACGGCGCCTTCCTCGCCGAGATCGAAGGCTGGCGCGAGGAACTCGCCAAGAACCTCGCCGCCCGCAACCCGGGCCTCGAACAGCGCGAACTCAACTTCGCGGTGCAAGTCACCATCGATCGCATCATCTTCCTGCGGATGTGCGAGGACCGCGGGATCGAACCCTACGGCCAGCTCCAGAAGCAACTCGAACACGATGGCGTCTACAAAGGCCTACTCGAACTCTTCCGACTCGCGGACCACAAGTACAACTCCGGCCTCTTCCACTTCGAGAAGGAACCGCAGCGCGACGATCCCGACGGCCTCACCCCCGATTTGAAGATCGACGACAAGGTGCTCAAGGGCATCATCGGCGGGCTCTACTTCCCCGAGTGCCCCTACGAGTTCTCGGCTCTCCCGGCAGACATCTTGGGCCAGGTCTACGAGCAATTCCTGGGGAAGGTGATCCGGTTGACGGCCGGGCATCATGCGAAGGTGGAGGACAAGCCGGAGGTGAAGAAGGCGGGCGGCGTCTACTACACACCGAGCTACATCGTGCAGTACATCGTCGAGCAAACCGTGGGGAAGCTACTCCATATAGCCCCCGGCTTGCCGGGGGGACGCTCGGATTCCACGGCGGGTTCCCCCGGCAAGCCGGGGGCTATCTGGAACCGCGCCGCGAAACTCCGCATTCTCGACCCCGCCTGCGGTTCCGGTTCCTTCCTCCTCGGTGCCTTCCAGTACCTCATCGACTGGCACCGCAACTGGTACGAACAGGACGGCCCCGACCAGCACAAGAAAGAACTCGTCGCCCTCCCCGGCGGCGGCTACCGGCTCAGCAACAGCGAGAAGAAGCGCATCCTCGTCAACAACATCTACGGCGTGGACATCGACCCGCAGGCCGTGGAAGTGACCAAGCTCTCGCTCCTCTTGAAGGTGCTGGAAGCCGAGACGAACGCAACGCTCTTCCCCAAGGACCGCGCCCTGCCAGACCTGGACCGCAACATCCGTTGCGGCAATTCGCTCATCGGCCCGGACTTCTACGATGGCCGGCTGTTTCCGGATGAAGAGGAGCGGTTGCGGATCAACGCTTTCGACTGGCAGGGTGCCTTCCCGAAAATCATGAAGGCCGGCGGCTTCGACGCCGTGATCGGCAACCCGCCGTACATCCGGATGGAAGAGTTCAAGGATCTGAAGATGCACTTACGAGATCGTTTCAAGACGCACGATGAGCGATCCGATTTTTATGTCTACTTTCTCGAGCGCGGTCATGAACTGCTTCGTCCCAACGGCAGGTTCGGGATGATCTTGTCCAACAAGTTCATCCGCGCCAACTACGGAAGAGGCGTACGTGAATTACTCGAACCGATAGCAGTTGAGACGATTGTCGATCTGGCAGGGCTTCCAGTTTTCCGAGGCGCAACTGTTCGCACAATTGTGTTGCTTACGAGGCAAGCGCAGCGAACTGCTTCGACATGGTACTCGCCGCCGCCAACCAAGGACGCTTTTTTGGCCGTCGAAAGCGGTAGTTTAGCATTGCGGGATGTTGTAGAGCAGTCTGGGTTCGCGATTACTGCTGATGCATTGAAGAAAGAGAATTGGTTCCTGGCGCGGGTCGAGGTTCGAGTGCTCCTTGCCAAACTCGTCGCGGTCGGATCACCTCTAATCGAAAAGGCTGGCGGTATTGTTGGAAGAGGAATCGTGTCGGGCCTTACAGATGCATTTGTGATCGACAGCGAGGTGCGAAAAGAAATCGTTCGGAAGAACCCCGAAGCCGGAGGAATCATCCGTCCGTTTGTACAAGGCCGCGATATTGGCCGATATCATCTTGAACCGCCAGGCGATTATCTAATTTACACGCTGCATGGAATTGACATGCGCAAGTATCCTGCGGTGATTGGCCATCTCAAGCCGTTCAAGGAGCGTCTCCTTGCGCGAGCAACGGAACAAGAGTGGTACGAGCTCCAGCAGCCGCAAGCCAACTATGTCGGGCATCTCGAGAAACCGAAGATAGTCTTCCCGGACATGGCCATTGCCGCTCGGTTCACGCTCGACACCGGCGGCTATTTTGGAGCAAATACAGTCTACTTCCTACCAACCGATGATCGATTTCTTTTGGGAGTGCTCAATTCAAAAACAGCACAGTTCTATTTTTCACAAACATGCGCAGCCCTCGAAGGTGCGGGAGAATCATATCTGCGCTTCTTCGGCCAATATCTCGAGCAGTTTCCAGTCTGTCAGTCGACAGATAAACCGCGCCACGATCGCATTGTGACGCTCGTGGAGCGGATGCTGACCCTTCATGCGCAGTTGGCGAAGGCTAAGGTACCGGCGCTCCGCGCCGGCCTCCAGAGTCAGATCGAATCCACCGACCGCGAGATCGACCGGATCGTCTACGAACTCTACGGCCTGACCGAAGCCGAAATCCGGATCGTCGAAGGTGCCTCCGGCATTGCCAGCGAGCCGGACGAGTGATTCCTCCGACCGCTGACGGAGCGATCACCAATCCGCGCCGAGTACCTCGCCGCCGCCGCGAGTGAACGCCGCTTTCAGCGTCTTCTCCGAAACGGTTTTCACGTTCACCGATCGGACGGAGCCGTCGCCGAGCAGCATCTGGCACACGTCGTTTTTGCCCACCGAGTTCAACTTCGGCAGCGGCTTCTTCGGATCGAAGGGATAGTCGCCGGGCTTGGCCCACGCCACCGCGTCCGCACTCTCGACGACGATCACCGTGTTCGAAGTGCCATCGGTAAAGTCCGTGAACTTCAGCTTCTTGCCAACCTCGAATCCCGCGCCGGGGCCCTTCACGCCGAGATAGTTCGTGATGCCGTAACCGTCCTTTCCGAGGCCATTTGCGACGTTGGAATCGAGCGGCGAGAGGAACGTCGTGATCACGACTGCGGACCACTTGCGATTGTTGTCGCTATCCCACGGCTCATCCAACTTCATGTTCTTGTACAGGTTGTCTTGCTCGATGTACGGCAGGATGGCGACGCGCCAGCTGAGGATCGCCTTGCCGTTCTTGTCCACGATGTCCGTGGGCAGGTGGCCGTTAACGGATTCGTAGTTGTGAATGGCGAGGCCGATCTGCTTGAGGTTGTTGCTGGATTTGCTGCGGCCGGCGGCCTCGCGGACCTTTTGAACCGCGGGAAGCAGCAGGCCGAGGCCGATGGCACCGAACCCACCGACACTCGCGACCAGTTCCTTGGGCATCGACGCGCTGAAGGCGAGGTCCTTGCCTTCGCGGCCGATGAGTTTCGGGTCGGCGAGCAAGTCGTCCACGCGACCGAGGGCACCCAACGCGAACACCGAGCCAAGGGCTTCCGGCAGATCCTGCGCGGGCCGCGGCGTCTCGATCTTCGGATCGTACAGCTTGCCCTCGAACTCCTTGATTTGTTTCGCGAGTTGCTGGCGTCCCAGATCCACGAGCGCCCGCACGGCCTTCTCGGCGTCGTCGGCCGCCGCCGCGTCCTTATAAGAAGCTCGCACTTCGAGCTTGGCGTGTTCCCCGAGATCGAGCGCGATCATCAGTTGTTCCGCCTTGAGGATCGGCCGCACGTTCTCGGGAACTACGTCGAGCGTGCCGGGAGGGATCGGCAAGGCGGCGATGTTGGCGGCCGCGACCACGGGCCGCGTGGCCGCCAGTTTGATCGCGCCGGACAGCGGGCCGTCCTTCGCCGGCGGACGCGCGAAGTAACCCTCCAGCGAACCCGCTTGACCGAATAAAACGTGCCGGTTGTCGGGGAACGTCACTTCAATTCCCAGGTTCGCATCGACGTAGACGACCTTCCCAGCAACGATCTTCTTCTCGGCCTTGGGCAAGTACGCGGCCGCCACTTTCACCGGGGCGAAGGGCTTCGAGAACGCGATGATGCCGAAGACTTGCGGGCCCTTCGCGGGGTCGTCCAGGAGGACGAACGCGGTGGCGCGGTCGATCGAGGACGGGGCCGGGACGAACTGCGCGTCGAGAGTGCCGATGGCTTTGGCACCGGCGCGTTCCCAGGTCTTCCGGAGCCCGGAGAACATCTCGTTCTTCCACAGGTCCGCGAGCCGGATGTGAACGAACCCGACGGCATCGGCCGGAACCATCGCGAGGTCCGCGTTCGGCTCGACGACGGCATCGGGTGCCGCGATGGCCCGAACGTCGGCGACGGGATCGAAAACGAGCATCGAAGCCAGCAGTGCCGCCACGAGGGCGGGGCCGCTGACGAGTCGTGCGAACGAACGCATGGAATTCTCCGGAAGGAGGGACGGGTTTGGGCTCACGGGCAATCATATCCGCGACGACCCCGCGCAGGGAGATGACGCCGGCGCGAGCTTGCCGTTTCGCCAAAGGGGGATTCCACCCAGCACCCAGAAGCCGGTGCTCTGAATCTGGGTGGCACCGGCTTCCAGCCGGTGGATGTAGAACAGCGATGTCAGGTAAGGCTCTGTTTGATAAGTGCAAAATTCGTGAACGCTAGTTCACCACGAAGGCACAAAGCTCACACAAAGGGCCACAAGGAGAAGCAAAGTTCATCGCGATCCTTTGTGTTTCTTTGTGTGATCTTCGTGCCTCTGTGGTGAAATGTGCGAGAGGGAGAGAGTGCCTTTCCCAGGTTTGCAGTTCTCAAACAGAGCCTAGTGGAATCGCACCGCAGCTCGCCTCGCAAAGCGCACGGGATGGAAGCCGGTGCCACCCCGAACTTCTACCCTAATGGAGATTCGCTTTTCCTCCCGCGAGGCACTCATGAGCATCCCCACGCGGCCACTCGGCAACACCGGCGCGAACGTCTCCATCCTCGCCCTCGGCGGCTGGCACATCGGCGACGTTCCCGACAAGGCCGAAGCCATCCGCATCATGCACACCGCACTCGATGCCGGCATAAACTTCTTCGACAACTGCTGGGACTACCACTGGGGCGGCAGCGAAGAGATCATGGGCCAAGCCCTCGCCGCGGACGGCGGCAAATGGCGGAAAAAATGCTTCCTCATGAGCAAGGTCTGCGCCCGCGATGCCAAGAACGTGCGGAGCCAAATCGAGGATAGCTTGCGGCGACTCCAGACCGATTGCATCGACCTGATGCAGATGCACGAGGTGAACTGGGACAACGATCCGGAATGGGTGATCGAGCAGGGCGGGCTCGCGGAACTGCTCAAGTGCCAGCAGGAAGGCAAGGTGCGGTTCGTGGGCTTCACGGGTCATAAGTCGCCGCACATTCACTTGAAGATGATGCCGGTGTACAAGTGGCAGACGGTGCAGATGCCGATCAACGTATGCGACCACTTTTACCGCAGCTTCGCGGCGCAGGTGATTCCCGAGGCCAAGAAAATCGGAGCCGGGTGCATCGGCATGAAGTCGTTCGGCGGCGGCAAACAGGGTTCTGCCAAGATTCTGTCGTCCGGCATCGCCACAGCGGAAGAGTGCCTGCGCTTCTCACTGATGCAGGACGTCGCGGCCGTCGTCACGGGCATCGACTCGATGGCGATTTTGCAGCAAGATTTGAAGATCGCCCGCGAGTTCAAGCCACTGGAGAAGTGCGAACTCGATTCGTTGTTGAAGCGGGTGCGGGCGCAGGCCGGCGATGGCCGGCACGAGCGGTTCAAATCCACCATCGACTTCGACGGCCCGTACCATCGGCAGCAGCACGACTTCGAACCGGTGACGGCATGAAGCTTTCCTGCCCGTATTGCAATCACGCCTTCGAGGCAGCACCGGCGGCGCGGGTGACCTGCCCGCGCTGCGAAGACGCGTTCCCCGTTCGCGGCGGGCCGGCACCGGTTCACTCGATCTGGTCGCGCGAAGCCGCTCAAGCCGTCGATCTCGCCGGAGTCTTGAAGCAAAGATTGAAGCAGGCCGCGATTGTCCTGTTGCTCATCTTCTTGGTCATCGCCGGGATCGTGTTCTGGAAGATCCGTGAGCAACAGAAGTTCGTCCCACCCGATCCGCTACCGCCTCCGACCGCAGGCGTCACGCCGCCGCTGGAACTTCGCGGTCTCGGTTACCTGCCTCCGAACTGCAATCTCGTCTTCGCGGTGCAACCCGGTCCGCTGCTCGTTTATGCCGAGAAGACGAGACAAGACCCCGTCGAACTGCTCACAAAAAACCGCATCCCGGCATCGGCACTCGGAGCACTCGCCAAGGCGGGCATCACGCTCCAACAGATCGACCACATCATTGGCGGGTTCCTCATTCCCGAGTTAAACGAGGAACCACGGATCTGCCTCGTGTTGGTGCTCCGCATGCCGCTTGTCGATGAAGCGAAGTTCCTCGAACAACTCCACGCGAAGGAGGGCGAGTGGGAAAATCGTTTCGAAGTGAAATTCGACAACCTTCCGATGAAACTCGCGAAATCCTCTCCCACGACGTGGGTCTTCGGCTTCACGGAGAAAGACTTGGTGAACGCGGCGGACGGTGCCGAAATGTCGCCGAGTTGCCGGGAGTTGATTCAAGAGTGGGTGCCGCGCGATGCGGCAGTGTGGGCTGCGGCAGACACGGCGCGGTGGAGCGAGAAGCCGATCCTGAAGCTGCTGAAGAAAGAGTGGTTGCCATTTTTGGCGAAGGGCCGCGCCGCGACGGTGAGCCTCAGTTTCGCGGACGAGGCGAAGTTGCGCGTGGCGGTGCGGTGCGTCGATACGGATGCGAGCGACAAACTCTTCGCCTACTTCAAAGGGAAGGCGACGGGCGAACGGTCCCTGGCAAACCGTGTGGGCGAATGGACCAATCTCGAGGTGGTGGCCGACCCCAAGGACATCTTCACAACCGTGAAGGGCTTCCTCGACGACGCGGCTCGGTGACGCGTTTCACTTTTCGATTCCGTGCAGCGGCCCACCCCGCGCGAAGAGGGCATCGACGCGGCGAGCCACCGCCGGGTCGGATTCCAACGGCGGCGGCATGTGCGGCTTCAACCGTGCGTCGATCACCAACGAACCACGGCAACCCCAGTGCTTCCGATCCACGAACGCATCCACACCGTGAATGTCGTTCGCGGGATCGGACCGCGTGAAGACCACCCAGACGAAGTTGTTCAACGTTCGCGCCGCGAATTCGGAATCGTCCACGACCACGATCAGTGGGAACGAACGAAGCAAAGCCAGCGAGTCGCAAAGGCGCTCGACGCTCGCGCTGCGTGGAGCTTGAATTGCGAGCACGCCCGGCATCACGATTCGTGGCGAGGTAAATCCCTCGGGCAACTTCAACTCGCTGGGCAGCGCGGTGCCGAGGTCGCGCCGCTTCGGGCCGGCGGCCGCAATCACGACCTTCGAGCCCGCGTTCAACCCCATGCCGGACGAGTAATCGAGCGTGTCCATCGTCGTGCGCGTGTGGAAGTGCAGGTCCGCTTCCCAGTCCACGCGTTCGAGCACGTGGCGGAAGTAGGCCGGAATGTCGTGGATGTCGAGCGTCGGCTCGTCTTCCTTCGCCACGATGAAGAGGTACTTGGCGAGCGAGAGTTGCCCCTGGCCGAGGATGGCGCTCGCGGTGGTGAGCAGTTCCTGCGGCGTGCGGCGAGCGGCGTACGGCACGTAGCGTTCGCTGCCGATGGCCAGGAGCAGCGGATGAACGCCGGCGGCATCGACCGCGTGAACGGCGTGCAGGCCGGGAATGACCGAGGGAATCGCGGGGCCGGTGAGTTCGTGAATGAGTTCGCCGAACGCGGTGTCTTCCTGCGGCGGGCGACCCACGACCGTGAACGGCCAGACCGCATCGCGGCGATGGTAAACCTTCTCGACCTTCATGACGGGGAACGGATGGGCGAGGCTGTAGTAGCCGAGGTGGTCGCCAAACGGTCCTTCGGGTTTCGTTTGGGTCGGGTCGATAGTGCCGGTGAGAACGAAGTCGGCTTCCGCTGGAAAGGGAAGTCCTTCGGGTTGAACCAGTGTGAGGCGGCGACCGCCGAGCAAGCCGGCAAAGGCGAGTTCGGGTAGCCCTTCCGGCAGAGGCATGACGGCGGAGAGCGCGAGTGCTGGTGGGCCGCCGACAATTACGTTCACCCGCAGCGGTTCGCCGCGACGAATGGCGGCAGCATGGTGGACGCCAATGCCGCGGTGGATCTGGTAGTGCATCCCGACTTCGCGATCGCGTTCGAACTCGTTGCCCGCAAGTTGGACGCGGTACATGCCGAGGTTCGACTTCATCCAGCCGGGTTGGTCCGGGTGCTCGGTGTAGACCTGGGGCAACGTGATGAACGGTCCGCCGTCGAGCGGCCAGCACTGGAGCGCGGGAAGTTGCGAGAGCGAACAGGTGTGCGCGAGGATCGGACCGCGGCGCACGAACTTCGGCCGCATCCGCCAGAGCAGGAACGGCAGGTCGCGGTAGTGCCACGGTCGCTTGAAGGCGCGGCTCGGGTCGGCCTTGAGTTCCACGAGCTTGCGAACGGCGGCGAGCGAATCGCGAAAGAGGAATCGGGCGCGCTCCGTCGTGCCGAACAGATTCGAGGCCATCGGGAACGGCGTGCCCTTCACCCGTGCGAACAGTATCGCAGGACCGCCAGCGGCGTACACGCGCCGATGAATCTCGGCCGCTTCCAAGTGCGGATCGATCTCGCGTTCGATCCGCAGGAGCTGGCCGCTTCGCTCCAGGTCGGAAAGGCACGCTCGCAGGTTCCGATAACCCATGTTCGATTCCGTACGAGTTCGTCCGCTCCCCACTGGCTCGATCCTATCGAGCGTCCCGGAAACGATGGCACCTCTTACCCTCTCCCCGTTGGGCAACGCCGTGAAGGATTTCACTCTACCTTAACCAACTGTCGGTACTTCCGCCACTCGGCGGCACTCGCCGTCACCACCTTCGGCTTGCCCGCCGAAGGCTTGTCCTTCGTCTTCGGACGATAGCGACCTTCTTGCTCCCACGCCGCACGTACGAATCCTTCACCGCGCCTCGCAACGCCTTCTTCAAACTCATCGGCCGACTCCGAGCCATCGCGTCCCGAACGATTTGGAGCGCGGGCAGTTGACGGTGCGGGAAGGGAAGGGGACAAGGATCGGTTCGTGATGTTGCCGCGGGGGATGTGCGTGCCGGGCACGGCCGAGTCTGGCTGCCCCATGCGCTTGCGTCGAAGTACCGGAAGGCCGACCGCGAGCTGGGTTGGCAATATCTGTTTCCCTCGAGCCGCCTGAGCGTCGATCCGCGCGAGGAGGGGGGCAAGGGCGAGGACATTTTGC
>JAYTUG010000503.1:0-4234 GCA_043744695.1 Gemmataceae bacterium
AGGACGAGGACGCCCTCGCCGCTCTCGTGGGGTGCAGGACGCACTTTGCAAATCCGGAGCCTCGAAACCCGGTTTCTGCTTTGGAAACCGGGTTTCAAAGGGCTTGAAAAAACCCGGTTTCCAAAGCAGAAACCGGGTTTTATTGAGTGTCTCACAAACCGAGTCCTACACCCGGGTAGATCGGGTGAAGGAATTATAGCTTGAGAAAGGCCGGGCTGTCAATTCGGGGGAGATAGGGAACCGAGAGATTCTCGAATGGGCTTGACGCAAGTAGCGGAATTGCGAGCTTGGAACCTATGTATGCTGGACGAAGTACGGGCCTCGAAACGAAACTGGAGGCTTACGCTGCCGGTTCGCCAAAATACAGTTGAAACAGTTTCGGATACCGCTTCTTCATCTCTTCCGCATCCTCGAATTCGATGGGAAGACCCTCGGTGAACGGAGCCGACACAGGTTCGAGCCGCTCGTAGAAATCGCTCGAACCGGTCTTCGCTTCGTAGACTCGCACGGCTGCGGCATCGAGGCCGAAGCCATCGACGGGGTCGCCGTCGAGCAGGTCCGCGAGAGAATCGGGCTGTTCGAGGGCGGCTTCGTACACCATGCGACCGCGACCGACGAGCCAGGCGCGGAAGTCGCGAAACCCACGCTCCGAGCAGCCGCCATTCACGATGATCCCCGCACCCCAAAGTTCGAGTCGATTCGCACTTGCCAGGGCTTCCTCAAAGCGGACCTGAAACTCGACCACCTCGAACCACTTGAGCCGATCCAGCTCGCTTTTGAGCGACTCGAAATGATCCAGACCATCGGGCCGGGCCGCGTCTTCGAGCACCTTCCAAAATCGATTCCACTCCATGAGGCACCTCGCGGTTGATCGCGATCCATTCGAGCGCCGTCGCAGCGCCCTCGATTCATTTTACACGGTGGAACGGACCTCACGCCGCGCCGAGCCGCGTTGAAAATTGCTCTACCGCAAAAATCGCTTCACGCTATCGTCCGCTGGCCCGAGCCTGTGGGGGAAGCCGGTGGGCGTCCGTCGCTTCATAGAATTGCGAACTTGGATCGGCAGCGTCATCATCGCGTTCGCCGCGTTCACCTGCCCGCGCGCCTCGGCCGCGGATCCCGTCAAGACCGATCACTTGCCCCACTACGATCTCAACGTCAGGCTCGATCAGGTCGGCCATCGCGCCCACATCCGCGAGAAGATCACCTGGACGAACTCGACCAAGAAGCCACTCGAACAACTCGTCCTGAATTTCTATCCGCACTATCGCGTGCCCGCCGGCGACTACCTCTTCCTCGCCAAGACGCTCGAACTGCTCCGCATGCAACCGTCGCAGGGCATCGATCGCGGGGGCCGGCACGGCGTCATCGGCGAGGCCCGGCTCCTCGGCACCGGCGGCAAGCTCCTCGACCAACCCGCGCTCTTGCAGTACGAGTTCGACAACGACAATCCGACCACGCTTCGCTTCCCGTTGCCGAAGGCGCTCGCGCCGGGCGAATCGATCGCGGTCGAGATCGGCTTCTGCCTACACTTGCCGAACAAACAAGGCCGCTGGGGTTACTGGGAAGGCGTGACCTTCATCACCAACGCACTGCCCTTGTTGGCGGTCTGCGACGATTCCGGATGGCACCCGACGCCGTTCGTGCCTTGGGCTCAACCGTGGTTCAACGAGGCCGGCGTCTTCACCGCGAAGTTCGACATCCCGCGAGACCAAGTGCTCGCCTGCCCGGCCACGATCAAGTCCGAAGCCAAGCTGCCCGATGGCCGCAAGCTCATCGAGATCGATCCGTTCCTCGGCCGCGACTTCTCGTTCCTGTGCAGCCCGCGCTACAAGGAATTCAAGAGCGAGGTGAAGTTGCCCGATGGCCGCATGCTGCCGCTACGAGTGATGGCGTTCGCCGAACACGAACACTACGCCACCGAGATGCTGAAGATCGTGGCCGACGCGATGCCCGTTTACTGCGACTGGTTCGGCACCTTCCCGCAGGCTCAGTTCACCATCGCGGAATCGTATTTCGGCTGGAACGGCAACGAGTGCTCCGGCCTCGTCATGATCGACGAACGCATCTTTGGCATGCCGCACCTCGGCCGCAATTACGTCGAATATCTCGTCTCGCACGAGACCTGCCACCAGTGGTGGTACAACTACGTCGGCACCAATGGCTACTCGGAGCCGTTCGTGGATGAAGGGGCGGCGGTTCACTTCACGCACAAGATGCTCGATCAACGGTACGGGAAGAACAGCACGCTTTTCAAGTGGCCCAAGGCGATGGAATGGATGCCGAACGTGCATCGCGAAGACTACCGCTTCGGCTCGATGTACACGGCGATCCGCAACGGCCAGATGCATCCCGCGGCCCAAGACCTGCCCAACTACCGCAGCGTTTACGGCCTGTTCACCGGTGCGTACGATCGCGGTTCCAAGGTCTACGGCATGATCGAAGACCGCCTCGGCGAGGCCGCGTTCACGGACTTCATCCGATTGATCGTGGCGAAGTACGGCTGGAAGATCCTTCGCATCGCGGACCTGAAACGCGAACTCGAAGAGTACACCGGCCGCGACTGGTCCGAGTTCTTCGACCGCTGGGTTTACGGGAAAGGGCTCACGGATTGGAAGGTGGAAGATGTGAAGGTCGAGTTCCCCGGTGGGCCGCGCGTCTCTTCATGGAATCGCCCTCAGCTCACGCCAAGTTCTAACGCCAGATTCGTCACCACTCTGATTGTGCGCCAGGTGGGCGAGATCACCGAGCCCACGTCAGTCTGCTTAGAATCTGGCGGCCCAGGATTTGGAGGTGCGAAAGTACGTATCCCGGTCGGTCTGCCCGAATTAGTCGAAATGCAGGAACCGCGCGCCACCGTCACACCTCTCGGCGATGGGAAATGGCGCGTGGTTGTCGAATTGTCATATACGCCGGGTCAGGTAACTGTCGATCCCGACAGCATTCTGCTCGATGCGAATCCCGGCAACAACGTCTGGAAGTCCGAGCCGAAGGTGCGGTTCACGCCGCTCTACACCACGCTCGATGAAACGGACCTGACCAGCGCCCAGGATCGGTGGAACTTCACGGCGGGGCCGTGGATGTGGGGCACGGCGTACTCCGATCCGTGGTACACGCGCTCGACGTTGATCGGCTTGCGGGCTGGGGCGAATCGGCCGCAGCAATTCCAGGGCGGTGGCTACGCCGCGTACCGCACCGACTACCGCGACCTCGTGTTCGGCGTCGATGGCCGTTGGTTGTGGAAGATGCAGGAGACCGGGTTCAACTACGAACGCCGAATCGGCGGGCCGTTCGGCGGACAAGAAGGCGCGGGCGGCCCGCAACGCGCCGCCGTCTATCATCGATGGATTCTGCAGCAGAGCGCGAGCATGTATCTCTCGCCGATGATGTACCACGAGACGTTCGCGAGCTATCAGGACAACTTCCTGCCGTTCGCGCGAACGACGGTGCCGGGTGCAGTGCGGTGGGACAATGCGTGGAACTGGGGCTGGCACTTCCGGGCGAACTTCTACACGCCCTACTGGGATCCCGAGTGCGGCATCTGGTTCGACGCTCAGGCCTCGGTGGGTCAGGTGCGGTTGCCGGGAAGTGTCGACCCTGGGAGCGCGGCCGTCCCGGCCGCCCCTGGGAGCGCGGCCGTCCCGGCCGCTTCATCCAACTGGACCGACGCCGGCCAGTTCCGCACCGAACTCGCGGCCGTTCACAAACTCCCGGATTGGTTGGGTCCGCTCCAGCACGCGCGGCTCGCGGCGCGACTCGTCGGCATGGGAGCGCTCCCCGATCGCGGACAGTTCTACGCGCTCGGCGGCGGCACCCTTTTCCGCGGCTACGACCTCGCCCAACGCCAGGGGAGTTCCCTCTGGGTCGGCAACCTCGAACTCCGCATCCCGATCGTTCGCAATGTGGAGTGGGACGCGCTCGATCACACGATCGGTGCTCGCAACGCCTGGCTCGCGGCGTTTTACGACGTGGGCGATGTCTATGCGAATGGCCGCGAGGTCGGTGGCCGCGTGGCGCACGCCCTCGGCGCGGGCGTGCGCGTCGACGTCGCCATCTTCAGCTTCATCGAACGCGCGACCTTCCGCTTCGACGTCGCCAAAACGATCAACGACAGCACGCCGTTTCAGTTCTGGTTCGGCATGCAGCACGCATTTTGAATCAGCCAAGATGAGCAAGAGGAACCGGAGTTCGAGCAGACCGACCAGATCTGCTGGGCTGGTTTTGAAGGTAAGAC
>JAYTUG010000504.1:0-16606 GCA_043744695.1 Gemmataceae bacterium
TCCCTGATTCCCCTCGCCTCATCAGCCTTCGCCACCGCGAGTTGCGGCAAGATTCCGCTCAAGGCTGTGCTCGATTCTGCAAACCATGTACTGCACCCACATCGCGCTCGAATTGCAAATTCGCCTTTCCTCGCAATCCGCTTTCGGTTATCACACGCCTCGAAGGTGCGGCTCCAGTTCTCCCGGAGGTCCGCGCGCCGAACCTACAGTCGCACCGCGCAGGGAAGCGCCGGCATGGAAAGCCTTAAAATTCACTCGCTCGACGACCTCGGGCCACTCCTCGAACGCCACCGCGCTCAGGGTCACCGGATCGTCCATTGCCACGGCGTGTTCGACCTGCTGCACATCGGACACGTGCGGCATTTCGAACAGGCCCGCAAGCTCGGCGACCTCCTCGTCGTCACGATCACGCCCGATCGCTACGTGAACAAAGGCATCGGCCGTCCCGCATTCACGGAGTCGCTGCGCGCCGAATTCCTCGCCAACCTCTCGTCCATCGATTACGTCGCGATCAACGAATGGCCCACTGCCGTGGATACGATCCACCTGTTGCGGCCGAACGTCTTTGCGAAGGGGAACGAGTTCCGCAACCTTCAGGACACGATCGGGCACGTCTCGCTCGAAGGCGACGCGATCCATTCCATCGGCGGCGAAATTGCCTTCACCGAAGACATCGTCTACAGTTCTTCCGCGCTCATTAACCAGTACATGAGCCAGTATCCGGATCACGTCCGGGATTTCCTCTGCGATTTCGCGGCGCGCTATCCGGCGGAAGATGTGCTCGCTCCGCTGCGAGCCGCCGAGGGGCTCAAGGTGCTGGTCGTGGGTGAGACGATCATCGACGAGTACGCATATTGCGAGGCGATCGGCAAATCCGGCAAGGAGCCCGTGCTGGCCACGCGGTACCTGAGTACGGACAAGTTCGGTGGCGGCGTACTCGCCTGCGCGAACCACACTGCTAACTTCGCCAAGCAAGTCGATGTCTTCACCATGCTCGGCGAAGGGCTCGATCAGGAAGAGTTCGTTCGCGGCGTGCTCAAGGACAACATCACTCCGCACTTCGTGGAGAAGAAGAATTCGCCGACGATCGTGAAGAAGCGATTCGTGGAAAAGTACCTCTCGCAGAAGATGTTCGAGGTGTACGAAATCAACGACGAAGCCCTGGACGAACGGGCGGACGCGGAACTGTGCGACCGATTGCGGGCGATTCTGCCGGACTACGACTTGGTCATCGTGGCCGATTACGGGCACGGCATGCTCACGCCCAACGCCATCGATGTACTCTGCAACCATTCGAAGTTTCTGGCCGTGAACACGCAATCGAACGCCGGGAATCACGGCTTCAACATGATCTCGAAGTACCCGCGTGCCGATTACGTCTGCCTCGCTCAGCGCGAAGTGGCGCTCGAAACGCGGACCCTGCACTTATCGCCGGATCAAATGGTGCGGCACGTTTCCGAGAAACTGCACTGCCCGCGCGTAATGATGACCCGCGGTAGCAGCGGCACGCTGTACCACAGTTCGCAAGACGGCTTCCACCGCACGCCGGCGTTCGCGACCAAGATCGTGGATCGAGTCGGGGCCGGCGACGCCGTGCTCTGCCTCACGGCGCTCGCGGTGGCGATGGGTGCCTCGCCCGAGATCATTCCGTTCATTGGAAACGTGGTCGGAGCCGAAGCCGTCATGATTCTCGGCAACCAACGTTCCATCGAACGCATCCCGCTCTACCGGCACATCGAGTGCCTGTTGAAAGTTCACAAGGCCGAGAAGCAACAGGCTCCGACAACGTACAAAATGGCGGGTTAGTTTTGCCGCTTGCGGCTTCGCGATTCGAATTTAAAAGGGTTCTCATGCACGACAAGCACACGGTTTTGGTCACGGGTGGCGCGGGATACGTCGGCTCGGTTCTCGTGCCGAAGTTGCTCGCGGAAGGGCACTCGGTGCGAGTGCTGGACAACTATTACTTCGGCGACGATGTACTCGCCGGCGTGAAGGGGAACCCGAACCTCACGGAAATCCACGCGGACCTGCGCGATCGCGCGATGCTCGATAAGTCGCTCAAGGGTTGTACCGCCGTCATCCACCTGGCGTGCATCTCGAACGATCCGAGCTTCGAACTCGACCCGACACTCGGCAAGTCGATCAACTACGACGCCTTCCTCCCGCTCGTCGAACTCTCCAAGAAACACGGCGTGCAGCGCTTCATTTACGCGTCGTCCTCCAGCGTGTACGGCATCAAGGAGGAAGAGAGCGTTACCGAGGAACTGCCGTTGATGCCGCTCACGGATTACTCGAAATATAAGGCGATGTGCGAAGACGTGCTGATGAACGCCCGCGAGCCGGGCTTCACGGTCCTCACGCTCCGGCCGGCGACCGTATGCGGCTACTCTCCGCGCATGCGGCTCGATCTCTCGGTGAACATCCTCACCAACCTCGCGGTGAACAAGCGCGAGATCACCGTCTTCGGCGGAAGCCAGCAACGTCCCAATTTACACATCCAAGACATGACGGATTTGTACTGCCAGACGTTGAAGTGGCCGTGCGAAAAGATCGACGGGAAGATCTACAACGCAGGCTGGCAGAACCTCTCGATCATGGAGATTGCCGAGATCGTGAAGGCCGAGGTCGGCGACGACGTAAAGATCGCGACCTCGAAGACGGACGACTTGCGGTCGTATCGCGTGTCTAGCGCGAAGATCAAGAACGAACTCGGTTGGGCTCCGCGGTACACGGTGCCCGACGCGGTGCGGGAACTCGTGGCGGCGTTCGAGGCCGGCAAAATCCCGAACTCGCTCACCGATCCGCGCTACTTCAACATCAAGACGATGAACGCGCGCCTCGCGGCGCAATCCAAGGCCGCTTGATTTCTCCAAACCCGATTTCTGCTTGGGAAACCGGGTTTCTCGCTGAGGAAGAAACCCGGTTTCCCAAGCAGAAATCGGGTTTCAACAACACCATGCCAACCGCGAATCTCACCGTCGTTCTCGCCAATTTTAACCACGCCCGGTATCTGCCCCGGTCGCTGGACGCCATCCTCGCGCAGTCGGTGCGGCCGCGCGAGGTTCTCGTTCTGGACGATGTTTCGACCCAGGACAACAGCCTCGAAGTGCTCGAGGCCTACGCCCGCCGCGATCCGATCGTGCGCGTAATACGCAACGAGAAGAACCTCGGCGTGGTCGCGAATTACAACAAGGGCATCGGCCTCGCGAAGTCCGAGTTCGTCCTCCTCGCCGCGGCCGACGACTACACGCTGCCCGGTTACATCGAGAAGTGCGCGACCCAACTCGAACGGCATCGCGAGGCCGGATTGTGCTTTGCCTACGACTCGTTCACGGTCGGCGAAGACGGCCCAATTCAAGTCAACCCGAGTGATTGGTGTACCTCGCCGGCTTACTTCACTCCAGACGACGTCTGCAAAAATCTGCGACACTGCCTCCCCGGCCACGCGGTGGTGTGCCGTCGCGAACCGCTGCTGAAGGCCGGACAATTCCTGCCGGACCTCGCGTGGTATTGCGACTGGTTCGCGTTCCTCACGGTTGCGTTTCGACACGGCGCGTGTCACGTTCCCGAGACGCTGGCGATCCGCACGTTGCTGCCCAATGCGTATTCCTCGGACGCACGACAGGGGCCGAAGAACGTCGAAGTGCTGGGAGCCTACTTCGACCGCATCGCGTCGCCGGAGTATTCGGATATCGCGCCGTTCTTTCGGCGAAATGGAACTTGCACGTACTTTGGAACCGACTTGATTCGCGCCGCAGCCAAGCGGGCCGACCGCTGGGAGCTCTCGATCCTCGGCTACCTGAATGGCTTCGCGCCCGAACAGTACGTGGAACTGCTCCACGATGGCGATCCTGCGGCGAAAGAACTGGCCGCATTTTTTCTGGGTCCGTACTGGCAGCGGTTCGCCGAGAAGCGAGCCCAGAAGGACAACGAGATCATCCATTTGCAGAACCAACTGATCCAGGCGCGCGAGCAACTCCCGCCGCCGGGAGCGATTGGCAAAGTTCGCTGGCTGGCGAACTCGTTCGCGCGGCGACTTCGCCGCGCGAGCTAGAACCGATCGACGGAGGAAGCGCCGATGAGTTTGCCATCGCTACAAGCCCGCATCGACGCGGTTCCTTGGTACCACGAGTTCGATTTCGGGAACGGGCTGCACGCAAAGTCGCGGACCCCAGACGTTTCGCACCATCGGGCGATTTGGGACTTCACGCGCCAGCATCTGGACGGCATCGACTTCAAAGGGAAGCGCGTACTGGACATCGGAGCCTGGGACGGCTACTGGAGCTTTTACGCGGAGCAGCGCGGTGCCGAACGCGTGCTGGCCACCGATGATCGCACGCAGAACTGGGCCGACGGCAGCGGCATTCACCTCGCCAAGGAACTGCTTCGCTCGAAGATCGAAATCGACCAGGACGTGTCGGTCTATCGCCTCGCCGAGTTGAACCAGACCTTCGATGTGATCCTCTTCCTCGGCGTCTACTACCACCTCTTCGACCCGTTCTACGCGTTCAGCCAATTGCGCAAGTGCTGCCACGAGAAGACCGTGATCGTCATCGACGGCCCGACGACGTGCGGCCTGCCGGAGAACGGCTCGCTGACGAATTTCGCGGACCATTCCTGCGAGTGGTTGCCGACCGTCGGCGCGTTGCAGCAGATCTTGAAGGCCACGTACTTTCGAGAAGTGCGGTCCGAGTTGCTGGGCGATGCCAAGCCCACTCCGCCGCCCATCGCGAATTCCAAGTTAGGTTGGCGGTGGCGGCTCGGAGCCTGCCGAGATGCACTGCGCGGTTCGCGTCGCGAGATTCTCGAACGCGTCCAGACGATCGCTCCGGAGCCGCTTTCGGCCCGGGCGGACGTGCGCCGAATCATCATGACCTGTGAGCCGCGAAGCAGCGTGGAGGAACTCCACTGCTATCCGCCTCCCTTCGGCCTCGATGCCTACGATCCGCGCTTCCGGGCGCGACTCGCGGGTTAACGCAATCTCGGGTTGATTCCCACACTTTCTTTCCTGTACACATGAGTGCCGATGACGGCTTGCCAAGGAAGGCGCGACCGATGACAGCCACGCCGCGACTCGACGAACGCTCGAAACACCTGCGCCGAGTCATCGTGCGCATGCTCCAAAAAGCGCGCCGCGGACACGTTGGCGCGGCCTATTCGCTGATCGAAATCCTCCGCGTTCTTTACGACGACGTGCTGCGCTACAACCCGCAGCACCCGAAGTGGAAGGATCGCGACCGCTGCATCTTGAGCAAGGGGCACGGTTGCCTCGCGCTCTACGCCATACTCGCGGATAAAGGCTTCATCACCGACACCGATCTGGACGAGTTCTGTACGGCAGACGGCATCCTCGGCGGCCACCCGGATGCGGGCAAGGTGCCCGGCATCGAAGCTAGCACCGGAGCCCTCGGCCACGGCCTCCCCATCGGCCTCGGCATGGCCCTGCACCTGCGGCTCGTCCAATCCGATTCGCGCGTCTTCGTCATCCTCGGCGACGGCGAATGCAACGAAGGCTCGGTCTGGGAAGCGGCCATGTGTGCCGGCAAACACGGCCTCGCGAACCTCACCGTCCTCGTCGATTACAACAAGCACCAGTCCTACGCCAGTACGAAGGAAGTCCAGGATTTAGAGCCTTTCGCGGATAAGTGGAAGAGCTTCGGCTTCGCAGTTCGCGAGGTCGATGGCCACAACGTCGAGGCGCTTCGCAGCACCCTCCACGCCGCGCCATTCGATTCGACCAAGCCTTCGGCCATCATCTGCCACACGATCAAGGGCAAGGGCGCGAGCTTCGCCGAGAACAACATGAAGTGGCACCACAAGAACAAAGTGACCGACCGAGAAGTGGTGGAGTTGCTGGCCGCGATTGAGGCAGCCTAACTCGCCGCTTGCGGCTTCGCGATTCGGCTCAACGAGGATTTCACATGCGCGAGAACTGCCTGAAAACCGTCTTCGAACTTGCGAAGCAGGACGAGCGCGTCGTCTTCATCGGCTCCGATCTCGGAGTCGGAGTCCTCAGCGACTTCAAGAAAGAAATCCCCTCGCGCTTCTTCATGGAAGGCGTTTACGAGCAGAATCTCGTCGGGCTCGCGGCCGGCATGGCGATGGAAGGGCACGTCGTTTATCTGAACACGATCGCGACCTTCCTCTCGCGTCGCTGCTATGAGCAGGTCGCGGTCGATCTCTGCTTGCACAACGTGAACGTACGGCTCATCGCGAGCGGCGGCGGCGTCGTCTACGCCCCACTCGGACCCACGCACTTGGCCATTGAAGACATCGCGATCATGCGGGCCTTACCGAACATGACCATCGTGGCCCCAGCCGATTCGGTCGAGATGGTCCGCTTCATGAAGGTGTCCGTCGATTACGCTGGGCCGATCTACATTCGCGTGGCCAAGGGGCACGACCCGATCGTCACGTCGGACACCGGACCCTTCGTGATCGGCAAAGCCGTGCCGATGCGCGAGGGGGAAGAAGTGCTGCTCGTAACCACGGGCGTCGGGCTTCAAGTTTGTCTTGCGGCTGCGGAGATGCTCGCCGCCAACGATGTGAGCGCCGCGGTGCTGCACTTCCCCACGATCAAGCCGTTCGACACCGAGGCGCTTCACGCACATGCCGAGCGGGCGGCGGCCATCGTGTCGGTGGAAGAGCACACGATCATCGGCGGGCTCGGCAGCGCGGTCGCCGAGTACCTCGCGGAAACGGACCTGCTGCAATCGCGCCGCTTCAAACGGATTGGCATCCCCGATGTCTTCCCCAGCGTCTACGGCGACCAGAACGGCATGATGCGGAAGTACGGCATCTCCGCCGAGAACGTGGTTGAGCAGTCGTTGAACTTGTTGAAATCGCGGGTCGGCAAGCCGGTACGAATTGCAGCGTGAGGTGCATATGTCGAAACTCTTAAACATCGTGAATCAACTGCATCGCCGCACGGCCCGCGATTACGTGGGCCGCATGGCGGATGACAAGGTGCAGTGTTCCGTCGTCGCCCGCCGCTTCGATCGCGATTACTGGGACGGCGATCGCCGTTACGGCTACGGCGGGTACAAGTACGACGGCCGCTGGGCCATCGTCGCTAAACAACTCGTCGAAACCTACCAGTTGAAGGACGACGCCCGCATCCTCGACGTGGGCTGCGGCCGCGGCTTCCTCCTCTACGAATTCACGCAGTTGCTGCCGAACTGCACCATCGTCGGGATCGATGTCTCCGACTACGCTCTCGACACCGCGAAGGACGAAGTTCGCGACAAGCTCTTCGCCCATCGCGCTCAAGACGCACTCCCCTTCGACGACAAATCCTTCGACCTCGTGATCTCGTTGAACGCCTTGCACAATTTGCCGCCGCAGGAACTCGTAGCCGCGCTGAAGGAAATGGAACGCGTCGGCAAGAAGAAATACCTCGTGGTCGAGAGCTTTAAGGACGCCGAAGAACTGTTCAACTTGCAGTGCTGGGCGCTGACGTGCGAAACGTTTTTCCGCCCGGAGACGTGGTCGTGGTTGTACGGCCTCGCGGGCTACACCGGCGACTACGAATACATCTATTTCGAAGCTCCGCTGCCGCTCGCGGCAGCCGCCTGATCCGCATCACGAGAAAGGACTCTCATGCACTCCAACGGCAACGGCACTGCGCTCAAGACCAAAGAGACCCAATACCAGTTCGAACTGGACATGGCCCTGCGCGACGGATTCTCGCGCTTCGGGTACATGAGCAACCAGACGTGGAAAGACGACCCGCGCCGGTTGCTGTTCCTGCTGTCTCGCTACAAGTTCGTCGCCAAGATGCTCAGCGGCAAGAAGCGCGTCCTCGAGATCGGCTGCGCCGATGCTTTCGGTACGCGGCTCGTTTCGCAGGAAGGGTGCCGCGTCACGGCTTGCGACTTCGACCCGGTGTTTATCGAAGATGCGAAAGAACGGATGAAGTCGGACGGCTGGTCGTGCGACACGCTCGTTCACGATATTCTTTCCGGGCCGGTGTTGCCCGGAGGATTCGATGCCGCGTATACGCTGGATGTGTTCGAACACATCGTGCCGGAGAACGCCAACGCCTTCGTTGGCAACATTGCGAAGTCGCTCACGAAGAGCGGCGTCGCGATCATCGGCTCGCCCTCGCTGCAATCGCAGACCTACGCTTCGACGGCCAGCAAGGAAGGCCACGTCAACTGCATGGACGGCAAGGAATATCAGAAGGTGATGGAACGCCACTTCGACAACGCCTTCCTCTTCTCGATGAACGACGAGATGGTCCACACGGGTTACCATCCGATGGCGCACTACCTTCTCTGTTTGTGCGTTGGGCCGAAGGATTGACGCGCGGCCCGGAGTTGCGGCTTCGGAGTAAGGAGGCTACCGATGGTGTTTTGGCAGGAATTGAACGACGGACCTGGATATTCTCTGGAGGAGCTGACTGCCCGAGAGTTCAGCCAGATCCACGCGATGATTACCTCGCTGTATCTGGACGGCGTCCAGAAGGCAGCACCCGAACTGGCCGAGCAGGCGGCCGCCGCCGGCATCGCGCAGTATCACACTTTGCCGATCCGGTTCGATCACGAGTCGTTCTGGGCAAAGCACTACCGGGTCTTGCCGGTCGATTCGCTGCCGGCGTTTGCCGAGATGGGCTTCTTCCGCCGCATTCGCGCGCAGTTGCCGTCGGCCGCGATCTACCACGACGACTTGATGTGGCGGCTCGTCCGGCCGGGACAACCCAGCGACATCGGGCCGATTCATGCGGACAAATGGTTCTGGGACGCCGGCAATGGATCCATCCCGGCCGGCTACGAGCGGTTCAAAATCTGGATCGCATTGGTCGCCGAACCGGGATTGAATGGGCTGCTCATCAAGCCGGACTCGCACGCCTCCACGGAGTGGAAGCACCACTACGAACTCAAGCATGGAAAAATGAAGCCGGTGCTCGATGAAGCGCCGGACGCGCTGTCGATGGAGTTGCTCCCGCTGCGGCCCGGCGAAATGGTGTTCTTCAACGATGGTCTGTTGCACGGCGGCGCACTCAACCGCGGTAGCACGTGTCGCGTGAGTCTGGAACTGACGGTGATCCACCGGTCCGACGAAGGCGTCGCTCTGACGGCTCGGAGCCGCCGCGAAGCGGCCTGACGAGTTAGGCCGCTTTGCGAGAGGCCTCGGGTTGCCCTTCGGCAAGCAGTTCGTGTTGCCTTTCGACAAGCAGTGCGGGTTGCCTTTCGGGAAGCAGTACGGCGAGTTCCTGCTTCACGTGGTCGAGCTGTTCGCGAAGGACGTACAGCGTTCCCAAGATGTCGTTCCTCGCTTCGTTCTGCCGATTCTCCAGTTCGTTGAGCAACTGCTGCTGCCGCTCCAACCGATCGTGGACGAGTGGGCGAGCGTAGCGGTCGATCCGGCGCAGGATTCGGCCGATCGTCCGACGGAGGCTGTGCAGCAAAAGCTTAGTCTTTGGAATCGACCGCTTGATTTCCCGCCAAGACTCCGCTGCCGCCTCGGCGACGTTCGGGTATCGATCCCGGGCCGCCTCGGCGAGCTCTCGATCGAACGCGAGTCCATCCTGTTCGCACTCCCCGAGAAATCGCGCCGTTCCGTGCCGGATGGCGACATTCGGGCTCCTCATCAGATTGGCAGCATGAGGCAGGATGTGCGGCTTCAGAAGTTCGACGAGCCCCTCGAACGAACCCTCCAGTGTCGCTGCGGCCGCGACCAAACCAAATCCAAACTGCGACAGGATATTGCTCTTCTCGAACAGCGGAACCACATCGCGATACTTCGGATGCTGCAGTTCGCGAAGCAGCGTCTGGAGAACCTGACGCTGAGTTTCCACGGCCCGATGCTGATTGTTCGAGTAGGAATTCTCGACCATCCGCACGACGGTATAGATCTCGGGCAAGAAGCAGAGCCCGTGACGGAAGGCGATGACCTGGAGGGCGAACCAGTCGCAGTGCCAACGCAGGTCCGGGTTGTATCCTCCCGCTTTCAGAAACGCGTCGCGCCGCCAGACGGAGGGGCCCGGAACCCCACAGTTCGTCATTCTTCGGGCGAGTTCCTTGGGAGTGAGGTAGACGCGCGTTTCGGCCCAATCGCCGGGCACGACGGAAACCACCATGCCCTTGTCGTTGACGCAGCGGGTCTTACCGAGGCAGATGCCCGCTTCGGGATGTTCGCCGAACATCTTGAGGCACGCCTCGAAGTATCCGGGCAGGACGTAGTCGTCCGAGGCGGCGCCGTGCAGGTACTCCCCTCGGCAGTAAGAAAGGGCCCGATTCAGGGTGCTCGCAACCCCTTGGTTCTCCAAGTTTCGATAGAGTCGAATCCGGGAGTCCTTTCGGTCGTACGCCTGAAGAATGTCGTAGCTGTTGTCGGTCGAAGCGTCATCGACGACGATCAGTTCGAAGTCCAGGAACGATTGATTGAGAAACGCCTCGATGCAGCGAGGCAGAAATTCCGCGTGGTTGTAGTTCGGCAGAATCACTGATAATCTCGGGACCGGCATACGGACTCCACTCGTTTGGCGTCAGGCAGCCCGCCGGATTGGGTCGGCGGCCGCTTTGGCGATCAGATTCTCAACCGCCTCCTGAACCGGCGGAATCGCTATCCCGAATACCCGGCGTAGGTCGGTCGCATCGAGCGTCGTAAATCGCGGGGCCGCGTAGGCTGGAAGGCCCCGAGAACCGGAGCCGACCGGCCGCACCAGACTCGGATCGACTCCGAGTCGCCCGGCCAAGCACCGTGCGACCTCCGCGTAAGACACGTCGCGTTCGCCAGAAATCTGCACGATTCCGGCAAACTTGCGGGTTCCGACCGCGATCGACGTCTCGGCCGCGACCTCGATCGGAACCGGCGAAAACACCATGTCCTCGAACGGCTCGATCGGCTCCCCGCGTCGTAGCGCGGCGTTCCAACTTCGGAACAGAGGCGGTACATCCCCTACAACCTTTGTCAATCGGACGACCGCACCTCCCATATCCAGGATTTCTCGCTCGGCGTCCGCCTTTTGCCGGCCGTATTCGGTCAGCGGGCAAGTCGGATCGCTCGCCATTCGATGGGGCTGGCTTCCGTCGAAGACTTGGTTCGTGGAAAGGAAGACCACGCGAACCCCGCGTGCCGCCAGCAATCGTGCCAGCGCCAGCGTCCGTTCCACGTTCACCAGTCGCGTCCCGACCGGTTGCGTTCGGCAAACTTCGATCGAAGTCACGGCGGCGCAAAGGAACGCGACGTCGACGCGCTCGGGAAGCATCCAACTCGCCGGGTCGCTCGCCAAATCGAGCGACAGCACGTTGTCACTCGCCGGGCGGCGGCTCGTGCAAAGAATGCGATGCCCCGCTGCGGAGGCTTGCCGCGCGAGCGCCGCGCCGATCGTGCTGTCGCCGCCGACGATCAGCCAGCGTTCGTCATGCGGCATGGCGGTATTCCAAAGGCTGAGCCTGGATCGCCGCCCAGCTTCCGTTCACCCAATCCACCACGTCCGTCAGGCCTTGTTCGAGCGAAATCGTGGGCTTCCAGCCGAGCTCGGTGCGGGCCTTGGTCGAATCGATGACGTAAGCGGCGTCCTGGCCGGGCCGCTCGTCCACGGTTCGCGTGGCGTCCTCGAAGCGCTTCCCGAGCCGGTCGCAAATCGTTTCGACAACTGTCTTCACCTCGACTCCGCGGTCGGGCGAGAGGTGGTAGAGTTCGCCGAGGCGACCGCGTTCGAGGATCGCTTTTTCGCCGCGCGACACATCGCGGATGTGGATGTACGACTTCACGGCCCGACCCCCGCCGTGGAGTTCGATCGTGCGGCCGAGCTTGATGTAGATGGCCGAACGCGGAATGATTTTGAACAACTGCTGCCGCGAACCGTAGACGTTCGTGGCCCGCACGGTGAGCAGCGGAAACCCGTACTGTTTGGCGTAGGTTTTGAGGAGAAAATCCGCAGCGGCCTTCGAGGCCGCATAGGGCGTACTCGGGTTCAACGGCGTCTCTTCGACCACGTTCCCCACGCAGGTGCCGTACGCTTCCGGCGACGACACGTGCAAATAGCGCTTGAGGTACTGCTGCCGACGCAGATGGTTCACGAGAAACGACAGCGCCACCGTGTTGGTTTGGAACCAGTGTTCGGGATGCTCCCAACTCGGAGCCACCTCGCTCTGCGCGGCGAAGTTCACGATCGCGTCCGGCTTCTCGTCGTCGAGCATCGCCAGCAGCGGACCCATGTCGCGGTTCACGTCCATCGCGTAGTAGCGATAGCGAGACAAGTCCGAACGCAGGCGGTACTTCAAGAACAGGTTCGAGCGCTCCTGCGAACGGCTCACACCGATGACTTGGCACTTCGACTCGTCGAGCATGAGATCGACGAAGTCTTGACCGGAGAACGAATTCGCGCCGAGAACGACGATCTTGTTCATGCAACCTTCCGGGTCGAATTACTGGAGGAAAGAACCGCGGCGAGCGCGGCCCGGGCTTTCGCCAACTGGCCGATCTTGCGCGTGTCGCGTTCCGCGCTCGTGCCGGAGAACGCCCGCCGGCTTCCACCAACGGGCAGGAACTCGTTCAACATGATGCAGACCCACTTCAAGCGGTAGATCGGCAGGAGCAGCCGGGCGCGAGCCAAGTGGATCGCGGGGTTCGGAAACTCCGCGACGACCGCACGGGCGAATCGCTCGAACGCCTGCGGCGGAGCGGGCACCGCGGGCTGGCAGAAGAAGTCGCAGATGAGCTTTGAAGGATCATCCCAACCGGCATACTCGAAGTCGATGAAGCGAAGTCGGCCGTCGTTGGCCAAGATCGCGTTGTGGAAGCCGAAGTCCGAGGGCGAGAGGCAGCGATCGTCGGTACGGAGTGGAACGTCCGACGAGAGGCAATTCGAGGCACCGATGGCGCGGGCCGTGGCCAACACCTGACACCACGCGGGAACCACTTCCTGCTCCACGAAACTCGCCGCCGCGAGGTCGACTTCGGCACCGACGGGCAACAACTGCAACCGCTCGACCCGGCGATTCACCGTGTTGAAATGATCGTCGAGGCTCAAGCACGATTCCGAAGCGCGGGGCAACTTGGAAGCCTCGGCCTGACGGCGCGAGCGGTTCAAGGTGCGAAAGAAATCGACGGCCTGTTCGACGGCCGCCTCGCCGGCCACAGTGCCTTTCATCGACGCACCAAACACGAACTCGAACAGCCCGAGGCCCGCGGCGGGATCGCTCGCCAGCGGTTGCGGAATGCAGCGAACGCCGTTATTCCAGGCGAAACGCGCGAATGCGAACTCGGTGCCTAACCGGTCGCGCGGATCGTCCGGATGGCGAAAGTACGACTTGAGCAGGTACGTGCCCTTCTCGGCTTCCAACTGGAAGACGCGGTTGTTCGCGCCGCCGGCCATCGGCGCGAAGCTTCGCACGGCACCAACCCCGGCCCGCTCAGCAAGAGCCTGGACGGCCCGTTCTTCTAGGCTGCCCATCGGCCCTCCTTCAAGTGCGTCACGAGTGACGCGATATCGTTCCACGATTGGACGCGAGTATAGTCGTCGCGGTCGGGGCAAGCGTTCATCGGGTCGAAGAGGATTTTGCGCGGCTGGCTGGGGAACGACGGTTCGCCGAGGAACTCGGGGAGGTCGTCCACGAAGAGGTCGCAGCCGAGCGAGCCAATGCGGTCGAGCTTAGCTTGCTTCGTGAGTTCGAGCCACACGGAGAGCGGTGACAACCCGGTGTCACTGGTTCGATAGAAGCCGTGGCGAGTGAGGAAGGTGTGGGCGGCTTCGTGGAGGTCGTACTTCTCGCCGAGGTACGGATGCTTCGTTTTGTGGCTGATAATCGCGACGCGGATGCCGGCGCCTTTGCACGCAGCGAGGAATTCTTTCACGCCGGGGAACGGCTCGGCATCCGCGATTCGCGGCCCGTAGCCGACGCCCTGCATCTCGGTCCAGTCGTTCTCGCGGTCGATGCTCCGCAGGTAATCGCGGACGGCGCTCTTGGTCTGCGGTAACGTGTCGGGGATGAGTCCGCGCTCGCGCGCGAGCCGGTGGAAGAGCCGGTCGTAGCAAACGATCGTGTTGTCGAAATCGAGGCCGACCAGCATGAATCTACTCCCATCACTGCTTGCGATTCAACTAACGCCATATCCTCACGCGGCACGCTTGCTCGAAGTGATCGCAGGATGCGTCGCAGCTTCGATCGAAGCGATGTTCGCTTTCTTGGGATTCAAGAGGAGGCGAATACCGTCTCGCATCGGCACTTCCGCATAGCGGTACAATCCGAGACAGAGAAAGTGCAAGCAAACGCACATTGCCAGGGTGTTGTAGACGACGATGTAAGTGTCTTTGAGATCGGTCTCGCCCGCCGTGCGAGGATAGTACAAACTTTGCATGAGCGGATGTAACAAGTAAATCGCAAAGCTTGCGTTGCCCAGTTCGACCATGACTTTCGAGCCCAACGTGCGCTGCAAGAGACAGGGCAAAGTCGCAAGGTAGTAAACGAGGCCCGCACATAACGGCGCAAGCAAAACATTGTTTGCTGCGATTCGCAACCAAACCGACGGATTGTGCGGTGTATAGATCCAGTAATTCACACGAAACACTGCGATGATGCAAACGGTAAGTCCCAGGGCTCCCAGGCACCAATTGCGGTTTGGGCCCGGCGAGGAGTCTTTGGACCTACCGAGAAAACATTGGCCCGCAATAGCTCCAATAACGAACTCCCCGAGGCGCAAATAGGGGCAAAGGTAAGTTGCCCACTGAAAGCTGCCGTACTTGTAGTTCGGGTCCTGAACCGCCGTCTCGTACCAGGGAATGAAGCACGCATCGATCGCCATCATGGTCAAGTAGACCGCCAGTCCGGCGATTATTGCATGCGAACCTCGTTTTACGAGCCAGGCGATCGGCAACACCAGGATGGGAAACACGAGGTAAAAGAACGCTTCCGTACTGACGCTCCAGGCGACCGCCATGAAAGTGAGCGCCACCGATTTCTGACTGCCCGCGCCGACGAACGTTGGGATATCGACCCAGCTCTGCGTGAGCGTACCGACGTAAAAAAGGGTCTTGTAGGTATCGTTGGGTTGGTCGTGTAAGTCGTGAAAAAAGCCTCCGACGAACGAGAACCAGAGCAGGAGAGAAATAATGTACAACGGATAAATTCTTGCGAATCTCGCGACGTAGAAGCTCCAAAGCGTTTTGCGGAACACGCTCTGAAATTGAGCGGAGTAGTTGTACACCATCAAGAAGCCGCTGAGCACGAAGAATAGCGGCATGCCGATGCCGGAAAGGTTGGCCGTATATTTCTGAAGTGATCCCGCCGGGTAATTCCCACTCATGTGAGAAAGGAGGATCGTCAGAGCCGCGATGTATCGCAAGCCGGTGAGAGCGTTCAATTTAGCCGGCGCGGTCGGGCTCATGATTCCAACACCTCGTTCGCAAGTGAGTTTCGAACGGGAGCAATCAGGCCGCCTTCGCCAGATCCCGTGCCATTCCGGAGATGTCCAGAAGCGGCCGGGCGGCGTGGCCCCGCTCCAAATCTTCCAGTGCGGCATTCACGTCGGCGAGCCCATAGCTTCCGGATAGCAACGGCTCAAGGTCGAGTTTGCCGGAAGCGAGCAGCTTGCAGTAGCGGGGGTAATCGCGGTCGGGAACGTTGTCGCCGCCCCAAGTGCCGAGCAGTCGCTTGCCCATGTTCAGTTCGCGCGGGTCGATTTCGAGCGTCGAACCGAAGCGAGCATTCCCGATCACGACGGCCGTGCCGCCCTGTTGACGAACGCAGGCTAGAGCTTGCTTCATGACCGGCGGAAGTCCCGTCGCTTCGATCGCGAAATCCGCACCGCCCTTACAGACTTTCAAAATCTCGGTCACGGGGTCGGTCGACTTCGAATTGATGGCGTGGGTCGCGCCGAGCCTTTTCGCGAGGGTCAGTTTGTCCGGGTTCACATCGACGGCAATCACGGGCGTGCAACCGGAAAGGGCCGCGGCCGCGATGGCACAGGAACCGATCCCGCCGACGCCGAAGACCGCAATACTCTGCCCCGGTCGCGGTTGAGCCGTATTGAAGACAACGCCCGCGCCGGTGGGCACCGCGCACCCCACGAGGGCTGCGAGCCGCATCGAAAGGCCTTCGGGAACGCTTGTGAGTCGGTTCTCGCTAATAATGGAATAGGTGGCAAACGTGGTGATGCCGCCGGCGTTCACCTTGCGGCCGTTCCACTCGTAGACGCAGCCGGGCACGTCCGCACCGCTTCCCTTGATCCAAGAGAGAATGACGCTGTCGCCGGGTTTGACTTTGGAGGTGCCAGGACCGATTTCGCGAACGATGCCGCTGCCTTCGTGGCCGAGGCAGTGGGGAAGGAACTTGTCTTCGCCGCGGTGGCCGCGAGCCTCGCCGACTTGCGTGTGGCAGACGCCGCTGAATGCGACTTCGACCAAAACCTGACCCGGCTTCAAGACGGGAATATCGAGCTCGGCGAGTTCGAGCGGCTTACCCAGCTCGACGAGTACCGCAGCGGTGGTTTTCATAGTCCTGGGGTGGTACCACAGCGACGGGAGGCGGAGCAAGGCCAACCTGCGGGCAGGGTGTGCCGGGGGTGCAGTACATGGTTTGCAGAATCGAGCACAGCCTTGAGCGGAATCTTGCCGCAACTCGCGGTGGCGAAGGCTGATGAGGCGAGGGGAATCAGG
>JAYTUG010000505.1:0-4217 GCA_043744695.1 Gemmataceae bacterium
GCGCTCCGCTCCGAGGACGACGCGTCGCGGCTAAACATTTACTTATTACCAATGCAGTAAAGGTGGGTCTTCGTCCGCAGGAAAATCGCGTCGCCGCTCACGGCGGGCGACGCCATGCAGCCGTCCTTGAGTTCGTTCGTCGCCACCGGTTCGAACGACTTCGACGCCTTCACCACGATCGTCTTCCCGGTCTGGTTCGGCATGTAAATGAAGCCATTCGCCGCGATCGGCGACGAAGTGAAGTTTCCGTTCTGACGCTCGGACCAGTACGGCTTGCCGGTCTTGGCGTCGAGGCACGTCATCATGCCGTTGTCGCTGATCATGAAGAGCAAGTCGCCGACGAGCAGCAGCGAGGGCCGGGTCGGCACTTCCTTGTTCACCTCCCAGGCGATAGACGTTTTGGGAACAATCCCGCTTCCGCCCTGTTTCAGCGCCATGAGTTGGCCGGGATAGCCGCTCAGGAGATACGTCAAGCCGTGACCCGAAACCGTGCGGGCTCCCACATTCATACTCGACTTAGCGAGGTGGTAGAAGCGCCAGAGTTCCTCGCCGGTCAGCGGTTCGTAGGCGACCGTACACTCGCTGGAAGGGCAAACCAATTGCGGCTTGCCGTCCACCTCGATGACTTGAGCCGTGGCATACGCCTTCTTCGTGTCGCCGTTGTCGCTGGAGTATTTCGTGTTCCGATCCTTCTTCCAGACGTTCTGACCCGTCGATTTGTCCACCGCGACCACGAACTGGTAATCGGCTCCGTCGAAGATCATGACGAGCAGATTCTTGTACAGGATGGGCGAGGAACCGGGCCCGCGGAAGTGATTGCAGTGCAGATCGCGGCGATCCCAGAGCGGCTTGCCCGTGCCGGAATCGAGGCACCACGTTCCGTGCGTGCCGAAGTGGAAGTAGACGCGGCCTTCTTCAATCGCGGGAGTCGGCGAGGCGTAGCTGTTGAAGTCGTGGCAGAACTGAGGATCGGTTTCTTCCGCGAGTTTGATGTCGTGAACGATCGCGCCCGTCTTGCGATTCACGCACACCGCATAGAACGTAACCTTCTCGACCTTTACCCCCGTGCCTCCACCCGTCTCCTTCGGGTTCACCTTGCCGGTGCCCTTCACCTCCTCCGAAGTGGTCATCCAAACCTGATCGCCCCAGACCACAGGCGAGGACCATCCCTTGCCGTGGATCGGCGTCTTCCAGCGGATGTTCTTGTCTTCGGACCACTCGGTGGGCAGGTTCTTGGCGTCTGAGATGCCGTCGCCCGTGGGCCCCCGGTACGTCGGCCAATTGTCGGCGGGCAGGGCCGAGGAGAGGAGGAACGCGACGAGCGGTAGCGCGAAGCAGAATCGCATGGGAGGATTCCGAGTTGGAAGCGAGCAGACGGGTTTCAGGTTAACGGGACGAGGTGAGTAAGGCAACCGGCTCCCTTTTTGGTAGTCTGCACTCTCCGAGTGCGGTGCGCTGAACGAAACATTCACGTTTCTCCAAAATTGCTGGCCTTGGCCGCACTCGGAGAGTGCGGACTACCGACCAAAACGGGAAGTTATTTCGTAACCGTTCCTTAACCGCGACGCGGAGTCCTCGGAGCGGAGCGCGTCGACTCCGGCGATGTCGCGCTTCGCTCCGAGGACTCCGCGTCGCGGCTAATCGGGCCTTGCGAACCTCACCAGGTTTCGTCGTCGCTTTGAACCGCGTCGTCCGTGGTGCGGGCAATATAGAACGCTTCGCGAATCGCGCGTTGGATCCACTCCTGTTCCTTCCCTTCGGGCACGCGGCCCGCAGCGATGTACGCCGAATAAATATTGCCGGCGACGCGCACCAGCACGGTCTCGCTCGGCTGTAAACTGATGGCCATCTTTGCCACGATCGACTCCTCGAAATTCGGTTAAGGATGAAGGGATTATCGCGAACGACGCGCACTTCACAAGCACGGTCTCACGAATCGAGCTTCCGTTCAATCAGTTCGGCGACGTCTTGAGCGCAGCCCCAGGAGTAGGTCACGCCCGATCCGCCGTGGCCGTAGTTGTGCAAGGTGCGGAGGCCTTCCCATTCCAGGCGAACGCCTTCTTCGCGGGAAGGCCGCAGCCCCACGCGAACCGGTTCGACCGCGTCGATCTCGGCGTTCTTCAAAATGGGAAGGAACTCGACGCAGCGGCGGAACATCTCGCGGATGGGCTCGTAACTCTTCAAGCCGATTTCGAGGCTCGATTCGTGGGGCTCCGCGAGCCCGCCGAGGATCAGTTTATCGTCGCCGCGCGGCACGATGAACACGAAGCCGGGATCGCGGCTCACGCCGTCGTGCGACACGCAATGAGCCTGCGCGATTCGCGGAATGGTGCGGCCGTCGTTGCGAATGCGAATGAGCGCCCCGCGAAGCGGGTAGACCGTGGCGTCCCCGAGTTCGCGGGCGCCGAGGCCGGTACAGTTCACGATCGCAGTTGCACGGAATTCCTCGAGCAATTTGGCTTCTTGCTCCACGAGCGGCGCAGGGATGATTCGCGTTTCAATCGTGCAGCCGGCTTCCTTCACAGACGCGAGCAGCCAGCGGAGGTAGACGTCGGTGTCGATCATCGGCGCGAGGTGCTGGTAGGCGTCGGTCAGTTCCTGGCGCGGGCCGATGCCCTGCTCGGCGATCAGTGCCGCATCCCGACGAAAACCGCGAACCCGGGCCGCGAGTTCCACCATCTTGTTATGTTGAAACGGATCGTCTTCGAGTCGGCGTTTGAAGTAGAACGTGACCGGTCGCACGAACGCGCCGCTGGCAGAATTCGCAGCGAGTTCCGAATAGATGCGGTAGGAGGCTTCGGCCCAGCGCTTCGAGCGTTCGAGGTTGTGGCGATGCCCGCACACCGCGGGCGGCCACTCCCACAACGCGCCGGCCACGACCGACGTGATGTTCGGCGCGAAGCGATCCGCCAAAACACAGACCTCGAAGCCGCGACGGCGCAAAACGAGGGCCGTCGTGAGCCCAACGACGCCCGCACCGAGTACCAGAATTCGCTCGCGCGCCTTCATGGGTTCACTCTACTGCGAGTGGCCGCCTGCGGCTTCGCGATGAGGTCGCGGCCACGCACTACAATTCTCACATGGCCCCCTTCCGCTTGCTTCCGTTCCGCTCGGCCGACGGCCCGACCAACATGGCCGCCGACGAGGCGATGCTGGAATCCGCCGCGGAACGCGGCATCGCCTCGCTCCGATTTTACACGTGGTCCGAACCGACCATCACGCTCGGCTACTTCCAACCCTCCAGCGTCGTCTCGACCTTACCGGGAAACTTGCCCTGCGTACGCCGATCCACCGGCGGCGCGGCCATCGTTCACCACCACGAACTGACCTACGCTCTGACCCTCCCCGATCTCAAGGAATGGCGATCGAGCGAGTCGTGGACTTGCCGGTTCCACCATTTGCTGCGGAGCGTGCTGGCGGACCACGGCCTCGCGTCGCACGCCGTCGTTTGCGGCGAAGAAAAGAAGCTCGGCGAGGTGCTCTGCTTCCTGCATCAGACCGCCGGCGACTTGCTGATCCAAGGCTCGAAGGTCGCGGGAAGTGCGCAGCGAAAGCGAAAAGGAGCGATGTTGCAACACGGTAGCCTGTTGCTGTCGCGAAGCGAATTCGCTCCGATGCTGCCGGGGATTAACGACTTCGCGAAGGAAGTGGCCGGGCCGGCCGCGCACCCAGGACAGATATTCTCGCCGCGCCGCCTTGCGAGTTTGCTGCAATCGCACTTCGATCTCGAACCCAGCGATTGGACCGCCGAGGAACTTCGCCGCACCGAAGAAATCCGGGCCGAGAAATACGCGCACCCCGAGTGGAACGCCAAGCGATGAACCCACTCTTGCAAGCGAATGTGCCGGCTGTGATTCTCGCGCCGATGGAAGGCGTCACCGATGCGCCCATGCGCGCACTGCAAGGCGAGACCGGTGCCTTCACCTACGCGGTGTCGGAGTTCCTGCGAATCAGCCACTCGGTCCCGCCGAAGCACCTCTACTTTACGCACATGCCGGAGTTGCGAACGGACTGCACGACGCAAACGGGTCTGCCCGTACAGGTACAACTGCTCGGCGGCGATCCCGACCGTATGGCCGCCGCCGCTGTCGTGGCCGTGGAATGCGGCGCGACGGCCATCGACCTGAACTTCGGCTGCCCCGCGAAGACCGTGAACCGCCACGACGGCGGAGCGACGTTGCTCAAGCATCCGCAGCGCCTTCGCGCGATCGTGCGGG
>JAYTUG010000506.1:0-4200 GCA_043744695.1 Gemmataceae bacterium
GGCGGCATTCGCGAGACTGGGCGCGGGTTGAGCCGACTGAATCACCGTTGCCGGAGCGCTCGGTACCGCTGGCGGATTCCGCGACAGCAGCACCGCCGCGACGACCACGCCGCCCACACCAGCCAGCATCCCGAGCTTCGAATCGTTGTGCATGAGAAACTCCAGTCGCGAAACCGCAGGCGGCACCTTGGAGTATGAGCGATGGCCGTTGAAGTCGCGGGACAACTTGAACCCGAGTCGAGAATTCTTTTCCCATCGTGCTCCACCGCGCCGAATTTCGGATAAAGGCGAACGGACTCGCACATCTTAACTTGTCACCTGGAACTTCGAACTTGCAACTGTGGGAGGAGCGTACATGGGTGCTGCCGGCTTTGCCGCGATCGCATTGGTGATTGGGGCGGTCGTGCTGATCGTGCGAGGCCGCGACGTGCGACTCGTTCTGCTCGGCGCCTCGCTCGCGATCGCGGCCATCGCAGATCTGGAATCGGGCCGCGTTCTCGCGCTGGCCGCCGTCGTCCGGGAGTTCGTCTCCACCTTCTCGAACGAAAAGTTCGTGGTGCCGATCTGCTCGGCGATGGGCTTCGCCTACGTGCTGCGGCACACGGGCTGCGAACGCCATCTCGTGCTGCTTCTCGTCAAGCCCCTTCGTTCGATGAGTGCGTTGCTGGTGCCCGGCGTCATTGCGGTCGGGTTCCTCGCGAACATCCCGGTGATTAGCCAGACGAGCACGGCGGTCTGCATCGGCCCGGTCGTGGTGCCGCTCATGCGGGCCGCGGGGTATTCAATGGCAACCATCGGCGCGTGCCTGTTGCTGGGCGCTTCGGTCGGCGGCGAACTGCTGAATCCCGGCGCTCCGGAGCTGCTCACGATCGCCAGCAAGACGGGCGACTCGACGCAGCGGCAAGTCAGCGAGTACCTCCCGAAATTAGTGTTCATGCAACTCGCCGTGGCGACGCTCGTGGCCTGGGGTCTGAGCCGCTGGTGGGAACGCGGTGCGATCGAGACCCTTGCTGGCACGTCGGGCTTGAACGTCGACATGCCCCAGGAACCCGAGCGCATTAACCTCTTGAAAGCTCTCGTGCCCTTGGTGCCGCTCGTGCTCTTGTTCCTGGCCGGGCCGCCGTTCGATCTGTTTCACGTTCCGCAGAACTGGCTCGTGAATCGTCCCGCCGAGGCGACGGCCTCCGCATTGGTCGGGGCTCCGGCGGCGTGGGCCGCGGAGTACCGGCTCGATCCTTCGTACAGTAGTCGCCTCATCGGGCTGGCCATGTTCGTCGGCGTACTCGTGGCCATGGCCGCGGGTGGCACCGTGCTTCCAGCCGGTGCTTCATCTACACCGGCTGGAAGCACGGTGCCACCCGGAATCGAGGGTGGCACCGGCTTCCAGCCGGTGCAACCTCGACAGCACCGGCTGGAAGCCGGTGCCACCCAAGCGAGCGACTGCATCAAGCAATTCTTCGACGGTGCGGGTTACGGTTTCGCCAACATCGTGAGCCTCATCGTGACGGCAACCTGCTTCGGCAAGGCGATCGAATCGGCGGGCCTCGCCGCAGCACTGGGTCGACTCATTGCCGAATTCCCGAGCCTGATGCAACCGCTCGCGGCACTCGTGCCGCTCGCCTTCGCGGCCGTCAGCGGCTCGGGCATGGCCAGCACGCAAAGCCTCTACGGATTCTTCTTCGAACCCGCTAAAGCACTCGGTCTCGACCCCACGGCCGTGGGGTCGCTGGTCGCGCTCGGCTCGGCTGCGGGCCGCACGATGTCCCCAGTCTCGGCGGTCGCGCTCATGTGTGCGACCCTGACGGGGACGAACCCTTTCACGCTGGCTCGCCGCGTGGCCTTGCCCTTGCTCGCGGGCATTGCCGTGGTGATCGTCCTTCGGGTGAGCGGCATGCTCTAGCGAGAGGCTCACACGCAGGCGAATTGTTCTCGAATTTCACTTGACGAGGTAGTACTCCAGGTAGCCGAGGTGCATTTCTTCGTAGGTCTGCGGGCCCCACCTCACGGGCTTCGTTGGGTCGGGATTGGCGGGGTTCTTGTCGCTGTTGTCGTACCACGCGGTGTACGTGAGGCGACTTCCGCGGGGGATGCTCACCGGCTCCGTGTAGCGGTAGACCAACTGCCAGTTGAAATCGTAGTGCGGCACGTCGAGCAGGTTCTTCGTCGTTCCGTTGGGCAGTTTAATGTCGTAGCGAGCGGCCTTGCCGCGCAGGTGGGCGTGCGGGAAGAACGCGAGGGCCTTGGCCTCGAACGGCACGTAGGGGATGACGCCTTCGATCTTGTAATTGGCGTCTCCGGAATCGTGAAGGCCGCGTTCACCATCGCCGTGACCTTCACTTCGTGCTTCGGCGCGTCCTTGGCGAACACCAGGCCGATCTTCGTCTGGTCCTCGGTCGCCTTGCCGTTGGGCGTGTAGTGGATTTGGAAGTGGAGCGTCGAGTTCTTGGGGAGTTGCTTGGCGAAGCCGTCGGGGTAGATGAGCGTGTTGTTGCCGGGCACGTAGACGGCGAAGAAGCCTTGTCGCTCGCCTTCGGCTCGCGGCCGACCTTTGGGCGACGCGAACACCAAGACGTGGTGCGTCACTTCGCGGGCACTCGGTTGCACTTCCAGCGCCTGAATCCAGCGGTCTTCTTCGAGGTTCGTGTCCACACTCACATTCTGATAGGGCATCACGCCCGTGGCCTTGATCGCAATCGGCTTGGGAATTTGGAACACGGCATCGGGCTTACCGATGAGCCAGCCGCTGGCGAAATCGCGGGGCAACGGGGCATCGGCCACATCGCCCTTCTTGAGGTCGCCGCCGAGCCACGTCAACAGATCGGCCTTGTCCGCGGGCGCGAGTGAGCGGTCGTTCAGCCAGAGCGAATGTTCGCCTTTGGCGGGTGGGGCCGCGAACCACGGCGGCATCGTCCCGCCTTCGATCACGCGCTTGAGTACCGCTTGGCGCGACTTCAACTGCTCGTAGCTTTCGAGCGCGAACGGAGCCGTGCCGCCCTTGTGGTGGCACTCGATGCAGTTCGCCTGCACGATGCGTTCGATGCGAGCGTGGTAGGTGATGTCGGTCGCCTTTTGCGACTTCGTGGCCAGTTCGCAGCCCGGCGCGGTGGTTGCGGCCACGAGCGGTTGCTTTCCGGTAAGGGCATCCTCGATCGCGGCGGCAAGGTACTGATTCTTGGGAGCATCGAGCGAGTAGCCGACGCCGTACTGATCGTCGATCGCGCCGCGGTAGAGCAACGTGCGAGCGGCATCGAGTACGAAAACTTCAGTGGTCGTCTTCGCACCGAAGCCCGACGTGAGCTTGCCATCTTTGTCGTGAACCGTGCAGCCCCTGAACCCGCGCTCGGCGACGGCCTTCTTCAAGTCCACAACTTCATCGGATGCAATCGGATCGACGAAGAGGAACGTCACGCCTTTCGCGACGAAGTCTTTTTCGAGCTTCGCCAGGGTCGGGCCGTATTTTTTGGCGACGGGGCAGCCCACGTCCGTAAATGCGACGACGAGCAGTTTGCTCTTGTTAAAGTCGGAGAACTTACCGGCTTTGCCGGCGAGGTCGGTGAAGTCGAGATCGGCGATCAGCACGCCGACGCCAGCTTCCGCGGCCCGAAGGAGGCGCGGCCCTTGCTTGATGGGGTCAGACTTCTTCACTTCAGGAGTGGCCGCGCCGTCGCGGAAGGGGTTCTTTTTCGGCTCGTCCGCCGCCACCGAAGAAACGAGCACAACAACCAGAGCGAAGGCAGTCAGACGCATGGGATTTCTCTTATATCGCCCGTCGTTAACGGTGGGCCGCGATCGCACGACCGGCAAAGCCGGCCGCTCAATGACGCGGCTCACGCCAGGATTTCCTTCACGACTGTACCCCCCTTCACGTCCGTGAGTTTCATCTCGCGGCCCGCATAGTTGTACGTCAGCGTCTCGTGGTTCAAGCCGAGCAGGTGCAGAATCGTCGCGTGCCAGTCGTGAATGTGCGTCTTGCCTTCGACCGCCTCGAAGCCGTATTCGTCGGTGGCTCCGTGGCGCAGGCCGCCTTTCACGCCGCCGCCGGCCATCCACGTCGTGTAGCCCTTGGCGTTGTGATCGCGGCCGTTGCCGTTCTGAGCCGTCGGAGTGCGGCCGAACTCGCCGCCCCACATCACCAGCGTGTCCTTCAGCATGTCGCGCTGCTTCAGGTCCGCGAGCAACCCCGCGATCGGCTTGTCGATC
>JAYTUG010000507.1:0-16481 GCA_043744695.1 Gemmataceae bacterium
CGCGACGATCTACAACGCGCTCGGCATCGACCACCGCAAGAAGCACCACCACGGCGTGCGCCCCATCTGGCTCACGCCCGAAGGCGCCAAGCCGGTGAAGGAACTGTTGTAATGCCCGATCTCACCAAGCCCGCGCTCGCCTGGAACCTCACCTGGGACGCCGACTGGGTGACGGCGGTCGCGTTCCTCGGCTCGTCGCGCCGCGTCGCGGCCGGGAACAACCTCGGCCAGATTCTCCTGTGGGAGCTACCCGACAAGCCCGGCGGCGACGCGCCCAAACCGGTCGCGCGGCTCGACGGGCACACCAACGTCATCTCGCGGCTCGCGGCCACGCACGACGGCAAGACGCTCGTCTCTTCGAGCTACGATCACACCCTCCGCTACTGGGACATCCCCGCGGCGCTCCCGGCCGCGACGGAACCCATTACGCTCAACGCCCGCACCATCGAGGACACGACGCGGCGCAAGTCCAACGGCGCGAAGGTTCCGCCGCCGATCGAAGCGAAGGTCGCGGTGCTGAAGCCGGCGCGCACGCTCACCGAGCACAAGGAGTGGATCGTCGGGATGGACTTTTCGCGCGACGGGAAGGCGCTGATCTCCGGCGACGACGGCGGGCACGTCATCGTCTGGGACGCGACCGCCGGCACCGTGACGAAGCGGTGGCAGGTGAAGGGCTGGGCCTACGCGGTCGCGCTGTCGCCAGATCAGAAGCAGGCGTGCGTGACCGAGCGCTTCACGCTGGTGTTCGACAGTGGCCGGCACGCGGCGGTGAAACTCTGGGACGCGACCACCGGCACCGTAACCAAAGACCTCTCCGCGGAGAAGGAGTTCAAGGGCCAGCACCTGTGTTCCGCGTCGTACTCGCTCGACGGCAAGCAGCTCGCGATCCTGCGCGGCGGCGAGTCCGGCGGGCTGAGCGGCAAACCCGTGCTCGTCGATCCCGCGACCGGCAAGGTCGTGAAGGAGTGCGGGCCGGGCCACCTCGACGGCGGCACCGATCTCGCGTGGCACCCGGACAACAAGCACCTCGCGAGCAGCGGGCGAGACACCACCGTTCGCGTGTGGGACACAGCCGCCGGCAAACTCGTCGCCGAAGTCGGCAAGGGCCGCGGCGGTCAGTTCAAGGACTGGGTGTGCGCGGTCGCGTGGTCCGCGGACGGCGGCTGGATCGCCGCTGCGGACATGGCCGGTGCGGTGCAGGTGTGGAGTTTCCCCGCGTAATTTGGAGGCCGATCCATGCGCGCTGCATTCGTCGCCTTCTCGTTCCGCGCGGCCGCAGCCGACTTCAAGGACATCGATCCAAACGTCTTCCGAAGGATGACTTCGAGTCGAAGACCTGCCCAAATGTGCTTGACTGGATATGCGGGCGTGCCCAGACTGATCTGAGGCTGGCCCCGAACGCCCCGAGGGGCCGCCGGTTGGGGCGCGTTCTCGAGACCGACGCATGAGCAACGAGCAGGAAGCTGGCAGCGCGCCCGAGGCTGCACCAGGCCGTTCTGGGAGATCGCCTTCAGCGAGCCGAACGAAATCCACGATTCGGACATCGTCTCGGGCTTCGTTCAGGGCGCAATCGAGGGTTGGCCGGCGACGAACGCGTTTGCGAAGTTTGCGCGATTCGCAAGTTCGACGCCCTCCTCGCCGAGAATACCCTCCAAGAATTCCTTCACTGGCGACGGGACGTAGTTCATGATGAAGGTGCCCGTCTCGTCTTCGGGGATGTCGGGGGCACCGAACATTGCGACGTACACCCGGACAATCGCGTCAGCAGTGCCAGCAGCCGTGACGATCTTCGTCCCATCCGGGCTCCATGACGCTACTCTGATACCCTCCGTGTGCCCCCGGTGTTCGGCGAGGATTTTGCCCGTGGCCGCGTCCCACACCTAGACCGTCGCATGCGGACTTGCGGTGATGATCTTCGTTCCGTCCGGACTCCACAACGCGAACGTGCGTGGCCACGATGCGGCCGCTGGAAGACTTCCGCTGGATGGTGCAGGGGTGTAACCAATCTCTCTGGTGGTGATGGCGGGGTTTGGGTAAGAAGGGGCGACCTCACTACCCGAACAGGACGTTCCATGACGCCCACCATCACGATTGAAATCCCGGCCTCCAGCGAGGCACTCGTCCGGCACCTCATCGCCCTGCAGCATCTCAACTCGGCGTTCGTAATAGAGTCGATGCAGATGGTGGGCCGGGCCGTTAGGAGTATTGGCGGTTTGAAGTAATCGGCTCGATTGGACGACGCGCCGCTCGGCATCCTACTAAGCTCGGCCCATGTGCCTGAGCCAGCGGTAGTGCGACACCACGCCGGCCCAGAACGTGGGGTGCGACGAGAACCGCACGCCGTACTCCTTGCACACGTCTTCCACAATCGGCGACAGTGCCGGGTAGTGGACGTGGCAAATGTGCGGCATGAGATGGTGTTCGATCTGGAAGTTCAACCCCCCGAGCAGGAAGGTCAGTAGGCGGCTCGTGCGGGCGAAATCCGCGGTGGTTTGCACCTGATGGACCGCCCACGCGTTCTCCATTCGCAGGGTTCCCTCGATGGGCGAGGGATAGTCCGCCTCTTCCACGCAGTGAGCCAACTGGAACACCACGCTCAGGAACACGCCCATCATCCCCGTGATGAACAGGTAGAACCCGGCGACCATCCACCAGTCGTGAAAGAACAACGGCAGCACGATGAGCCAGCCGATGGAGAAGGCCTTGCAGCCGAGGAAGACGAAGAGGTCGAAGCCCTTGGGGCGCGGAATCGGATGCGGGCCCATCGAGCCGGCAAACCAGTCTTTGAAATCGCCCCACAGGTGCCAGCGAGCGGCCATCACGCCGTAAAGCACCCAGAGGTACAGATGCTGCCAGCGGTGGAACCAGCGGCGTTGCTGCTGCGGGCAGAGCCGCATCACGGCACCGAGTTCGATGTCCGTGTCTTGGCCGGGGATGTTCGAGTACGTATGGTGGAAGACCGAGTGCTTCCAGTACCAGAAGTAAGAACTGGCCCCGATGAAATCGAGCGAGAGGGCCGCGAGTTTGTTCACCCAAGTGAGGTTCGAGTAGGCTTTGTGGCCCCCGTCGTGTTGAACGCAGAAGGCGGAGGCGGCCATCGCAGCGGCGAGGCTTACGGCCAACGGCACCGCCAGCCAGAGGGTCGGCGAGAAGAACGCCAGCGCGATATAGCTGGCGATCATCCAGCCGAAGACGAACAACGTTTTGGTGTAGATTCGCCAGCCGCCGCGTTCCGATTTGCCCGTGGACTGGAAGTACTCGCCAACGCGGCGTTTGATTTCGGCCTGAAATCCGGCGCGGTCCGGAGGAAATTTCGCACGAGGGTACGAACTGGGAGAGGTGGAGACGGCCGTCGCAAGTGTATCGAGGGTCAGGGGAGACATCGCAAGCAAGATGAAGTCCTCGAATGCGAACACCGGCAGGCGGAATCGAACGAGAGAGATTGTTATCCTTCTCGCTCACCTAAGATACGGAGTACCGTTGTCGTTGGCACGTCCTTACATCCTAGAACACGGACTCTTCACAGGTCGGTCCTCGCTCGCCGCTGCGCGATAAGGAGAATCTTCGCCGTTTTCCCATTTTGCCGTCGAGTGATAAAGTGTGAGGAGCGAGGTTTTCCCGGTGGCGTTCATCGCGAAGCCGCGAGCGGCGATTCGTAGAGGTTCCCGATGGCCCAGACCCGCAGCGATCTCGCCGGCCAATACCTCGAACAGCTTCCCTATCCGCCGTACCCGGTTCAGGAAGAAGCCCTACTCGCGTGGTTCACCGCGGAGCAGGGGGTGATGATGTGCGCCCCGACCGGCACCGGCAAGACGCTGGTCGCCCAGGCCGCCCTCTTCGAAGCTCTGCACACGAACACGATCGCTTACTACACGACGCCGCTGATCGCGCTCACCGAACAAAAGTTCTTCGAGATGCAGGCCATCGCCGTGCGGTGGGGCTTCAAGGCGGAGGATGTCGGGCTCGTCACCGGGAATCGACGCGTGAACCCGAACGCCCGCGTACTCGTCGTCGTCGCCGAGATTCTGCTCAACCGGTTGCTCCAAGCGGAAGCTCACGACTGGGCCCACGTCTCGGCCGTGGTCATGGACGAGTTCCACAGCTTCGCGGACCCCGAACGCGGCATCGTCTGGGAACTGTCGCTCAACATGCTTCCCAAGCACATCCGCCTGATGCTGCTCTCCGCGACAGTCGGCAACGCCGTCGAATTCCTGAACTGGCTGGATCGCTGCCACGGCCGCAAGTTGGAACTCGCCGAGGGGCGCGAACGCAAGATTCCACTCACCTACCGCTGGGTCGCGGATCAATTCCTGAACGAACTTCTCGTGGACATGGCGAAGGGGGACGACGCGAGTCGCAAGACGCCGGCGCTGGTCTTCTGCTTCAACCGGGACGAATGTTGGAACGTGGCCGAGCAACTGAAGGGGCTCGACCTGATGAACTCCGCCCAGAAGTCGGCGTTGAACAAAGAGGTGGACAAGTTCGAGTGGCCTCAGGGCGTGGGGCCGAAGTTGAAGCAGATGCTTCGCCGGGGCGTCGGCGTTCACCACGCGGGGTTGTTGCCGAAGTATCGCCGCGCGGTCGAGGAACTCTTCGAGAAGAAGTTGCTCTCGGTCGCGCTCTGCACCGAGACGCTCGCTTCCGGGATCAACCTCCCGGCACGCTCCGTCGTGGTCACGAGTTTGGTAAAGGGTCCGTTCGGCAAGGAGAAGCTGATCGACCCGAGTTCGGCACATCAAATCTTCGGCCGCGCCGGTCGGCCGCAGTTCGACACCGAGGGCTTCGTCTTCGCTTATCCCCACGAGGACGACGTGCGAATCCTGCGCTGGAAGCAGCAGTTCGATCAGATCCCCGAGAACTCCAAGGATCCGGGGATGCTCAAGATGAAGAAGAGCTTGTTGAAGAAGAAGCCGAGCCGCAACTCGACCAAGAAATACTGGACGGAGACGGATTTCGAGAAGCTCCAAAGCGCGCCGCCGGCCCGGCTTTACAGCAAGGGTCCGCTTCCCTGGCGACTGCTCGCGTACTTGCTCAAGGTGTCGCCGGATGTGGATCGCATTCGCAACGTGGTGCGGAAGCGCTTGCTTGATCAGCCGCGGATCGAGGCGGGGATGAAGCAACTCACGCGGATGCTGGTGACTCTACACGAGAAGGGTTTCGTGGTCCTGGAGCCACCGCCCCCGACGCTACCGATTAGCCGCGAGGCGCAGTCCGCGGAGCCGAGCGCGGCGCAGCCTAAAATGCTGGAGTTGTTTGCGGTGCCCCCGGGACAACCGAGCCCACCCGTTGCCACGGGGGAGCTTGTGCCCGAATACATGCCCCTGACCGCGACGCCCACCGAGTCGCTCGACAAATTGCTCGTGTTTCGCGCCTGCCAGCCGCTCTACGGCGCGTTCCTCATCGATCTGCTCGGCACCGCCAGCCAGGAAGAACGCATCCAGGCTTTCGAGAGTGTCCTCGAACTGCCCCGGCCACTGCTCCGCACGGTGCGCGTGCCCTTCGACCTGCCCACCGGGCCGCTCGCCACCGAGACGCTCGACCCCGAACTGATCGCCAAGGGACTTCTGATCGTCAAGCCGCCCAAGGATGAAAACGAGCCCGACGACGAAGAGGAATTCGTGCCCTGGGCCGAACGCCCGCCGGTCTTCGCCGAGAAGCTTCGACTGCTGTTCGACTCGAAATATCCGGAGGTCGGCGACTTCACCACGCAGGCGGTCTGGGCCGCCGGCGACATCATCTTCAACTACGGCGGCAACTTCAATACCTACGTCACCACCCGCGAACTCACCAAGCAGGAAGGCCTCATCTTCCGCCACTGCCTGCGGCTCATTCTTCTGCTCGAAGAGTTCGAGCAACTCACGCCGCCGGGCGCGGACCCCGACAAGTGGAAGTCGGACCTGAAGGAACTCGCGGACAAGCTGACCGAAACCTGCCGAGCGGTCGACCCGAACAGCACGGAGGATGCAATCAAGAAGGCCCACGCCGCGGATGTGATCGAAGGCGAGGAGCACGCGAAGACGGTCGTGGCGACAAGTTTGACTGCACCGACGGAGGAAGACGACTTCAGTTCCGGAATCGTAGACTGAACCTCAACTGGGATAACGAGCAGCCACGGATCAACACGGATTCACACGGATGAAAGCAGAACCGATCCCAGGCATCTACTTTGAGGTGTGTCATCCGTGTTTATCCGTGTCCATCCGTGGCGAAATACATGACCCTGGCCGAACTTCGACAGAATTACTCCCTCGGCGGGCTCTCGGAGTTCGAGGCCGGCGAAGATCCGTTCGCGCTGTTCCGCACCTGGTTCGAGCAAGCTACATCGCTTCCCGAACCGAATGCCTTCGTCCTCGCCACGGCGGATGAACGCGGCCTCCCTTCGGCCCGGATGGTGTTGCTCAAGGCACTCGACGACCGCGGCTTCACGTTCTTCACGAGTTACGATAGCCGCAAGGCCAGCGAGATGGCGGTGAATCCGCACGTCGCGATGGTCTTCCCCTGGCACGCGCTCGAACGACAAGTGCGGATCGAAGGCGTCGTCGAGATGGTTTCCGCGGCGGAGTCGGACGAGTACTTCGCGGTGCGTCCGCTCGGGAGCCGGCTTGGGGCCTGGGCATCGGCGCAGAGTGCCGTGATCCCGGATCGTGCTTTCCTGGAACGCCGCCAGGCCGAGTTAATGGCTCAGTTCCCGGACGGCCAAGTGCCGCGCCCGCCGAACTGGGGTGGCTACCGCGTGCTGCCCAACGCCATCGAGTTCTGGCAGGGTCGGCCGAGCCGCCTCCACGACCGCATTCTGTTCACGCGGCAACCCGACGGCCGCTGGAAGAAAGAACGCCTCTCGCCGTGAGCTTCCCGAATTGCGAGAATATCCCAACGTCTGGGTTCGTCTAAACCATGCCTACCCGTTCCAACAACTCTACCCCGGAGAACGAACGATGAAGTTGCTCAAGAGTTTCGCGGCGGTCGCACTGCTGGCCGCGTTCGCCGTCACCGGACATGCGGAGGATAAGAAAGTGGCACCTCTCGAAGTGAAGATGAAGAGCATCGACGGCAAGGACCTCGATCTCTCGAAGTACAAAGGCAAGGTCGTTCTCATCGTCAACGTGGCCAGCAAGTGCGGCTACACGAAGCAGTACGAAGGCCTGCAGGACCTTTACTCCAAGTACGAAAAGGACGGCCTCGTGATCCTCGGCGTGCCCGCTAACGACTTCGGCATGCAAGAGCCCGGCACCGAGGAAGACATTCAGAAGTTCTGCTCCTCGAAGTACAAAGTGACCTTCCCGATGACCACGAAGGCCGTCGTCACCGGCGAAAGCAAGACGGAGCTTTACAAGGTTCTCATTGCCGCCGGCAAGGACAAGCGGCAGGACAAGAAGACCGACAAGACCGAGATCGGCTGGAATTTCGAGAAGTTCCTGATCGGCCGCGACGGCAAGGTGGTGATGTGGTATGGCTCGGCAGTTACGCCGGACGCCCTCGGTAAGCCCATCAGTAGCGAGTTGGACAAGAAGTAAACCACGAGAACCCTGGGTAGTCCGCACTCTCCGAGTGCGGCCGCTCGTTGCGAAGGGCCGCAAACCCGCACTCGGAGAGTGCGGACTACCAAAAACCCTCGGTTTCTATTTTGGAAACCGAGTTTACTTTTCGGGATTCCGCAAGTAGTGAACCCGTCAAATCTTTGCATCGACTGCCAAGTCCAGATACATTGGCGGCTCGTCCTGCCAGTGCAACCCATTCTTCAGTCCGGCCCGACAACCCCCGGGTCCGAAAGTCAACGCACCCGCTGGTGAAGGTACGGGTCGTCTGCTAAAGTAGCGGAACTCGCACGCCCATTCCCATTCGCACCGCACCCGTGGAGGCATCGCGTCATGCGCTACGCTGGTTGCGGGCTCGCGGTGCTCCTCGCGATCGTTCTGCTCATCGCCATCTATTCGCAGAGCGAGCGGGAAGCTCCTCTCACCAACGTGCCAATCGAAGCGCCGACTGGCGAGTTCATCGGCTCCGCGGCGTGCCAAAGTTGCCACGCCGATCAGCACGGCTCCTGGCACGATTCCTACCATCGCACCATGACCCAACTCGCCACCGAGGCCAGCGTACTCGGCGACTTCAACGACGTGCGGTTGGCCGGCAAGGATCTGGACGTGCGGCTCTTCAAGGAGAAGGGCAAGTTCCTCGTCGAAATGAAACTGCACAGCCCGGAGTCGACAAACCTTTACACGGTGGTGATGACCACGGGCTCGCACAATCGGCAAGCGTATTGGCTGTCCGACCCGAACGATTCGCAACTCAAGATTCTCCCGTACATGTACCTGCGGGTCGAGCAGAGGTGGGTTCCGCGCCATGCCGCGTACATCAGTACGATGTGGCAGCGCGACCGGCCGGAGATCTCGCAGTTTGAAGCTGAGCGCGGGCGCTGGGCCGCCGTGTGCATTCGCTGCCACACCACGCAGGGTGCGCCGGAACCGTTGGACGAAGCCGGTGTGCCGGCAACGTCGCCGCGCGTCGCGGAGTTCGGAATCTCGTGCGAAGCGTGTCACGGCCCCGGAGCGGCACACGTCCGCGCCAAGCAGCAAGACACTCCCGATCTTCGCGCGATGATCAACCCGGCCCGGCTCGCCCACGATCGCTCGTCGCAGGTCTGCGGGCAGTGCCATTCCGTCTTCTTCCATCGGAATCAAGAATCGCACGACAAGTGGGTCGAACACGGCTACTCGTTTCGCCCCGGCGACGATCTGTTCGCGGACCCAGTGCGGTTCATCGGTCGCGGTCGCGCGGACCTCATGCCGCAGCGACCGACGCACATCGCCGACCCCGCGGAGTCCGGAAGCTTCTGGTCGGATGGGATGATTCGGGTCACGGGTCGGGAGTTCAACGGGCTGATCGAGTCGCCTTGCTATCAGCGCGGCGAGATGTCGTGCCTCTCGTGCCACGAGATGCATCAAAAGGGAACCGACACGCGAAGTCGGGCCGAGTGGACGGCCGGTCAACTGAAGCCGGGCATGGACGGTGACCGCGCTTGCATCCAGTGCCACGAACGGTTCAAAGATGCGACACAGGTGACGCAACACACCCACCACGCGGCCGATTCCTCGGGAAGCACTTGCTACAACTGCCACATGCCCCACACCACGTATGGGCTGTTGAAGGCGACGCGGAGCCATCAGGTCAGTTCGCCGAGCGTGGCGGTGAGCGTGCAGACGGGCCGGCCGAACGCGTGCAATCAGTGCCATCAAGACAAGACGCTGGCCTGGGCGGGGGAGAAGCTCACGAGTTGGTTTAAGCAGCCGAAGCCGAAGTTGAATGCGGACGAAGAGCGGATCGCGGCGAGCGTGCTGTGGGCACTTCGCGGCGACGCCGGACAGCGAGCGATTACCGCGTGGAGTTTCGGCTGGCCCGAGGCGCATCGCGCGTCTGGGAATCACTGGCAGGCGGTGTTCCTGGGTCAGTTACTGGACGACCCATACGATGGGGTGCGGTTCGTCGCGCACAAGGCGTTGAAGCGCTTGCCGGGGTTCGGGGAGTTCCCATACGATTTCGTTGGGCCGCCCTCGAGCCGAGCGGCGGCCTCGCAGCGGGCGCGACAAGTATGGGAGAGCGGTGGGAAGCGTCCGTTCGCACCTGCGACGCTCCTCGATTCGAACGGCCGCGTGGTGGACCTCGACTTCCAACGGCTCTTAAAACTCCGCGACGACCGGCCCGTCGACATCTCGGAATGATGGCGATTCCGACGAAAAGCTGGTAGCCTTTTCACCATGCCCCACTCGCACGAACACGCCTTCGGCTTCCTCAATGCCCGGACCCGCGAAGGGCTCACGCTTTCGCGCCGCAACCTGCTCAAGGCGGGGCTCGCCGGGTTCGGCGGGCTCACGTTGCCCGGATTACTCCGCGCGCAAGAAACAGGGGGCTCACGCCCCCCGCTCGCCAAGAAGTCCGTCATCCTCTTGTGGATGGCGGGCGGCACTTCGATGTGCCGCTCGACACGACCTATTCGGATGTGAGTGGCCGCGTGTTGAACTTGCTCCCCAACGGCGGCGAAGTGGTTCGGGAGTTGTTCTGAAGCCACGATTATTTGGCCGGCACCCAGAAGAACTTCTTCAGCCAATTCGGCGCGTGCATGGCTGCAAGTGGCCAGTGCCTGTCACTGTCCCGAAAGGTGCCGATGCCCTCTTCCACTCCCAGTGGATGAAACATGGCACCAAAAATTACCTGTGCGAACTCTTCAAGTGTGATCCGATTCTTCAACTCACCTAAACGTCTAAGTTCCTCGATCAATTTGCCTGCCTGATCGCCGTGCCGCTTCGTGAGCTCTTCCACGGACAATTCATCGCCGGGCCACTCCATGCTGATTGCCGACTTTGCGGACACTCCTGGCCCATACTTCTTGAGCAACCTGATGAGTTCTTGATTCTTCGTTCCATACGCGAGAGCTTGCTCCGAAACTGACTTCGCGAGGATCCCAAAAGAGCGTTCGTCTTTCACAAAGACCGCCCAGCTCGATGAAGTCTTGCCTGGGCGAAACTCCGTGTCATCGTGCCAGACTCGTGCGGCCAGGTTAAGTTCCTCGGCGATCGCTGCGGCGACAGGAGGCGTGCGATAATACTTGTTCGAAAGGTGAATCGCCACGATCCCGTCTGCGCGCACTCGGTCCATGTACAATTTGACCGCCTCCACAGTGAGCCGATCGCCGGGATCGAAGCCGTCGTCGTAGAGTTCGACTAGCAGCACGGCATATTTTCGCTCGGCATCCGCACTGAGGTTCTTCCTCGCGCTGCCGATCTTGATCTCCACCATTGCTCCTCGTTTCCGCGCATCCGCGAGAAAGGTGAAGTAGCGGTCCGTGTCGGCGACCAGTTTCTTCAACTCGGGATTCGTCTCGTAATAAGTGATTCCTTGCCCTGCCAAGGCGTAACAGGCCGTTGTTCCGGCGCTGAGTCCGATCACGCCGATTGGAGCCTTCGCGTCCGCACCGTTCTTTCGCGTGCGCAGCTCGTGGAAGATCGCTCCTACGGGGCCCGTCCTGTGGTAATACGTCAGGGGTTCGAGCCGCGGATCCCAGGCCGCCAACGAACCTTCGAGGGCCAGAGCTTCCCACGGGCTGAAAACACCGAAGACATTCGCGGCATCGGCCCGGACGAGATACGGCCGGTTAATCTGCGTTCCGCACAAGGTGCCGTCGTGAAGCAAGCGGCGAAACACCCCGCGCTCTTCAACGTGGTACTTACCGACCTTCGTGAGGATCTCCTCGTCGTCATCCTGAGAGTTCGCATTGGAACACGTGGTCGAAAGCGCGAGGGTGGCAAGTATCCCCGCTCGGACGAATGCGTTCACGGACATGAACTCCTCCAAAGTTAGCGGAGTGGCGGACGACCTTCTCATCCGTAGCCATAGCGCTCGATGTAGCCGCGCCATCGCTGCGAAATGCGGTTCCACAACTCGTCCGGGAGTTGGTGGCGGTTCACCTTGTAATCGCGCGACTGCGCCGCGTGCTCCTCCAGCTTCGGACGCGCCTTCTCGAAGTCCGGCAAACCGAGTTGCTCGTAGACCTTGCCCACCTCGCCGACCGGATCGCGGATCAAGTCTTCATAACGCAACTCGACCAGTTCCTTCTCGCTCAACAGTTTCCGCTCGCGGTCGAAGCTCGCATACATGCGCTCGAAGTTGCTCAGCACGTACTCTTCGATTCCCTCAAAGGTCGGGTTCTGGAACGCGACCGAACCCCAGATTTGCTTCCACGTGTGAACGGTCGAGGGGAAGACTTCCCGAGGGTCGCGGACGACGTGGACGAACTGGGCACCGGGGAAGGCCCGCTTCAGATGCCCGACTCGGGCTGTGTGCGTGGGGGATTTCATCACCTGGCGGCGCGGATCGCGGAACGAGAGCCGCCGCACGAACCCGACGAGCGCGTCGGTCCACGCCTTTAACTCGCGCTCGGAAATGCTGTCGAGGTCGAGGTATTCGTCCGGGGCGTGGCGGTTCGGGAAGGCCCACTTCAAATAGGGCGAGGGCACGCCGAGGTTGCAGAGCGCGAATTCGTCTTCCTGCGGGCGGTCGAAGCCGACCGGCATGTTGTCCATCGGGCGGCTCGTCGGCAGAGCGTGCCGCAAGAGCCTCGGTATGAAGCCGGAGGTGAGCAGGAAGTGGTGCGGGGCCATCACCTGATAAGTGGTGGGGTAGCCGAACTGTTCGTCGTGAATCATCAGTTCGTGGAGTAGCGTGGTGCCGGTTCGCCAGTGCCCGACGATAAAGAGAGGGGGTTGCGCGATGGGCGTGCGGGCGACACGGCGACCGTAGATGAGCCGATCCGCCCAGTGGAACGCCGTGTTAAACTGCCCGAAGAGGACCATCCGCAGGGCTTGCGGAATGCTCGATGGCGAGACGGCGAAGCGATTTCGCGCGAGCAGTGGCAGCCACACGCCCAGCGGCATGCCGAGCCAATTGCGGACGTGAAAGAAGCTGAGCTTCTTCGATTCGCCGGTCGTTTTGAGTTCGCGCTTCGCCTCGACAGTGCTCATGCCGGCTCCGTTACGGTCGAATGATGCAGCGGTCGATGGTGAGGAGCCGGCGCAGCGTGCGGAACGGCTTGAGCAGCCCGCTGCCCGGCACCTCGAACTTGATCGACCGCCAGAACTCCCGCGAGAGCGGCGACACCGTGCGCGCCACGAACGCTCGCTTGAAATCCCGTTCCGTCGCCGTCGTGATCAGGTCCGGCGTGCCGGCCGCGAACGGAACCAGTTCACCCACCCCGCGTCGCAGGAAGAACGTGAACTTCTTCCCGCTGTCCGGGAAGGAGTACCAACAGGTCATGGTGATGCGTGCGGCTCGTTTCGCGTGAATGCGGTAAGCGAGCTGCGCGAGCAGGTCTTCGATTGGGATATGTTCGATGCTGCGCTCGTCCACCTGCATCGGGCTCGCGGCCGGCAGATCGTCGCGGAGCACGGCGGCATCGTGCTGATACCAGTGCTGAAACAGCGGGTTCGAAGAACCCTTCGCCAAAAAGGAGAGCGCCTGAGCCTTGAGCTTGCGGGCGGCGCCGTCCTTCGGATCGAGGGCGAGCAGCGCGTCGCCGAGCCAGGTGGCCCAGCGCGGATCGTTCGCCTCGACTGCCTCTTTCATCAGCCGGTGAATCGCGGCTTTACCGCCGAGCTTCGGCACGAGTCGCTTCGAGATTTCTTCCGGCGCATGCGGGTCGAGGTTGCTGGAGTTGCCGTCGAACCAGCCGAGGTAGCCCGAATAAATTCCGCGGATGGAACCGGCGAGCGTGCCGTAGCGCTCCGCGAGGTACGGATGATTCGCGAGGTGCTCGGGCAAGCGAATGATTCGCACGAGTTCGTCCGGCGTGAGGCCGCGGTTCGCGTGTTGAATCACGGAATCGTGAACGAAGGCGATGGCATCGCGATACGCGGTGAGCAGCTCGCTCACGGCCTCGGCACCGCGCACGGGTTCGGTGTGGCCGAGGATGAGGTTCTCGGCGTTCAGGCTTCGCACCCGGTCGAGCGAGCGCACCCAGTCTTCGACGGGCCGGGGCGAACTGCCGCGGATCGTGGCGAGGTTCGGGAACGCCTTGTAGATGTTGTCGCCGGCGAGAAGCGTGCGTTCCTCGGGGAGCCAGACGAAGAGGTGGTCGTGAGTTTCGCCGGGAGCCGCTCGCAGTTCGAACTTCACACCGCCGATCTCGAGGTCGAGTGCGTCGGCGAACGTGGCGGTCGGGGGAATGAGCGGCGGGATGGGTCCGGCCTCGACGCGAAGGCGCGGCCCGATTCCGGTGGTGGTGACGGCTTCGTCTGGTAGCCGGAAACCGAACTGCTTCGCGCCGCGATCGATGTAAATCTGCCCGAGCCGTCGCTGTTGGCGAATTTCCTCGGGGAAGCGTTCCTGAGCCCAGATGGGCACGCCGGGTTTCCAAAAGGCCGGCGTACCGAGTACGTGATCGGGATGCGAATGCGTGTAGATGATGCCGAGGAGTTCGCCGGATAGTTGTTGGGCGAACGCGTCGCGGATGCGCTCGGCGACCGCGATGCCCGGCCCGGTGTCGATGAGCACATACCCGCCCTCGACCTGAACCGCGGTGCAGTTGCTCATCGCGAAATCGATCGCGCAGTATGCTCGGCCGACGCGTTCGATCCGTTCGTTGAAAGCCACAGCGTTCTCGGGCCGAAGTACGCGCGAACTCATCGGATGCGACCGCACCTGCGCTCTGTTATAGTCGCCTTCAGCCGTTCTTGACACGGCTTCGCAAGGGTGTAGGCTCAAAGTGGTTCGCGGAGTTCCCGAAATGACGCAGCACGAGCTTTCCCAGTTCCCGCCACCGCTCTCGCATGAGCAAGGCCTCGCCCGCCGTCGGGAGGAGCGCATCCTCAGCGAGCGTTATCCGGGGAAGTACGTCGCATATGTGGATGACTGGGATGGCGATTCGCTAACTCGAACGGTCGTCGGGGTGAACGGGGACCCCAAGGAATTCCAGGTTCTACTCGGGCGGCTTCCCCAAGAGCTTCGCGAAAGGGTAGAACTCACTCGAATCCCTGACTCGGATCGTATCTCAATTCCTTTCTGCCGACTGGTCTAATTCCCCCTCGCCTGGTTGAGTTCGATACGTATTTCATTCGGTGGCGATAACGGTCCCTGTTATGCATCGAAGTACAGCGCGAATTCATACGGATGAGGCCGCACACGGACGGCGGCCACCTCTTCCTTCCGCTTGTAGTCGATCCAGGTCTCAATCACGTCCTCCGTGAACACGCTGCCTTGAAGGAGGAACTCGTGATCGCGTTCCAGTGCCGTCAGGGCGTCGTCGAGCGTTTGCGGCACGCGGGGTAAGTCCTTCAACTCCTCCGGCGGCATGTCGTAGATGTCCTTGTCCAAAGGCGGGCCGGGGTGCGTCTTGTTGCGGATGCCATCCAACATCGCCATGAGCATGCCGGCGAAGGCGAGGTACGGGTTCGCGGCTCCGTCCGGCACGCGGTACTCGAGGCGCTTCGACTTGGGCCGCGACGAGTAGACCGGGATGCGAACGGCCGCGGACCGGTTCCGCTGGCTGTACGCCAGATTCACCGGTGCCTCGTAGCCGGGCACCAGCCGCTTGTAGCTGTTGGTCGTTGGGTTCGTGATGGCACACAACGCTGGGGCGTGTTTGAGTAAGCCGCCGAGCGCGTACATCGCCAGTTCCGAGAGGTTCGAGTAATCGCTACCGGCGAAGAGGTTGGTGCCGTTCTTCCAGAGCGAGACGTGGACGTGCATGCCGCTGCCATAGTCCTCGAAGAGGGGCTTGGGCATGAACGTCGCGGTCTTGCCGTTTCGCCGAGCCACGTTCTTCACCACGTACTTGTACTTCAGCACGTTGTCCGCCATCGGCACGAGTTCGTCGTAGCGGATGTTGATGGCGCACTGTCCGCCGCTCGCCTTTTGATGGTGGTGGCTCTCGACCGTCATCCCGCATTCCATCATGGCGAGCATCATCTCGCTGCGGATGTCGTGGGCCGCGTCGGTCGGTGGGCACGGGAAGTACCCCTGGCGATAGGGCACCTTGTAGCCGAGGTTCGGCTTTTCGTCGCGCCCCGTGTTCCATTCGCCCTCGGCCGAGTCCACGAAGTAGAACGCCGAGTGGCTGGTTTGGTCGAACTTCACGTCGTCGAAGATGAAGAACTCGAGCGACGGGCCGAACGCGGCGACATCCGCCGTGCCCGTACTCTTCATGTAGTTCACGGCCTTGCGGGCCACGTTCCGCGGATCCTTGCTGTAATCTTCTTTGGTCAGCGGATCCTGAATGTTGCAGATCATGGCCAGCGTGGTGTCGCGGCAGAATGGATCGATGAACAGCGTGTCCGGCTGCGGCACGAGCAGCATGTCCGATTCGTTGATGGGCATCCATCCGCGGATCGAGGAGCCGTCGAAGCCGTGACCGTCTTCGAAGAGGTCTTCGTCCACGACGCCGGCGGGGATGGTGAAGTGCTTCCAGAGCCCGGGGAAATCCATGAAGCGGAGATCGACGGCTTTGACTTCGCGTTCGCGCAGGAAGGCGAGAACTTCGCGGGGCGTGCGGGCGGGTTCGCGGCTAGACACGGGTGGCAGTCCCTGGTGCTCGGAGAGGAGTAGGGTACGTTCGCGAGGGAGAGAGGAGCGCCGCGTGCGGTTTGTTATAGCAGATTGGAGGAGAAGGGGGACGGGACACGAGTGGTTGGGTGTGCCAACCATTCTTGGAGTTCAGCCAACCGGAACAAATTGAGGCTGTTCGATCTTCAGGCTGAAAGCCTGGCATCCCTTAGCCCAGGGCAACGCCCTGGGATTCTGACCGCAGTCATGCACCCTGAAGGGGTGCGACTCCGAGCCTTACGCGCGTTCGTCCCGGTCGCAGCCCTTCAGGCTGCTGCTCGCGTCACGCCTCAGCCCAGGGCGTTGCCCTGGGCTAAGGGATACCAGGCTTTCAGCCTGAAACCACTTCTCCGAGGTCATTCTCGACCTCACCTCACGCTTCCACCGGTGAGGAA
>JAYTUG010000508.1:0-16456 GCA_043744695.1 Gemmataceae bacterium
CCGCGAAGACCGTGAGCAACACCGCCCCCGCGGCCGCGACCCACAGCCCCTTGCCAACGGGTTTCTTCTCCGGCTTCGACCGCTCGGCCGAACGCTCGAGGTGGGTCTCGTCGTCCGCGTCCAGGTCCGCGAACGCGCTCTCCGGTTGCATCGTGATGTGCATCGGCAAGACGGCCGGAGGTGCGTACATGACAACCGGGAGCGAGTTGGAGACCTCGGGAGCTGCGGTCGCCACCGGAACGGCGAGTTCCTCCTGGATCGCGCGGAGTCGCTTGGCCACCGCCGTGGCCGTTTGCGGGCGCTCGTCCGGCTTCTTCGCGAGGAGTTGATGGATCAGAATCGCGAGCGATTCCGGCACTTCGGGGTTCAAGTCCCGCACCGGCACCGGGTCGTCACTCCCGAGGGCCATCAGCACGGCCATGACGTTCGGGCCGGCGAATGGGGTCTTGCCCGTACACATGCGGTACAGGACCGCGCCGAGGCTGAACAGGTCGGTGCGGTGGTCCACCTTCTGCCCGCGGGCCTGCTCCGGGCTCATGTACGCGGGGGTGCCGATCACCGCCCCGCTCTTGGTCAGTTCGGCTTCGCTGCCGACCGGCTTGGCGAGCCCGAAGTCGAGCACCTTGACGCGCCCGTTGGGTGCTTCGAGCCACAGGTTGGCGGGCTTGATGTCGCGGTGAACCAGACCCAGCGCGTGCGCCGCGGCCAGGCCCAGGGCCGTTTCGCGGGCGATCCGCAAAACGTGCGGCAGCGGCGGCACGCCCTTCGTCTTCAGGAACTGGTCGAGCGGGTAGCCCTGCAGGAACTGCATCGCGATGTACGGCACCCCGTCCCGCTCGTCGGCTTCGAACACGGTGACGACGTTGTCGTGGCTGATCTTGGCGGCGGCGCGCGCCTCGCGCAGGAACCGCTCCTTGGAATCGGCGTTCGCGGCGAATTCGGCCAACATCACTTTGAGCGCAATCTTGCGGTCGAGGCGGGGGTCGAGCGCCAGGTAGACGGCCCCCATGCCGCCGGCACCGAGTTGCTTGAGCACGCGGTACGGCCCGAGGGTGCCGACCTCGCCGGGTTCGGACGGCGGGGCAAAGTGCGAGGAGACCGGCCCCGTCTGCGACGCGGCCGCGGTCTCGTCCCGGTCGCTGGCGGCCGAGGAGAGTTGATCCTGCGGCACCGTGACGGTGCGGGTCGGGTTGGCTCGGTCGGACATGGGCATTTCCGATGGGGGCGGGGAGAGTACACGTTACCACATCAGCGGCGGCGGAACCACCACTGCTTTCGATTGAGCGGGCTCACGAATAGGCGTCGCGGGCAGCTGTCCCTCAGGTTAAGGCCGGTCGTTTTGCAGCAGCTTTTTGAACTCCGGTCGGGCTCGAAGGGAAGGGGTGAAGGCTGGCTCGTCCTTAATGAGGCTGAGTTCATTCGGTCCCGACCGATCTCGCTTCCACAGATCCACGGCCCGCGCCAAGTAATCGAGGGCGAGGTCTTCCTGCTCCCGTACGCGATCCGGTTCGGCCTCCGATAACTTGGCGAACACGCAGGCCACATTGTGCAGGATTAAGTAGTCGCCGGACCCGAACAGGACGGCACGTTGAGCTTCGCGACGGGCCTCGATATCGACCTTTCGGCAGGCCTGGACGTACCCGAGCCCCGCATGAGACTCGGGGTCTTCCGGATTAGCGAGGAGGGCCGCCGCGAAATCGGCGCGAGCCTTGTCCAGGGGCGGTTTCGGGAGGCTGACATAGGCCCATCCGCGCAGAGCCAGGGTCCGGACGTCGTTGTTGTTTTTCTCCAAAGCACGCGTGTACGCCTCGATGGCTTCGTCCATGCGCCCGAGTAATTCCGCGACCCGTCCGACGTCTTCAAATACCGCGGCCGTCCCGCCCTCACGGGCCGCAGCGTCCCGGAGTTCCGTTCGTGCTAGCAGGAGAATCTGCGTCTTTTGTTTGTCCTGACCGGGCGCGAGTTCGCGTGCGATCAACCAGAGTTGATGGCCGCGCCGGCCGGCGGCCTCCGCGCTCGTCGGGTCGTAACCCACCGCCCCCCCCGCGAAAAAGGCGTTCAGGTCGTCGAGGCCTTCCGTCGTTCGGTTCTTGAGAAAGTGGAGTTGGGCGCGGAACAAGTAGGCCGTGCGAACGGGTGTTTTCCCGACCAGCGCTCGGTTAGCCGCCGTCAGCGCCAGATCCAGCTTGCCCTCCTGGCCGTAGAGTTGCGCTTTGTAAAAGGCGGCCTCGGGGAGTTGAAGTTCAGTCGGGGGCGCGAGCACGCTATCGAAGTCGGCCAGTGCGGGGGCGATCTGCCCGCGCATCCAGTGGAGCACGCCGCGGTTCATCCGGTGAAGCCGCGAATCGGGATCGAGTGCAATCGCTCGTTCCAAATCGGCGGCCGCATCGTCGAATCGCTTGAGGGTCGTCAAGGCGACCCCGCGGGCACTGTACCCCCAGGGCGAATCCGGGCGGAGTGCGATGCACGCGGCCAAAGCCTGCGCCCCCTCGTCGGGTTTGCCCAGGCTCAGCAAACAGCGCCCGAGTTGGAAGTGCGACCAGTAGTGGCCCGGGTCGGTTCGGAGGGCGAGCCGGTACTGCCCGACGGCCTTTTCGAGTGCGGGCTGGTTCGGCTTGAACGCCCCGGTCCGGTCGCGGAGGTCTTCCGGCCGAGCGGCGGGAACGCGAGCCTGCTCGCCCAGGAGAAAGTGATCGGTCGCGGTGAAGAGCGTCTTCGGATCCTCGGCTTTCGCAAGCTCCGAAGCGGATTCCGGACCCCGTCCCGCAGCGGTGAGGGCCACCGCACGGAGGCGGTGGTAGCTGCGAGTGGGACCTTGCAGACGAGCGGCTCGGTCGAGCATCGCCAGCACGTCTGGCCTCGGCTCCGGCCCCGGCGACTGCATTCGGAGTTGGGCCAGGAGCAGCAACAAATCGGCCACGTCTTTCCCCACGGCCGGGCGTTCGTCCGCCAGGGTGAAAGCGGAAAGATCGTCGCCCCACGGAGCAGCCAAGGCAAGAACTTCCTCACCTTTGAACAGGCCGGCTTGCGGATTGAAGTACGGTGCCTGGGCGGCGACCGGGTTGGTACTGGCGATCAGGAACCGCACCTCTTCCGCGAGCTTGCGGAACTGGGCCAGCTTCTCCTTCGCGTCCTTTTGCTGCTGGAGGGCGGCGGCGGTCTTCGCGGCCGTCGCTCGCTCTTCTTCCGTTTGTTTCAATCGAAGCCCGGCCTCCTCCAATTCCTGAACGTGGGCGATGCGACTCTCCTCTTCGCGCTCCTTGAACTCCACGTACTTGGCCCAGACGAACCCGCTGATCCCGAGGAGCGCCACCGCCGCGGCCACGCGCCCGAGCGCCCGCCGATGGCGTCGCATCCAGCGCCACGCCCGCTCGGTCAATGTCTCTCGGTAGGCGGAAACCGTCTCTCCCGCCAGGTACCGCTGAAGATCTTCGGCCAGCGCCTTGGCACTCTGATACCGATCGCCTCGCTCCACGGCCATCGCCTTCAGACAGATGCTCTCGAGTGGCTTTGGGAGGGATGGGTCGTGGGTGCGAGGCGGGATTGGCGGCCGGTGTGCCGCCGAGATCAACTCGGGCAGCGTCTTCCCCTGCCGGGGCCGCTGACCGGTGATCAGGTGATACATCGTGGCACCCAACAGGAACACGTCGCTGATCTGGTCCACCGACTTCACGTCTCCTGCCGCAACCTCGGGGGCCATGTACCAGGGCGTTCCCTTAATCGATCCGGCAATCGTTTCGTAGGACTCTCCGGAGTAGCTCCGCCGGACAGGACCGCCCTTCTCCGCATGCTCGTCTTCACCAATCAGCTTGGCCAATCCCCAGTCGAGGACCAGCGTTTCGCCGTACTCGCCGACCATCACGTTCTCGGGCTTGATGTCGCGGTGAATGACGCCCCGGCTATGGGCGTAGGCGATGGTTTGGCAGAGGGCCAGGAACACTTGAAGGAGGCGGAGTCGCTCGACCTCCCGCCGCGGGTCGTCTTTCGGGATGGCGTGGAAGGCTTCCAACTCCTCCAGCATGGTCGAGCCGTGGACGAATTTCATCACGTAGTAGGGATCGCCTCCGGCGTCCGATCCCAGTTCGTGGACCGGAACCACTCCCGGATGTTCGAGTTGGCCGGTGACCTGAGCCTCCCAGAGGAAGGTATCTTCCTTACCCTTGCCCTTGAGTTGGGGTCGCATCTTTTTCAAGGCGACGACCCGGCCGATCCCGGTATCCTCGGCGAGCCAAACTTCGCCCATTCCGCCGCGGGCGTGGACCTTCTTCAGATCGTACCGCGGCCGGCCGGATAGCGGCGCGGGCGGGCCTATGAACAGCACCGCGCCGGCTGGATTGTGCATCCCGGTTTCCGCGTACCCGGATCGTCCACCCCCCCCGCCGACAGGGGAGGCGGGATCGGCCGTGTCGGCGGCCGGCTCGTAGTCGTAGGTTCCGGCCGCAGGACCATTCCCGGCATCGCGCGGGAAGTTGGCGGTCGATGCCGATGGATCGTAATCGAGCGTACCCGGACCCGCGGAAGGCGGGTCGCTCACATGTTCGGGCACCAAATCCACGGTTCCTAAAACGGACTGACGCACCGAGTGTGGAGTCGAAAGACTTGCTGCCGTCATCTCTCCGCCACCGGACTCCCTTGGCAGCACCGGGGCGGACGACTCGAAGTCCTCGGAGGAGGAAGAGGGAAGATCCACCGTTCCGGCCAAGGCCGGTCCGGGCTCGACCGGGTCCGCAGCATAGGAGACTTCGGTGGGAAGGAAGGCACCGGTGCCTTCGAGTGGGAAGTGGGGTGGCTCCGCATCGGCTGGTGGATGGGGTGGCACGGTGAGCCTCCTGCGCTAGCGGGCGGGCCCCATTCGAGGCCGACCCTTTAACGCGTTTGTGTCGGGGATAGGCGGCTGAAGATGAAGCATGCAGGCGAACGTGCCGAACTTCGACACGTGTAAGAAACGGTGGTCGATCGACCACATCTGGGTGTGACTCGCGAAGTAGGCACACCCACCAATACCTCGAGGAACATTTAGTTCGCGGTCGGCACCTTCACTTCGTGCGGATCGAGTTCGCGGGCGCGATCGCGAATGGTCGAGCGGGCCGCCGAGCCGAAGTGGGCGACGAGCAAGGCGGAGAGTGCGGCCGCCGTCAACCCGATGGCCGTGAACTTGCGCCCTTCCTGTTCCCTCTCGCCTTCAGGAACCACTGCCTCCGCGACGAGAACTTCCGCCATCCGGTCGGTGCGATCCGACACACTCACCGATTGAGACACCCTCGGTAAGTCAGCATTCTCTTCGGAATCCGTCGAACGTAACGGAGCAGTGCCTTGTGCCGGGAGAACGGTTGCCGTGGAAGCTCGCGGAAGCGGTGCGATAGCGCGAATGATCGAGGTCGCTCCGACCGCCTGCTCGTTCCAGTCCACGAACTGCAGATCCGTTCCATTTTGGGCCGGGGCGGGAGTGGTGGGAAGCTCGCTGATCAATCGCTGCAGCCAACCGGGCTGCGCCACCCACTCGATAACCTGGGAAAGGCCTTCGGCGAGGGACATTTTTCCGAAGATCAGCTTGGTGACGGAGTCCTGAATTGCCTTGATGACCAGACGGGAGCCGGTCTCAACTCCCGTGTAGTAGGCGGGGCCAATGGGCCCGGCCGCGACATCCGCGCCCGCCCCGCCAGCATTCGCATCGCTGCCGATATCTGGTCGGCCATCAGTACCGCCCGAGCCGTTGGAGATGGAGCCGGGATTGATCGCGTTGACGAGCAAGAGCGAGATGACTTGGCTCAGCGCCGAGGAGGAGCCTCCGCCTCCCGTCGCGTCGGACCCGCCCGAGGTTGCCGATGCCGAGGGGCCACCCGCGCCGAGCGTGGGGATCGTGAAGCTAAACTGAGTAATTCCTCCTCGAAGGGCGGCGGTGAGGGAAGTCGTGATCGCGCTGCCGACCCCGAGGATCGCGGCACCGCCGCGGGATGCCGCGTCCACGGTTCCGACGTTCAGAGCGAAGGTTCCGCTCGCACCGGCGACCACCACCAGTTCGACGTTCCCGCCCACTTCGACGAATGTGTTCCGCATTCCGGTCGTTACGGCCCGGGTGCTCTCGTTGTACACGGTCCTCGACCCTTCCGAGTCGGCCAATCGAACCGACACGGGGTCGAGCCAGATGACCAGGATAGGCGTGTTCCCCGAGGGATCGAGCCCCGGCAGCAGCCGAGCGAGAATATCGTCCATCATCGCCTGGGAGATGGAGGGATCGTCGCCCCGCTCCAGCAACCGGGCGTCGAGCAATGCCCCGAGGTCGTTCTGAAGCTGCGTCAGGAACGGAGTGCCCGCGTTGAATTGGGACAAGCTAGCCGGAGCATTTCCCGCACCGACCAAGTCCGTCGCCACGAACCGCGTACCGATCTGGATCGACCCGTTTGCCACGGAAGTCAGGGGATGGCCAGCGAACGCCGAGCCACCGGCGAGCAGACCCGCCTCGAGAGGGGTAAACGCTGCGGTCTGCACAGCCGCGGACACATCGATGCGATACGAACCCGCCCGAAGTGCTTCGGAGAAAAGCAAGGTGACGGTCTGGCGGACGGCGGTCGGGTAAGTCAGCCCGCTCGAAGTAACCGAGTTGGCCCCGGGGTTGTACACCACCGGCTGCCCGTTTCCGATCGATCCGATGGGGACGATCCGAGTTTGGCCATTCGGGCCGAGCCAAGTGACCGTGTAATTGGCGGGATTCTCGGCGGTCGCGGGGTCGAGCCGATCGCCCTGGAGCGTGAGGACGATACTGGTTGCTGGCCCGCCCGGAAGGAACGCCGTCGCCTGGGCCGAGACCACCTGCGGAAGAACGTCGATGTCGAGCGTGTACGCTCCAGAGCCGCGCGTGCCGTCGAACGCGGTCAATCCGAACACGTGGACCGTCAGTTCGGCACCTTGTGCGGCCGTCAACCGGATCCGCTCGCCCGAGCCGAGGACGTTCCCAGCCGAATCGAGTACGTCCATCTGAAGGCCGATCCCGGCCGTGTACTGGAACAGTGCGGAGATATCGATCACTTGGTCCCCGCTCCCCGCGGCCACCTCCACGGGTACGGTGAACTTGTAATAAGCATCCGAATGCCCCTCGACGATGGAGAGAGTCGGGGTCACGTAGTGGGTAATGGCGGCGAGCATGCGGGCCGAGGCTGCCGTATTGTTGACCGGTACGGACAAGAGCCGGCCGTAGACGACGGTGAGCCCGCCCGCATCGACCACCGCCACGTCGGTCGCGCCGTCGCCGTTGAAGTCGCCGGTGGCGAGATCGCCCGCCTTGTTGGTGAGCGCGAGTACGACCGGGGTCTTGGAGAATCCCGCGAAGTGCCCGTCCGGATCGATGAGTTCGGGAATCGCGATCACCTGAGCCTTGCCCTGCCCGGATCGGGAGGCGGCGGTGAGGATCAGGCTCCGCGGACCGTAATCGAGTTGTACGCCGAACAAATCTTTCGGCGGGAACGGGAGCGGGGCCGTATCCGGGATCGCGAAGTTCACGAATGCGACCCCGTAGATGCCGACGTTGTCTCCCGGTCCGGCGATCATCGCCACATACTTCTGGCCGGCTTGGAAAGTTCCATCGCCATTGCCGAGCGTTGTGTAGACATTGCCGGAGTTCGTGCCGGCGAACACTAGGTCGAGTGCGCCATTCCCATCCAGATCGGTGGCCAGGACGCTGAACGCATTCTCCGGCGTACGGAAGGTCCCGCTATCGGCGAACGTTCCATCCCCGAGGCCGCGGTAAAGTTGTCCGAGCGACGTGTTCTTACTGAAGACCAGCAGGTCGAGCTTTCCATCGCCGGTGAAGTCGCCCACGACGACCGGCCCGGCACCTTGGGTGAATGCCGTGCGATACAAGACTGGCGTGGTGAACGTGGCGCTTCCTTGGCCGATCAGAATGGCGAGTTGAGACACGCTGCCGAGCTGCGGGAAGTTCTGCAAGACCACGAGGTCCGCGATCCCGTCTCCGTTGAAGTCGCCGACGGCGGTGAAGTCCGGGCTCGTCACGGCGTCGAAGCGCCGCTGCGGTTCGAAGGTCCCATCTCCGCGGCCGAGTAAAACCGACACGTCGGCCGACCGGAAGTTCGGGACAATCGCATCCGGAATGCCGTCGCCGTTCACATCGGTAATGACGGGTTGACGATTGTCCGCCGTCAGACTTCCGCGAAGGCCCGCACCGACATCGAATTGACGGGGTGCCTGGAACGTCCCATCGCCATTCCCCGCGAACGCACTCACCGCATCCGCGATGTCGGTGCTGGTCGCGAACAGGTCGGCTTTGCCGTCGCGATTGAAATCGGCGACGGCAACTGAGGTGGGCGTCCCGATGGTGGGCAGGAAGACGGTGGTTCCACCGCTCGTCCCATATTGATCCGCGTTCGTCACGTGCAGATTAAACGACCCCTGCGAAGCCGGATCGGCTCCGAACACCAAGACGAGAACCTCCTGCCCCTGAGTGACGGGGAGGGAAACTGGTGTGGCGGAATCGCCCTGGCCCAGAAGGTTCACGGCATCGGGAGTCAGAACTTTCAAAACCAAGCCGCCCTGCAGGTTCGCGCCGGCGGCGAGGCTAATGGTCAGAGTTCCCGCTACGCCCGCGGCAAGACGGTAAGCATTTTGTCCCCCGGAGGTCAGACTCGTTCCCACCGACGATTGCACCTGCGGGCCGAGATCCCCCGTGAGGTTGCTGACCGACAGGTTGTACTTCAGTGCGCCGGGGTTGTCTCCAAAAGCGTGGACGAGGTACGTGACGCCGAATGCACCCGGCACGACCAGCCGGGTGCCGATTCCCGCGCCACTGGCGTCGAGGATCGAGGATGACGCCGCGTTCTGAACGACTCCCGCATCGTCCGCGATTTGGACGTGGAGATCGCCGCCCGGAGAGTCGGTTCGAACACTCACGATTAACTGCCCATCGGCAGCGGCTTCCAGCCGGAACCATTCGTTGGACTGGCCGGGAGCGAGGGTCAGTCGGGGAAGGTCCCGGGGCGTGTTCACCGGCCCCAACTCGGTGGCCGTTGCGAGCGAGAAGTTCGGAGAGTATCGATCCGACGGTGCGAAAGGTGCCGGGAAGATCGGGTACTGACCGAGATACACGTCCTGACCGCCGGCGCGAGTATCGGTCCAGACGGCGTATGCCGTGTTACCGGCCACAACGACACCGATCTGGTCGCCGAGGTAGAAGCTGGTCCGCCCGGCCCCCGCGCGGAACGCACCCGCGCTGGGATCGAAAGTCGCGTCGGTGATCTGGAAGTTCGGGCTGAAGATCTTGCCCCCGTCGGTGCTCACCGTACCCCAGACGCCCAGACGCCCGAAGCCGTTAGGATCGCTGCGCGTGTCGTACCAGATCACCACCACATTCCCGCTCGCATCCACCGTCAAACTCGGAAGGGCCTGACCGGAGAGAACCTGGGTCGATAACTGTTGGACGATCCCGGCCGGCTGGCCACCATTGTCGTCGTTGAGGGTCGGAGTGTAACTGCCGATTTGGGCCGGAGTCAACCGGCTGAGGATCGGCGGCTCCTTCAACACGGTGAAATTGCTCGTCCAGGTCTGGCCGTAGTCGTCGGAGGAGGCGAACAGAACATCCCCCGGATCGATGCCGCCGCCGGCCTGGGCTCCCACCTGGGCCGTGACGGCGTTGACCGCGACCGCATACACCCGGCCGGCGCGCGACGGGTCGGCGACAATTTGCCGCAGCGGGAGCGTGCGGAACCCACCGAGAGCCAGGCTCGGAGAAGGAACGATGTTGGTCGTGATCGTGGGGAATGCCAGCCCGGTTTGGCCGTTGTAATCCGGAGGCGTGAACGTGCGGCCGCCGTTGGCCGAGTGATAGATGGTGAAGTTGCCGCCGGCGAAGGTGGAGACGTAGACATCGCCGCCTCGGCCGACCGTGACCGCCGGGAAGGTGATGAACCCGCGCCCTTCGCCACCCGTTCCATTGTCCTTGAAATTGGGGTCGAGTATGACGCTGCGAAGTAGACGGGTCGATGGGTCGATTTGCGTCTGAGTCTGCCACGTCGCCCCACCGTCGCGCGAAACGGCGAGCATCACGTCGCTGCCGGAAGACGAGGTCGTTTGTCCGGGGAACTGTCCGGGTGGGTAGAAGCGAGCCCAGGCCACGTACAGGCTGCCCACGTTCGGGTTCGGCCGACCATCGGGCAAGGTCGAGGACGTGTCCACGGCGATCGCCGGGTAGACTTCAAACGGAACCTTCGGCCCGCCCGGAGTGTACAGATGCGAGGCAACCGCAACCGGAGCGTCCCAAGTCCGTCCGCCGTCTGTACTGGACGAGACGAAGATACCGTTGTTCGCCAGGAACCCGCGTCTTCGCTGAGAAGAATCCGGGGCGGTGAGGGTCGGGAGCGTTCCCAGGAAGGTCGCCGCCTGGAAGCTGACGTGTACGCCGCCCTGCGCGTCGAACACCACGGTCGGCGAGGCCGCCCCTTGATCGAAGCCCACCGGGAAAGGAATCGATCCGCGCGACCACGTTGCACCGCCGTTGAACGAAGTCGCGATCCCGATCCCGGCATAGCCGGTCGTGGACAGCGAATAATCCATGAAGGCCGTGACGAGGTGTGAGGCGTTGGTCGGGTCGGCGGCGATCGACGGGTCTTGCTGAACCTTTGCACCGCTAGCGACCGAAGTGTTCGCGCGAACGCCATTGGTTCCATCCGCGAGCGCGAGGTCGATCCCGGCGGCCTGGTTGGAGTTGTTCAACTCGTCCGCTTCATTTACCGCATTGAGCGGATCGATGAGCAAGCCGAGGTAGGCGTCGGTTGGTGTGCCGCCAAATCCGACTGGCGGGCGGTCGGGAAGCGTCAACATGACGGATCCACTGGCCGAGGCGTGAGCAGCCAGCCCATCGAAGTGCAAGGTGCGAAGGAGCGGACCGGCGGCTCCGATTCGCCCCGTTGAGGACAAACGCACGTCTACGTCGAACGGTCCCGCCTTGCCCCCTCCTTGATTCGTGAGCGTGTAGTTCACGGAGACCGGCTGGCCCCAGGCCGTTGCCGGGTTGGCGACACCGAACGACACTCCCGTCAGGTCAGGGGCCGGGCGGACGGCGAAATCGATTCCGGCTGCATCTCGCCCATCGACGACCTGGACGCTCCGAGCGACATTTCCCACTGGCGCGGTCTGAACGTCTGCGGCCGAGAGTGCGGGTCGCACGTCGTAATTGCCTGCGGCAAGGCCCTGGAACGAGTAATACCCATTAGAGTCCGTCGTCGCCGTCGGTTCGAGCGAGGTAAAGGTCAACGACCAGCTTTGAAGGTCGAGACCCGACGTGTCGCCGAAGAACACCAGACCCCACGTGCCGTTGGGGTCGGTCCCGTCCACGTAGGAGAGCGGGGTGACGAACGACTGCTCCGGAGCATACGTGCCAGACGGGAGTGGACGAGGAGTGCCCGCGACGGGATTGGTGGAGTTTCCGTCGAATGTGCCCGTGAAGTGCTCGCCGGGGCGAATGGTGAACAGATTCGGTAAGTTCGGGACGGTCAGGCCGACCGGACTGATGACGGCGACCACGACCGAACTGGTTCCGCGATTCGCCAGGTCGAGGGTGACGCCCAGATTCGTTAGACTACCCGACAAACCTTGCACGGAGAGCGCCGACATGAAGCCACCGAAGCTGCCGAGAGCGCCCGGCGCGGGGCCGATGATAGTCGATTGAGCGAGGCTGGTCGATGTTCTCGCGTCCAGACGACCGTTGTGGTTCAGGTCGAGATACGCCATCCACCCGGCCAGCGCGGGCTCGACCGGCCGGATCAAATCGTCGCCGTTGAAGATGTTGCCCGAGATCGAACCCGACGGAAGGGTGAGGTCTTCGAGTTGCTCGAGATAGAGCCGTACCGAGAACCAGCGGCGACGGCCCGAACGGGTGAACGTCGCACGCCAGCCCTCGGGAAGTGGCGTCCAGCGACGGTACTTCCGAAGCGGAGAACGAGTCGTGGGGGTATTCATGGGCGTCATCCCCGTATTCCTGCTACGTCAGAAAAACAGCGGGTCAACTCTTGAAATCCGCCGAGCACTTGGATCGATCAAAGCGCGCACGGACGCGAGGCAGGTTATTATGGGCAGATCATAGGCGACCCGAGCTACTGTTGGAAGCCTGAAAAAAAAAACGGGAGGAGAAATCACCTTGAAATTTTCAGGCATTACTGCGGGAAAAGTGGCTCCGAGGCCCCTCAAGTCCGCTTAGCAACAGTTATTCAGGCTATTTTGCGAACGTTTAGGAGGTTCGCGCCCGAGACGAACTCAACCTTGGGAAGCTGAGCTCTTCGGAGAATGAGCCAAGTTTTATTTTGAAATGGAGGCTTCCCCTCAAATTCGGTGTTGATTTGTCTTGCAAGTTCGTTGTAATCCCTACTACTATAACTCCCGCCACTGCACTCATTCCCTTGGTTCTGACTCCGACCGGAGTAATTTTCCCGTCGAAGCCCTTCAATTCGCAATCGCGCGTTGAACGGTTTCCGACTTGAAAAGACGTTTCGTGTCCTCGATCCCCGCAACCCCCGTTCGACCCGGTGCCCCATGTCCTTCCGCTTTGCCCGCCGGATCATCACCGCCCTCCGCCGCATCTTCGTCCCGCGCCGCAAGTCTCGCCTCCCCGCTAGCTGGCGCGTCGTGGACCGGCTCTTCCAGATGCGGCAGCAGTTGGAGGTCCTGGAGGCCCGGGTCGTCCCGGCGACGATCACTTGGCTCACTCCAGGCGGCGGCGACTGGAATACCGCATCGAACTGGGTCGGCGGTTTCGTCCCGCTGTCGACCGACGACGCGGTCATCCCCGATCTGCCGGGCACCCCCACGATCACCTTCTCCGGTGATACCACCATCCGAAGTGTTGTGTCCGCGGAGCGGATCTACTTCGACGGCGGGCGCAATTGGACCATCTCTGCCGATTCGCAGCTGAATGCCGGCATCGACCTGTCGGCTGGGAGCCAGGTGATCACCGGTGGTATCCTGACACTGGCGGGAAGCAGCAGTTGGGACGGGACATTCGCGGGGTCCGGGTCGGTTCGCCAAACGGGTACCATTTCACTCAGTTCCGGTATTGGCAGCACGACTACGACATTTAACAATGAAGGCACCCTCGTGCAGAGCGGCGGAAGGCTCTATCTCGCGGGCGGGGCCACTTCCGTATTCGTCAACAAGCCGGGCGCGACGCACACGATTACCAACAACGTCGCCGATCAGCAAGCCATCCAAGCCGGCAACGGCGGCACCTACACCAATCAGGGCACGTTGCAGCGAACTGCCGGAACCGCGAACCTGATCATCGAAGGGCCGGTCACCAACCAGGGAACGATCTCCGTGCAGACGGGGTCGCTCGACTTCCGCGGCTTGACCACTCAGTCAGGCACGTTCACGACGGCTGCAGTTGCGTCGATCATTTTCCGCAACAACACGACTTTCGCCTCTGGTTCGGCCTTCACAGGGGCCGGAGCGGTGAGCTTCCCGTCCGGGTCGATCGCCGTCAACACCGACCTGACCGTCGCCAACGCGACGGTGAACACGACGATCGACGTGGCGGCTGGGAAGACCTTCACTTTCTCGGGGACGAGCACACTGTCCGGCGCGGCCCTCGGCAACGGCGGGACCGGTGGCTTCGCCAACACCGGTACGCTGAACCTCGCGGGGGCCTCCGACTCCCTGATTACGACCCTGATAAATACCGGGACGATCTTGCAGACGGTCGGCACCTTCCGCCTCGGCGCCGGCGGCACGATCAACAATCAGGCAGGCGGGCTCTACTCGCTGGTCGGCAACGTCACGATCGACAACAACATCGGCGGCACCGCCACTTTCAACAACGCCGGCACCTTCCGGAAGGCGTCGGGGACGGGAACGTCCGCCCTCTCCCTCTCGGGCGTCCTGTCGTTCAACAACCAGGGCGGGACCGTCGATGTCGTCACCGGCACGCTCAGCCTGCGCGGCGGTACGAGCACCGGCGGAACCTACACGGTGGCGAGCGGTACGACCCTCGACCTCTCGGGCGGGCAGACGCAGACGTTCACCGGCACCCACACCGGCACCGGCGGGGGCGTCGTGCGGCTGACTGGGGCCGGAGGCATCGCCGTTGGAGCCGCCGGGGCCACCCTCAACTTCGCCCCGGGCATGCTCCGCGTGGTCAGCAGCGCCGTCGGCAACGGCATAGGATCGCCGGGCAACACGCTGACGAATCTTGGCTCGATCGTACTCGACACGACCACGAACAACATCGTTCTGGGCGGGACGCTGAGTAACTACGGAATTGTTACGCACTCTGGCAACAATCGCATTCGGACGAGTTCGGGTACGATCGCCAACCAGGCGGGCGGCCTCTACGACCTGGCTGGCGACGGCGGGTTCGACAACCTCGCGGCGGTGGGAGTCTTCAACAATGCCGGTACCTTCCGCAAGTCGGCCGGGACCGGAACCTCGAACTTCATCAACGCCGTCAATTTCAACAATCAGGGCGGCACCGTTGACGTCGCGACCGGCACGCTCAGCCTGCCAGGCGGCACGAGCACCGGCGGCACCTACACCGTGGCAGCCGGAAAGATCCTCAACTTGGGCGGCGGGCAGACCTTTACCGGCACCCACACGGGATCGGGCAGCGGCACCTTCAACGTCAGCGGCAACGGTGTGATTAATGTCGGCGCGGCCGGAGCCACGCTCAACTTCGCGCAGGGCATGCTGCACTTCCTGGCCGGCACCGGTTTCGGCACGCAAGGCAACACGCTCACCAACCAGGGGTACATCGCCGTCGACGGTTCGGTAGCCACCCAAGGGGCGTTGAGCGGCACCCTCAACAACACCGGGACGATCACCGAAACGAGCGGCACGCTGCGGCTGTTCTCGGCGACGATCAACAATCAGGCGGGCGGCGTCTTCGACCTGACCTCGGATGATGCGCCCTTTGTGAACACGAGCGGCACCAACGCGATCAACAACGCCGGCACCTTCCGCAAGTCGGCTGGCGTTGGCACGTCCGCGGTGCCCACGACGTTCAGCAACACCGGGACGGTCTCCGTCACCTCGGGCACCCTGGCCCTGAACGGCGCGGTCACGCAGGATGGCGGTGCCACGCTCACGGGCGGCAACTGGAACGTGGTGGGCGCGACCCTGAATTTCCCCAGCGGGAGCAACTTCACCACCATCGGGAGTGCGGCCAGCGTCATCCTGCAGGGTTCATCGACCAGCATCAACCGCTTGCCGGCCGCGAGCAGCTCGCTGGCCACGAACCTGGGCAGTTTCAGCCTCATCGACCGGGACTTCGGCACGGCCGGCGCGATGACCAACCAGGGCTACCTGTCCGTCAACGGGTCGACCCTGACGGTTCCGAACGGTTACACGCAATCGACCAATGCGAGCGCCGCCACACAACTGGAGCGGAGTGCGGCCAATACCACCCGCCAGATCACCGGCGCAGTCACCCTCAACACGGGCTACTTCTACGGCAGCGGCACCATCACCGGGAACCTGACGAACAGTGGCGCTCGGATCTCCCCCGATGACAGCGGGTTCTCGCAGACCGGGGCACTCACCATCACCGGCAACTACACCCAGGGGACCGGCGGCACGCTCGCGGTGGACGTGAAAGGGACGAACGCCGCGAATCTGGACTTCGACCGGCTTCTGGTGTCCGGCACCGTCAGCCTGGGCGGGACACTCGACGTGTCGCTCGTCAACGGGTTCGTTCCGGTGACGGGGAATACGTTCCAGTTCATCGACAACGACCTGGCTGACTCCATTACGGGCACGTTCGCCGGCCTGGCTCAGGGCGCGAGCTTCTCGGCCGGCGGCAACGTTTTCCAGATCAGTTACACCGGTGGCACGGGCAACGATGTCGTGCTCACTCGGACCGGCGCGACTGGGACCTGGGTCGGCGGCAGCGGCGATTGGAACACCGCGGCCAACTGGTTCGCCGGCATCCTCCCTTCGGCCACCGATAACGTGACGATTCCGAGCGGCGTCACCGTCACCCATTCGAGCGGCACGCACACCGTCGCCAGCATCTCATGCGCCGGAAACTTGACGCTCTCCGGCGGCACGCTGATCGTGAACGGATCCGTGGCGGTGACGGGGACGTTCACCCTGAATGGCGGCACGTTGCAGAACGCCACGGTGCCAACGGGAACCACCATTACGGGGACTACGTCGGGAGGAACGTTGTCCAGCGTCACTGTCGCGGGAACTGCGGACCTAGCTACCAATAATGGGAGTTTCATTCGAGCAGTTAACGCGCTAACGCTTAATGGCACGATCAACATCGGCAACGTGGGAGGCACCACTGCTAGCTCGATGTACTTCAGTTCGACGATGACGGTAAGCGGCACGGGCACGTTCCTGTTGGGCGAGAGCACGAGCAACACGCTGTACATCGAGAACGCCGGGACGACGGTGACGCTGGGTGCCGGGATCACGGTACACGGGAAGTCGGGTTATTTGGGTGGTTACCCATACAGCGTCG
>JAYTUG010000509.1:0-4183 GCA_043744695.1 Gemmataceae bacterium
GGAGTTTCGCGCCGAAGTCACGCCCGAGATTCGCCCGGACACGCTCTTCGCTCCGTTTCACTGGGGCGGTCGCGAAGCCGCGAATCGACTCGTGACCGGCACGCTCGATCCGATCAGCCGCATGCCCGAGTTCAAGCTCTCCGCGGTGAGGATTGTTGCCGTGAGTCCACTGGCGGGGGTTCGAGGATGAACCGCAAACGTCTCGCGATCATCGGCAACGGGATGGCGGCTGGCAGGCTGCTGGATGAACTCGTTCGCCGCAACGCGCCGTCGCTCTTCGACATCGCGGTATACGGCGAAGAGCCGCACGGCTGCTACAACCGCATCCTGCTCAGCCGCATCATCGGCGGCGGCTCCGCGGACGAGATCACGCTCAAGACCAGCGACTGGTACGCCGAACGCGGCGTGACCTACCACTCCGGCACGATGGTATCGAAACTCGACCCCACGACGCGAACGCTTCTGACTTCGACCGGCGAGACGCATGCGTTCGATGTCGCGGTGTTCGCCACGGGCAGCCGGCCGCTCGTTCCTCCACTGGAAGGGCTGCGAGTAAAAGACGGATCGCCGAAGCCCGGTGCATTCGTGTTTCGAACCGTCGACGACTGCGAGCGGATTCGCAAGGCGGCCCGGCCGGGAAGTAGCGCCGTCGTTCTGGGCGGCGGGTTGCTCGGCCTCGAAGCCGCCAAGGCGCTCTGCGACCTCGGCCTGCACGTGACCGTGGTTCACGCCGCCGACACGTTGATGAACCGGCAAGTGGATGAAGCTGGCGGATCGTTCCTACGGAAGGCCGTCGAGCGAACTGGCATGTTCGTGCGGACCGGAGCGGCCGCGACCGGCGTTCGTGGCGAAGACCGCGTGACGGGTGTCGTTCTCGAGTCCGGCGAAATCCTTCCCGCGGATCTGCTCATTCTCGCCTGCGGCATCCGGCCCCGCGTCGATACGGCTCAGGCCTCTGACATCCCCATCAAGCACGGCATTGTGGTCAACGACCTTCTTGCCACGTCCGCGCCCGGCGTGTTCGCCGTCGGTGAGTGCGCGGAGCACGACGGCAAAGTGTACGGAGTCGTGCCCCCGATTTGGGAGCAGTGCGAAGTACTCGCGGACATCCTCACCGGTGCGAACCCGCAGGCTCGCTACCGCGGGTCGAAGCTGTACACGCGGCTCAAGGTTGCCGGCGTCGAGGTCGCCAGCATGGGGATCATCGACGCGGCCAACGATTCGGACGAAGTGATTCAGGTGATCGAGGATCGCCGCGGCATCTATCGCAAGCTCATCATCCGCGAAGGAAGGCTGGCCGGGGCCGTGGTCGTGGGGGAAGCGGATTCCGCGCCCACGCTGGCCCGCTGGTTCGATCGCGGCGATCTGCTTCCACCCAACCGGCTCGACGTCTTCTGTTCGGCCGATGTCTCCACGGCTGCGGCCGACCCCGAAATTTGCAATTGCCATCACATAAACGAATCCGCGATCTGCGAGGCGATTCGCGACGGCTGCACGAACCTACCCCAACTTTCGGCCGCGACCCGCGCCGGAACCGGATGTGGCTCGTGCCGCGGCGAACTGACCCGGCTGATCCTCAAGACTTCTCCCAACGCTCTCACGGCGTGAGCGACTACTTTCTCGACACTCTTACGAGGCACCCGATATGGCGCCGACGCCCCCGCACGACCCGTTGGAGACCGAATCGGCCGGCCCGCGGCTCCGCGTCATGTGGATGTCCGCGTGGTCCTTCACCACGCTCTTCGCGGTGTGGCTGATGTTCGGCGTGCTCGGATTGGAAGTAAAGAAGGACGCGGCCTTGATGCTCGGTGTCGAGGCGGCGGCTACCCTATCGCCGGCCGAGATCAAAGGCGCGATTGAATCGCGCTTCGAGTGGTTGCTCGCCGTTGCGATTCTCGCCGGGTCGCTGCCGCGTTTGAACTTCGGAATCTGGGCGGACAAGTACGGCGGCCGCAACGTCATGTTGCTGCTGCTCGTCGGCTGTGCCATTCCGACGTACCTCGTGAGCCACGTCTCGACGTATTGGGAACTGCTCGCGTGCTCGGCGATGTTCGGATTTGCGGGAAATGCTTTCACCGTCGGCGTGGCCTGGAACTCGGCGTGGTTTCCGAATCGCCGCAAAGGCACGGCCATTGGCGTGTTCGGCGCGGGGAACGTCGGAGCCGCAGGCACGAAGTTGCTCGTGATCCTCGTTCCCGGCGTGCTCACGCTGGTGCCCGCAGCCGGCTACCTCGGCGGACTCGTTCCCGGAGGCTGGCGATTCGTTCCCGTGATGTACTCGATCTTGCTGCTCGCCACCGCCGCGGCGCTCTACCTCGTCTGCCCGAAGACGGACCACAAGCCGGGCCGCGGCCGGTTGCTCGGCGAAATGCTGGCACCCCTGAAGTTCGTTCAAGTCTGGCGCTTCAGCCTCTACTACGTGGTCGTCTTCGGAGCCTACGTCGCCCTCTCGGCGTGGTTGCCGAACTACTATCGCAACACGTTCGGCGTCGATCTTCGCACCGCCGCTCTCCTCACCGCGCTCTACATTTTCCCGGCCAGTTTGCTCCGCCCCTTCGGCGGCTGGCTCTCGGATCTCTACGGACCGCGCGTCGTCACCTACTCCGTATTCGTCGCGATGATCCTGGCCATCGTGCCGCTCTGCCTGCCCACGAGCCTGCTCGACCTCGGCGTCGAGGGCTTCACCGCGCTCATGGTGATCGTGGGAATCGGAATGGGGATCGGCAAAGCGTCCGTCTACAAGTACGTGCCGAACTATTACCCGAAGGACGTGGGTGCCGTGGGCGGGCTCGTCGGGGCACTCGGAGCACTCGGCGGCTTCCTGCTCCCGCCGACGTTCGGAGCCATTGGCCGGTGGACCGGGAGCCCCCAATCGGCCTTCCTCGCGCTGCTCGCGCTCACCGTGGTCTCGCTGATCTGGCTGCACTTCGCCGTGACGCGGATCAAGCGGAAGGTCGAGCGACGTGCCGGCGTTTTCGCAATCGCGAACCCGCAGGCGGCCACCTGTTAACCTTTGCGGGTCGTACCGGCGCGGACCGCGCGGTTTCCCACAGCCGCGAACCCTTCCGTGCCAGAACCAACCGCAGAAGTCCGATACTCCTCAGGTTCCGACCGACCGTTCGTGCCGATCCTAGCTCCCCAATCGGCACCATCGCGAGAGTCGACCAACTGGGGAGAAGCCGTGCGCCCGAACCGTTCATCCATTCTCGCAACTCATTCGCTGGTGCTACTACTCGGGCTGAGTAGCAGCATCCGTGCGGCCCAGCCACCGGCTGCAGAAGTCGAGCCCTCAACTTCTCAGGTCGAAGCACCCGCGGCAGCAACTCCCGCGGGCGTGCTGCCCTGCCCTGCGCCGGTGCCCAACCCGCCCCGCTGGCAGACGCCGATGCCCCGTCCGGGTTACTTCGCCGTGCCGCCGGTCGGACCAGGTTACTACTCTGTCCTCGATCAGATCCGCGGCAACGAACTTCAAGCGCCGCCGAAGTATCCGTACCCCCGCATCAGCCCGATCTTCCTCTCGAACGCCGACGTGAACTGGTCGTACCTCAAGGATCCGAAGAACACGCAGCACGACTACGCCGACTTCCTCAAGTTCATTCCGATCGCGGACGGCATTACGTTCACCACCGGCGGCGAGTTCCGGTACCAGTTCAAAAACGAGGTGAACAGCGACGGACGGACCAGCGGCGCGGTCGACGCCTTCAGCCTCTACCGCCAGCGCATCTACACCGACTTGTGGGTCCACGATTGGCTGCGGGTGTACGGCGAATTCCTCTATGCGGACGTAACGGGCCGCGGCATCGCGCCGCTGGCCATCGACATCGACCGGGGCGACATCCTCAACTTGTTTGCCGACGTCCGTTTGTTCAAATTCGGGGAGAAGGACAACCCGGTCTACTTCCGCGTCGGCCGGCAGGAGCTGCTCTACGGTTCGCAACGGCTCATCAGCCCGCTCGACTGGGCGAACACGCGGCGGACCTTCGAAGGCGTCAAGTTGTTCACTCGGACGGAGAAGTGGGACTTCGACGTGTTCAGCGTCGGCCCGGTGGTGCCGCCGCGGGCCACGAAGTTCGACTCGGCGGACCACAACCAGCTCTTCAGCGGGGCGTGGTTCACCTACCGCAACGCCCCCGGACAGAGCATCGATCTGTACTACTTGAACCTCGATAATACGAATGCGCGG
>JAYTUG010000510.1:0-4179 GCA_043744695.1 Gemmataceae bacterium
GCGTCAAGATCGTCTGGATCGTGAATCCGGAAACGCAGACGGTTCGCATTCACCGCCTGGATGGTGGGTATTCTTTCCTGCACGCCAAGGACACATTGAGTGCCGAGGGCGTGCTGCCGGGGTTTGCCTGCCCGGTCGCCAATCTCTTCTGCAAGCCGGGTTGAACAACTCTGCCCATCTCCCGCCACTTGCCACAACTCGCGAGTCGGGTTAAACGATCAGGGACGGTTCCGCCCGTGCCGCACCCCCGGATCGACTCCATGATCGCCGTCGAGCACCTCACCAAGTACTACGGCGAATACCCCGCCGTCCGCGATGTCTCCTTTCAAGTGGAAAAAGGGCAGGTCGTCGGGTTCCTCGGGCCCAACGGTGCCGGGAAGTCCACGACCATGCGCATCCTGGCCGGGTTCCTCACGGCGACTTCCGGCAAAGCGACCATCGACGGCAAGGACGTTTTCTGGAACCCGATCGAGGCCCGTCGTTGCATCGGCTACATGCCCGAAAGCTGCCCGCTCTACACCGACATGCGCGTGGACGAATACCTGTGGTTCCGCGGCGGGTTGAAAGGCCTCGGTCGCAGTGCTCGCAAACAACGCATCGGCTACGTGCTCGAACGCTGCTGGGTGAAGGACGTTCGCCGTCAGCCGATCGGCACCCTTTCGAAGGGCTATCGCCAACGCGTGGGTCTCGCCGATGCGCTGCTCGCCGACCCACCCGTTCTCATTCTCGACGAGCCGACCGCCGGGCTCGACCCGACACAGATTCGCGAAACCCGCCTCCTGCTTCGCGAACTCGGTCGGCAACACACGATGTTGCTCTCGACGCACATCCTGAGTGAAGTGGAGATGACCTGCGATTCGGTCATCATCATTTATCAGGGGAAGGTCGTGGAAGACGGTTCGCTCGCGGCCGTAAGGCAGCGGCACAAGAACCAGAGCCTCGAAGATATCTTCGTGCAACTGACGGGCCAGGAAGGGATTTAAGTAATGCCGCTTGCGGCTTCGCGATTCACTCGCGAAGCCGCAAGCGGCACACCAACCGAAGAACACCATGCGCGCCACCGCTGCACTTTTCCGACGTGAATTCGCCGCTTATTTCAGCGGTCCGATCGGGTACGTGGCCCTGTTTGGGTTCCTCGTGCTCACCGGATTGCAGTTCAACCTCGCGCTCACGCTGCTCAACGAAAGCGGCCCGCGCGGCGTCGAGTATCCGATGCAGGTGCTGCTCGGCGGCTCCGAAATTCCCGGCCCCGCACAGACCGCCGGCGTCCTGTTCTGGGGGCTCTTCCCGGCCGTCACCGGCATCATCACCATGCGACTGCTCGCCGAGGAACGCGGTTCCGGCACCCTCGAACTGCTCCTCACCGCTCCGATTCGCGACTGGCAAGTCGTCTTCGCGAAGTTCGCCGCTTGCCTCGCCTTCTACGTCGTGCTCTGGCTGCCGACGCTCGTTTACCTTCCGGTACTCCTGGACCTACACGCCGAATGGAAGCCCGCGTTCACGCCGTTCAGCATCGCGCTCATCTCGGGACTCGGGTTGATCCTGCTCGCTCTAACGATCTTCTGCTCGGGCGGAAACGGCTGGCTCGCGATCGGCCTCGCGCTCATCGGCGCTATCGGCGGCGGCATCGGCTGGTACCTGCACGCCACGAACGATCCCGAGAAAATCCTTCTCCTCACCGCGGGCATCGACCCTTACCCGGCTCTCACTTCGTACCTCGGCATCCTGATGGCCGGTGCGATGTTCCTGGCCCTCGGACTGTTCGTTTCCAGCTTAGTGAAGAGCCAACTCGTGGCGTGGATGCTCGCGCTGCTGCTCGGCCTCGTATTCGTGTTGCCTTCGCTCCTGAAGTGGTGGTTCGACACCGGCTCGCCCGGCTATCGGCTGGTCTATTTCGTGAGCGTGCCCGAGCACTTCCGCCGCGACTTCACCCGCGGCGTGATCGATACCCGCCCGCTCGTGCTCTATGCCACGGTCACGCTGTTCTGTTTGTTCTTGACGGTGCGAAGTCTGGAAGCGCGTCGCCTCAGATGAACTTTGAAACCCGGTTTCTGCTTTGGGAAACCGGGTTTCTCACCGAAAAACCCGGTTTCCAAAGCAGAAACCGGGTTTTGACAATGGGCTTCCCATGGCCGATATTCGACAGCGCAAGACGCTCGGTAACCGCTTTCGCTTTCTCGTTCGCGCCCTCGGGCTGCTGGGCGTGCTCGCGACGGCGGTCGGCACCGTACTCTTTGCTTCCGTCAACCCGAATGCGGAGCAGTGGACCCACGAACTACTTCGCCAGTCCATGCACCGCGAGCACGGCGATTTCGCATCGACGGCGGCGCTGGTCTTAACCATCGGCGTCTTTGCTATCGTCCTAATGCTGCTGGTGGAATTGCTGAGCGGGCTGTTCCTGGCCGCGACGCGGCGAACCGCCGCCGGCACCTCCGCCACGGTTGCCAGCGTCGCAGCGGTCGCGCTGCTCATCTTCGTGAACCTCTATTCCTTCACGCACTATCGCCGCTACGACATCACCCGCGAGCAGCAGTTCACACTCCCGGCCAGCGTCGCGGACGAACTCCGCAAGCTCCGCTCGGACGATCCCACGACCATCATCGTGCTGCAGAAGCACCGCACCTTCGGGACCACCTCCGAGGTCCGCGATAGTTACGTCTCCGAGTCGGAAGCCAAGGTCGCGGAGAAGGTGAAGGATCTCGTCGATCAGTTCCGCGAGTTCGGCCCGCGCTTCAACGTCGTCGTACTCGACACCGAAAAGTTCGGCTACGATTCGCAGGTCGCGGAACTCACGAAGAACAATCCCGAACTCAAGACGGCCATCGACGCGGCCCCCGAGAACAGCATCCTCTTCTCGGCGAACAAGCGCGTGCAGCGGCTCGGCTTCAACGAGTTCCTCCAACTGGACAAGACCGCCTCGAAGGAGGCCAACGACGGTCGCGGGAATCTGGTGTTACTTCCGCAGGGCGTCGAGGTGTTCGCACGCCGCATTCTCGCGGTGCAAGAGCGCCGGCCCAAGGTCGCCATCTGCGTCATCCACGGCTACCTCGGCACCGAGGGCATCGACGATTTCACCCACGCCGGGCTCAAGAAAACGCTCACCGATTACGGCTTCGACGTGACCGACATCGTGCTCAAGAAATGGGGCGGCGGCCCGCCCTCCGCCGCGGCCTACACCCGCCAGGAAAGCAAAATCGAAGAGATCGAAGGCGAACTGGAACTGGCCGGGCTCAAAGTTCGCGTGATCCGCGGCGAAGTGACCAGCCTCGCCAACATCAAGGACGTCCTCGGCAAGATCGGCACCCGGCCCGTCGAAGCGCGGGTTCGCTTCTATCAGTCGCTGCTCGAAGCCGCGAAGGACCGCTCTTGGCTCGAAATCATCGCCGTGTATCGCAAGTGGAGCGATAAGCTCGACGACAAAACCGAGCCCGATTTCAAGAAGGAATTGATCGCTAAGCTGGACGCACAAAAGGTGCTGACGGACCAGCAGATCGCCGAGGCCGAGAAGGAACGCCAAGCCATCGACACGAAGCTCACGGCGGCCTACCAAGACGAACGCTCGATTCAGGATCGTCGACTCACAGACGTCAAGACCAAGCTCACTCGGTTGCTCGCCGACGTCGATCTGCTCGTGATCCCGCGATTCACGATTACCAACGTCACGACGGGCCGCGAGATTCCGCCCGAACTTCACGCGCTGGACAAAGACCAGATCGAAGCCATTCGCGATTACATGAAGTCGGGACGCCCCGTACTCGCGATGCTCGGTTCCATCTCGGAACCCGAAGGCCCTTCGGCCGAGGCTGCGGACGGGTTCGAGAAGTTGCTCGCGGAACGCGGTATCGAACTCGGCAAGGAGACCGTCGTTTACGATTCCGAAATGAAGATGCTCGCCTCGCAGGGAGTCGCGAGCCAGTTCGGCGGCGGTGGTGGAGCCGAGGTCGAACCGCTGAAGTTCGAGGATCGCACCGACGGGATCAAGACGAAGCCGAACCCGATCGGTGAAGCGGTGCGACTCAGCGGCCGTAGCGTCGAGCAAAAGTACGAACTGAAACTGCGGGCACTCCGGCCGATCTACATCAACCCGGCGTGGCAGGAGAAGCTCCCCTTCGCGGCGCAGTTCCTCCTCACCGGTCCGGATTCTTGGAACGAGAGCCAGCCGTTCGCCCGCGGCGACCG
>JAYTUG010000511.1:0-16378 GCA_043744695.1 Gemmataceae bacterium
CGACCTCTCCCCAACGGGGAGAGGTGAAAAAACGGCTACGTTCACGCTGCTCGGCTCGCCAACATCAATGCAAACAAATCCCTTGATTGAATCAAGCGAATACAACATCTTGTGAACCGTACTTCGCGGTAGAGTTCTATCGAGTGACAAGACTCTCCCGTATCGGAGGATTGAACGTGAAGACGCTTCGCATCGCCTCGCTCATTCTGGTTGCCGGCACGCTGAGCGTTGTCGGCTTCCTCGGCCAGGCTGCCGAACCGGTTAAACCGAATGCCCAACCGGCCCCTTCGGCCGCACCGTTCGTCGTCCATGAGTGGGGCACCTTCACGAGTTTCTCAGGCTCCGATGGCGTGCCCGCAAACTTCTCCCCGAACTACACCGACCTGCCCCCATTCGTTTATTCCCAGGCGGGAGATCCGAACTCGAAGAGCATCCGGCTCCAGCGCGACGGCACCGTGAGCATGGAAACGCCCGTGATCTACTTCTATTCGGACCGCGAAATGAAGGCTTCAGTGAAGGTGGACTTCCCACGCGGCTGGATCACGGAGTGGTACCCATTTGCTGCGATGTCTCCGAGCCCCGAAGCCAAAACGACGCCCGGCCAGAGCATGCGTTGGGACGTGCGGCTGCTTGCGGGTGAGACCGTGAAGTTGCCGGGCAAACCGAGCGATGAAAACCACTACTTCGAGGCGCGAGCCACGGACGCGGTTCCACTTCAGACCGAGGTTGCACCGCGCGAGAACGATCGCAATTTCGAACTGCGTGGCGGCAGCGTCGTACAGCGCGAGAAATTCCTTTTCTACCGCGGCGTCGGCACGTTTCCGCCGCCGGCCTCGCTCAAGGCCACGGGCGGAGGCAGCGTTCGCATCCACAACGCGGCCGGGAACAAAGTCGATGGCCTGGTGCTCGTTCACGTTCAGGGATCGCAGGTCGGGTTCGAGCTTCTCGGTAGCATCGACGCCGGTACCGATACGACTGCGACGATCCCGGCGGCGACGGGAAAGAAGGCCGACCTTGCGGCCGCTATGGTAAAGATTCTCACCGCGACCGGCCTCTACGAGAAGGAAGCTCAGGCCATGGTGAACACTTGGGATTCCGCTTGGTTCGGCGAATCGGGAACGCGGTTGCTCTACCTCGTGCCGCGAGCGAAGACCGATGAACTCTTACCGCTAACGATTACTCCGAAGCCGACGGAGGTGGTTCGGGTGCTCGTGGGCCGACACGATTTCCTGACGCCGGAGCAGGAGGCAATGGCGGATCGCGAACTGAAGCGATGGCGTGCGGCACGAGCGGAACTCGAAGCGGCCGAGACGGAGTTGCGGAAGATCGGCCGCTTTCAGGGGCAGGCTCGCCAGCAGGCTGAGAAGCGAATCGAGACGAGCGCGGCACGCCGTTAATTTACTTTCCCGTCTGATCGAAGACGGCGTCTTCGATCTTCTCGGGGAACTCCCATGCGGAGACGGTCCAAGACTCGACCAGGAGTCCGTTGCGTTCGAACTCGATCCGCATGGGAAGTTGAACCCCCGCGAACGGCTTGTGCCCGCTGACCGCGAGCCGCTTGTTCAGCCGCGAGCTCCCTTCTGCGTGGATGTACGTCACGTATCCCAACAGGTTGGTACTCTCGTCGAACCAAACCGTGAAGATCGGACAGCCCGGTAACGAGACCTGAACGGTGTCCCAGTTTTGGTTCCCGACGATTTGCTTCTTCAGACCGAACAGGATCGTCTTGGGATCCGCGAGTGGGACGAGCGTCGACATCCAATGCAAGCCGAGGCCATCGACGTGCAGAATTTGTTCGTATCCCTTGGGCAGGCCGGGATCGAACGCCTCATCGTTGCGGCGAAAGGTGAGCGACTGCTGCCTCAGGCCGATGGAAATCTTTAATGCCGCGCCGGCATTCGACTCGTCCGCGAAGTAGAAGCGGTCGGGCCACACGGCAGCGATCTTCCGCCGGGTCGGCACGAAGCTCGATTCACGGAGCAGCCGGCCTTGTTCAGTGAGCCGGTTAGCCTTGGCGCGTTCGAGCCGCTCGGGGTGGCCTTCGGTCGCGGCGGCTATGCACTTCGCGATCAACTTTGCCGCGTCCGGCTGTGAAGTTGCCGGCACGGGTGCAACGACTTCTTCCTCTTTGCCGCGCTCGCTTGCGGTGCCGATGTCCTTCGGCAGTTCTTTCTCGGGTCCACCGCAACCGAGGATTAACGCGAGGACGATTGCCGGTAATGGAACGCGTGACATTTCGATTCCCTCGCATGAGCCACGATTGGAAACTCGCACTGCTTTTGTAGCGAGTGAGGCGGCTGCGAGTCTATTCAAGAACCGGCGGGAGTGGGCTCGCTTCGACGACGAGGGTTGGGACGGACGTATTCGGCGGATGGGGAAATGTCGTCCGATTCTTCCGATGGTGCTGCGGGGAGGGCGACGCGAAACGTGCTCCCCGCATCGGGAGTGCTCTCGACGGCGATCGTACCGCCGAGGCGATCCACGTATTCCTTCACGATGGCGAGCCCGAGCCCGGCATGAATGCCAGTCGCGTGCCGCGAAGCATCGGCTCGGTAGAACCGCTCGAAGATTTTCTCGCGAACTTCGAGCGTCATGCCGATGCCGGTGTCCGCGATTTCAAATGCGATCGTCTTACCTACCCGTTTCACGTTGAAATCCACTCGGCCGCCTTCGCGATTGTACTCCACGGCATTGTGCAGCAGGTTCATGAGTACTTCGCGAAGCTTGTCCGGGTCGGTGTCCAGTTCGAGCGAGCCATTCGTTTCGAGCGAGAAGATCATGCCGTGCGCTTCGGCGAGGGGGCGAATGATCGTGGCGCAACTGCGAGCGACCTCGACGGCATCGGTTCGCGCAACAGTATCGCGAGCATTCCCCGAATCGAGGGTGGCGAGCAGCATGATGCGTTCGACGAGTTGCCCGAGTTGGTGGGCGATGCCGCGGCAATCTTCCAGCGTCGTGCGGTACTGATCCGTCGTGCGTGGCTTCCGGAGCGAGACGTCGATCGTCGCGAGAATCGAGGCAATCGGCGTGCGGAGTTCGTGCGAAATATCCCCCACGGATTGCTTCTCTCGGGCGAACGCTTGGCGGAGCGAATCGAGGGTGTGCGTGAGCCGCGCGAGGATCGGCAGCAGTTCGTGGCTCAGTTCTTCCCGCTCGACCGGCAAGCGAAAATCCTTCTCGGAAACGCGACTGACAGCATCCGAAAGCTTGCGAATCGGCGCGAGCCCGCGTGCCACGATGAACCAGCCGCCGAACACGAGGGCCGCGAATAAACCCAGCCCGATCAAACTCAGCCGCGTTCGCAACTGCGTCAATTCTCGGCCGGTGTCTTCCCGCATCTGGGCGAGTTCGCTGTCGCGATTGGATTGTTCCGATTGGACCCGCGAGTCGAGTTCACTGTACGGCCTCGCATGGTGGACCACGATGGAGATGCTGAAATCGGCGGATCGGAATCCGCGGAAAATCGCGGCCCCGCCAAAGGCCGGGTAGACGTTCATCGGTGCCTGCGGCGGCAGCCAAAAGAAGTATTGCCGCCCTCCCGACATCACGACGCGGCGAAAATCGCCTCGGCCGGGAATCGGGACATCGTCGTGAAGAAACTCGACGTTCGGGCGGTTGAGCGCTTCGAGATCGACGGGCAAATCTTGACCGACGCGTGCCGGGTGGAAGGCGGCAATCGGCACCGGCTGCTGGCCCGGAAAGTGCGCGACGACCGTGAACTGAAAATACCCGGGATGCTCTTCCTCATCGAAGAGTTTGTGGAGGGTTTCTTGAAACTGGAGGCGGCCCGCGGCGCGGGGCGACTCGAAGGACGACCACGCGGGGCTCTGGGAAGCCGTGAGCATGGACGCCGTTCCGATCGCGTGCCACGGGCCGGGCACGGCGAGCAGCACTGCGGCGCGTCGGCGGTACTCGACGGCTTCCTCATTTGAAGCCTTGAGAGGCGAGAGGTCCGGTTGCGGTGGAGCGGGACGGGGCGGGTCGCCGGGACGCGGGGCCGGGCCACCCGGCCCGCGACCACCTTGACCGAACGCGCGATTGAGCGCGCGTTGAACTTCTCGCGAAAGCGATTTCGCCTCGGCGACGAGTTCCGCATCGAGTTGAGCCTTCACTTCCTGTCGGCGGGTCGCGAAGGTCTGTTCGATGCGCTTGGTCTCGGCTTCCTCGCGAGCCGTGATGGCCGCCTGCGCGAAGCGATCGACGAGCAGGCCCACCGCCCCAAGCCCGAGCGCGAGGAGAACCAAAAGATACCCGAGCAGAGAGCGCCGAATCGAACGCATGGGCGATCACTTCCCCTTTTTCGGAGGCGGGGGATCATCGTCGGCGCGGAGCATGTAGCCTTCGCCCCAGCGCGTCTGAATCAATTGCGGCTCGAAGCCCTTGTCCACTTTGTTTCGCAGGTAGCGAATGTACACGTCCACGACGTTCGAAGTGTTCTCGTCGTACTCGTCGTAGAGGTGTTCCCAAATCATACTGCGGGTGACGACCTTGCCGCGATGAAAAGCCAAGAATTCGAGCAGAGCATATTCGCGCGGTGTGAGGTGAACGACCTGCCCGGAGCGGCGAACGGTTCGGGCCGCCGTGTCGATCTCCAGATCGTAACACCGCAGCATGGGATCTTTTTGCTGGTGCCCGCGGCGAATGAGAGCCCGGATGCGCGCGAAGAGTTCATCCAGATCGACGGGCTTGGTGAGGTAGTCGTCTGCGCCGGTGTCGAGGCCGTGAATCTTATCCACCGTCGATCCGCGAGCCGTGAGCATCAGGACGTGCGTACTCACTCCGTCGGCTCGCCATTTCTTGAGCAGCGTGAGGCCATCAATCTTCGGGAGCATGATGTCGAGAACGACGACGTCGTAGCCGGTGGTGCGGCACTTCACATCCGCTTCTTCGCCGTCAATCGCGACGTCGACGGCGAAGCCTTCTTCTTCGAGCCCTTGGCGAAGTGCCCGAAGCAGCGGTGGGTGATCCTCGACCAGGAGTACTCGCACGGACCTTCCTCCGAAACTTCGCGAATTCGCCGACAGTTCGAGTTTACCCCCCGCGCCATGAAGGCCGCATGAGAACCGCTGGCATCAGCCGCTTGCGGCTTCGCGATTACCGCAGGAATCGAAATCGCGAAGCCGCAAGCGGCTGCGCTTTACACCGTGACCACCGGCAGTTTGCGACGGCCTAGGCCCTCCGATTCCTTCGACACGGGAATCCGATGCGCGTTCTCCTTCTCCCAGTCCGCGAGTTCCACCATCAGCGCGTCCACGATCTCGGCTTCGGGCACGCGGCGGACCATTTCGCCGTTGCGGAAGATCATGCCTTGGCCGTTGCCTGCCGCGATGCCGATGTCCGCTTCCTTCGCTTCGCCAGGGCCGTTCACGACGCAGCCGAGCACGCTGATCTTCACGGGAAGGCGCTTGCCGGCGAGCCGCACTTCGAGTTCCGCGATGATCTTCTCGAGGTCGATGGCGAGTCGGCCGCAGGTGGGGCAAGCGATGATCTCAGGCCGGCGAACGCGTCGCTGCGTCGCTTGAAGAATGTCGTAGGCTGCGGCGATCTCGGGTACTGGGTCGCCTAGTAGCGAGATGCGGATCGTGTCGCCGATGCCGTCGAGCAGAATCGGCGAGAGGCCTGCGGCCGATTTGGTGACGGCGTAGGGCGGCTTCCCGGCCTCGGTGATGCCGATGTGCGTCGGGTAGTCCGCGAGCTTCGCATAGAGCCGGTACGCTTCCGTCGCCACCAGCACGTCGCTCGATTTCAGCGAGACGATCATCTGGTGGTAGCCTTCGCTCTCGGCGATCTCGATGTAACGGAGGGCGCTCTCGACAATAGCCGGCGGGCACGGGAAGCCGTACTTCTCGACGAGTTCGCGTTCCAAGCTCCCGGCATTGACGCCGATCCGCATCGGCAATCCCTTGTCCTTCGCCTTGCGGATGACTTGTCGAAAGCGGTCGTGGCTGCCGATGTTGCCGGGATTGATGCGAATCTTGTCGACGGGGTGATCGAGTGCCGCGAGCGCCATTTTGTAATCGAAGTGAATGTCGCAGATGAGCGGGATGCCGATTCGCTTCTTGATCTCGCTCAGGGCCCCGGCGTCCTCGGGCTTCGGCACCGTCACGCGAATCACTTCGCAGCCCGCCTCTTCCAAAGCGAGAATCTGCTTCACCGTGGCATCGACATCGAAGGTGTCGGTCGTGGTCATGCTCTGAACCCAGATCGGGTTCGAGCCGCCGAAAGTGAGGTTCGCGACCTGTACCTCACGGGTCTTGTGACGCGGCTTACCGGGAACCTTCTGGGCACTTTCGAGTACGGAGAGATCGAAGCGTGAAGCGGCGGTCATCGTATGATCCTTGATGGAAGGCGTTCGCCCGTTGCGCTCATGCTAATGATTGAACCGCGAATGCGGCAACCGCAACACGCACTCCGGGTCTGCTTTTTGAAGTATGCCATCTCGATTGCATGGCCTTCGGGAGCGTTTTATTTTTACCGGGCCTTGCCATCGCTTTTTCCCATGAAACGTGGGGTTTCGCAGAGCCAGCGGCTGGCCATTCTGGTCGTGCTCATTCTCGATTTCTTTGTAAGTCTCGACATGGGTGGGACCTCCAACAAGTCCGAGCATGGCCAGACAGGCCATTCGGGGTGAGCCGCACATCCTGAGGTTCGCAGCTGGGAATCGAAACGGAGAGATACCGCGAGAAGCATACGATCCGTTTCGGGAAGAGCGAGTGCCGACGTCGAGAGGCAGACCCCTCACTCCAACCAAACGCGGGCCGAAGCATCGCTGGGCATCCGCCAGTCGCCGCGAGGCGAGAGGCTCACCGAGCCGACCTTCGGGCCGTCGGGCAGGCAACTTCGTTTGAACTGACTCGCGAAAAACCGCTCGAGGAAGACCCGCAACCAGCTCCGCACTTCGTCCGGCGAATAGTTGCGGTCGAACTTCGCGCGACTGGCCAGGAACAGAATCTTCTCCGGCTCGGCACCCCAACGGAGGAAGTGATACAGGAAGAAGTCGACGAGTTCGTACGGACCGACGGTGCTCTCCGTCATCTGCACGGCCTTGCCGTCGGCGGCCACCGGCAGGAGCTCCGGTGAAATTTCTGTGGCCACGACATCGAGGAGCGTACCGCGGGTGTCGTCGCCGAATTCGTTCTCGGCCGCCCACCGAACGAGGAACTTGACCAGCGTCTTCGGGATGCTCACGTTCGGGTTGTACATGCTCATGTGGTCGGCATTGTAGGTACACCAGCCGAGCGCGAGTTCGGAGAGGTCGCCTGTGCCGATAACGAATCCGGCGTTCATCAAGAGGCTGGTGCGAACGCGAGCCTGCACGTTCTCGAAGACGAGATCGTTGCGGCGTTCGGGCGGCAGGTGCAAAAGCTTTTTGCCGAGCGATTCGACGGTCTCATTCTGGAGCGGGATGCCGAACGGAGCGTGGCCGAGAGCCTTCATTTGATCGAAGCACAATTCGCGAATGTCCACCTCGCGAATGCTCACACCCAGGGCTTGCATCAAAGCGTGAGCATTGGTTTTGGTGCGGTTCGTGGTGCCGAAGCCGGGCATGGTGAGGGCGTCGATGCGATCGCGAGGCGTACCGAGGCCGTCCATCGTTTTGCAGGTCACGAGTAAGGCGAGCGTGGAATCGAGTCCACCCGAGACGCCGATGGAGACGCGGTGGTTGCCGATGTGTCCCAAACGTTTGGCGAGCCCCGCGACTTGCGCGTGGAAGATTTCGTCGCAGCGTTCTTTCAGCGTGAGCGGGTCTTGCGGCACGAACGGGTGAGCATCGACGTGGCGGAGAAGGGCAGGGGACCGCGCGGCGGAATCGAGTTGAAAGCTCACCCGACGGAACGCTCGGCCGTTCAATTGGTCGCGGCGGTTGTCGTTGAAGGTATTCGTCTGAATGCGGTCGTGCCGCAAACGATCCAGGTCGAGGTCCGACGTCAGAAGTTCGCACTCGCGCTGAAAGCGGGCCGACTCCGCGAGGATCGTGCCGTTCTCGGCAATGAGGCAGTGCCCGCCGAAGACGATGTCGGTCGTGGATTCACCGACTCCGGCGGAAGCATAAACGTAGCCCGCGATGCACCGCCCGCTCTGGCAGGCGACCAGTTGCTTGCGATAGCCGGACTTCCCGATCACTTCGTTGCTGGCCGAGAGGTTGGCGAGCACCGTAGCCCCGGCAAGCGCCTGGAGTGAACTCGGCGGCACCGGCGGCCACAGGTCTTCGCAAATCTCGACGCCCAAAACGAAGTCCGGAATGTTGACGCACTTGAACAGCAAATCCGTTCCGAAGGGAGCCATCTGCCCAGCAATGGTCACCTCGTTGGAAGTGGCGTTCTGGGCCGGGCTGTAGTAGCGGGCGTCGTAAAATTCCTTGTAGTTCGGCAGGTACGTCTTGGGCACGACGCCGAGCAACTTGCCGGCGCGAACGACCGCAGCCGCATTGAAGAGTTGGCCATCGACCGCAAGCGGCAGGCCGACGACGAAGACGCCGCAGTACGCCTTCTGTTCGAGCAAGCGGAGCAGGGCGGCCTCGGCGGCGCGCTGCAGCGGCAGCGTATGGAAGAGGTCGTAGCAGGTGTAGCCGGTGAGCCCCATCTCGGGGAACACGACGAGGTCCGCGCCTTGCTCCTCGGCCTTGGCGAGCAGGTCGAGCGTGCGGTCGGCGTTGAACGCGACATCCGCGACCCGGAGTTCGGGACACGCGGCGGCCACACGAAGGAAACCGTGGTGGAGCATGATGGGCTAAATGACCTCGACGCGGATGCCGGTGAACTGTTTCAATCGATGGTCATTCGTGAGGAATACGTCGCAGGCCGATTCGATTGCGATCGCAAGTTGGAGCGAGTCGATGAGTTTGAAACCGAACCCAGCCCGAATCTGAATCGCCCGATTGAAGGCGATGCGATCGAAGGTTGCTAACTGGCTGACTCGCTTCGCGAAAAACATCTCGAAGTCTTTAATGCGAACCGGGTCGTTGACCCTCACGGGTAAGATGAGCGTTTCCATGCGAGTGATCTCACTCGCGATCAATTCGGTTGCATGAGCTGCAATCCAATTGGCGGTCTTCGGCCCGAACTGAGAGTGCCACTCGATGAGGTAAATGACCGGTGACGAATCGAGAAATACGCGCACGCTCAGTTCCCCCGTCCCGTGCGAGTCTGATCCACCCACTCCTCAATTTGCTGATCGGTCAGCGGTTGGACTCCGGCACTTGCGCGGCGTAGTCTCGCCGATTCGAGCCATTCGTTCAACGACTGCTTCGGAGGCATGGGATCGAGCAATTCGACCGTCACCTGCACCTTGCCATCGGGTACCGGCGGAGCCTCATCGAGAAGCAGCTTCACACCATCCTTCAACGTCCCCGTCATCACGTAGGTTGCATTCATGGCACTTCCTCCCTCGTCATCATAGCAAACGTCACTGCTCCGCCGCGACTTCGTTCGCCCTCATCCGGCGGAATCGTTCGAGAATCGGATCGTTCACCCGTCTTCCTCAATCGTCATTGAAGCGCAGACGGCCCGCAGTACCGGTTCGTTCCGTTCGCGTTCGAACTCGGTCACCTGACACATCGCGAGTACCGGCCCCGCGAGAGTTTGCACGCAGCGCGTCCAGCACGCGACCGACGTATCGAGCGTCAGGAAGTCGATGTCGTGGCCGATGGCGAGTTGGCCGGCGAACGAGCCAACGGCGTTGGCTTCGTCCAATTCCTTATACTCGGCCTTGAGCGCGGCGAGCGTCTGATCGGCGAGTTCCGCCGCGTTGTCCGCATCGGGGCGAACCGACAACAGCATGAAGGCCGTCTCGGGGCTTTGCAGCGTGACGGACCAGCCGCCCTCGGCGACCTCCTCCGATTCCAACGTCCAGTTCTCGGGATACTGGAAGCGGATGCCATCGCGCTCGAATTTACAGATCATCAGTAGCTCACCACGAAGGCACAGAGTTCACTCAAAGATACACAAAGAAAACACTGAAGATTGAAAGACGTGTTTGAAATTGATGTTCACTTTGTTTCATCGTGTGAACTTTGTGCCTTCGTGGTAAAGTCTTATCGAGGTTCCACCACGAATGTCGGAATGATCGAGCCGCCACCGGCGACGTTCACGGGAATCTCCGACGAGATCCGCGTGAGGCAGCCGTGCATGAAGTCGCCGAAGGCCACGAACGGGCTCGTCTCCACGAGCCAATCGCGAATCTGCAACTGCCCATTGGTGAAGCTCGGGTACGGCTCGGCCGGCAGGCCCACCTTCTCCTGCACCACATGCGGTTCCGAGAGTGCCTTCGTCGCCGCGGCTTCCCACGCGCCCTGTTCCACGGTCCAACCCGCGACCGTTCCCTCGGCTCCGTGCGAATCGTTCGGCCTCAGCACGAGGCGATCCTTGTTCGACATCACGAACGGCACGAGATCGACTTCGGCCCCATCAACGACCGTGCGCCGATCCTCCAGCAACCGCGTCCACGGGATGTGCTCGGCAATCGCCTGCTGCTGCTCCGGTGTGAACAGACCCGCATTGCGTTCGTCGCTGAGTACCGCGACCGAGGCCTTCTTGCCGAGCACTTTGCCGCGGAATGAATTCACCATGCAGACAGCCCGATCGCGAACGGCCTGCACCACGGGATGCTCCATGCCGCCGCGACCGATCAGTTCATCCGTGAAGACGCGCTTATAGATCAGCGTGATGTGGAACTCGCCGACGCGGAGCTTCCCATCGCGATATTCGACGTCGCGCGGATCGACGATGCGGGCCTCGACGCCCATCGCCTTGAAGTAGTCGTAAAAGAGGACGAACTCGGCGAAGGTCGGCACTTCGCGCCAGTCGAGGATCGCGACTCGCGGCGGCTCGGACGTGTTCCCGCGCCACTGTTTGAACGAGTCCATGAGGGCGTGCAGAACACCGGGCCGATCGAGCACCGGCCACACCTGATATTTGCGTTCGAACTCTTGGAACACGGGCAGGCCGTAGAAGAGCCGGCCGAGCGAATCGGAGTACCCGGCCCCGGCGGGCGTCTCGGCATTGAACTCGGTGAAGTAGAGTTCGTGATCGGAGGCGAAGAAGGCATCGAAGCGGCTGGTCGGGCTGGCGTCGCGGTAGCCGGGCTCGTAGGCGAGGAGCGTTTCTTCCCAGTCCAGGAGTCGGAACTGCCTGCGGAAGCCGGCATCGGCAAACGCGCGATCGTAGACGGTCTGGAACGCGGGGAGCAGCACCTTCACGCGGTCGTGGAGCAACCGATACTGGGCGGGCGTGAGGAACCGTGGGCGAAGCACGGAGCAGACGGGCCGGTTGCCGTAAACGAGGCTGCGCGCTTCCTGGCCGCGATCGAGTGCGGCTTGCGAATCGGCAGAGAGCGTGGCGTCGGCCGCGAGCAAATCGTGGTACGCGGCGACGGCGGTGGACGGCATGAAGGCTCCGGAATAGCCACCTGCGGTTTCGCGATCATGCCAATCGCGAAACCGCAAGCGGTCATGATGCTCACGCCACCGCGTACTTCTCGCGGAGCTTGTCGAGATACTTCTTACTCTGCGCGGTCACTTCCCAGACCTGCGGCCATTCCTGCGACATCCTGTACCCGGTCATCAACCTGCGGTCAGCTTCTTCTTCAAGGCACGCAACTTCGCAGGACTCAATCCCGTTGCTTCGGCGACTTCGTTGATCGGACGATCCAGTTTCAGCAACCGATTCGCCACGACGAGCACGGCCTCGTCGCGTCCCTGTTCGCGTCCTTGTTCGCGTCCTTGTTCGCGTCCCTGTTCGCGTCCCTGTTCACGTCCTTCCTCTAGGGCCTCCTGGAAGACTCGGGTTTGACGCACGTCTGTGACTTGCAACATGGTTTCGATCTCCTCGCGCGATAAATTCGGGAACTGATACAGAATGACCGTTTCGATGAATTGTACCGCGCGGCGGCGGAATTCCGCGGCGAACCGGGCTGATTTCAGACGCGGAACAAGCCGCTTGGCATCGTCCAGAGCCTTCTCCGGAGTTGCGGCGATCATCTGGAGAATGCCCAGTTCGATCCGTTCGCTGGGTGCCGGCGGCAACTCGTCCAGATAAATTCGCACGAGTTGAGGTGAGTTCAGTAGGCACTGGTAAGGTTCCAGGTTTTTCTGCTCGAGCGAGCGCGTGGGATAGATGACAACTGCGACCCAGAGTTGCGAAGGGTTGCCATGTTCCAGAAATCGACCAATTTTCGTGAGGAGATTCGCGTAGACCTTGTCTGAGGCGTACCACTGCGCTTCCCAAATGTACGCCGGTCCAGCCGATGGCTGGCGAGGCTGAAAGACACCATCGAGTCGAACCGAAGTGTCCTTGTACTCGATTGCGGTCAATTCGTACTGGCGCGGATCGACCTCAGGGCGGCCGATCGCCTCGAAGAAGCCGCGCGGCAGCGCCTTGAACAATTGGAAAAACAGCGAGTCTCGTTTCATCACTGCTCACGCCACCGCGTACTTCTCGCGGAGCTTGTCCAGGTACTTCTTACTCTGCGCCGTCACTTCCCAGGCCTGCGGCCAGAAGCAGAGGTCCACCGTCCACCAGTCGTGCGGCACGCCGCAGTTTTGCAGCGCCGGCACGAGCTTGTCGAAGTCGAGCTTGCCGGTGCCGAACGGGTTGTGCGTCGAGGTGTTGTGCTCGTTCAAGCTGCCGTCGGAGTCGATCAGATGAATGTGCGTGATCTTCCCCTTTAGCTTCTCGAGCAGTTCGAGTTCGCCGCCGGGCAGGATTTCCTTCGTGCCGGTGTGGTTGGCCCCGACCGTCGCGACCATGTGAGCGTGGCAGGTGTCGTAGAGCACGCCGAAGTTGGCGTTCCCTTTGGCCCGCACGCCATCGACGAGCTTCAGAATTTCCGAAGTCTTGTTGAAGGCGAAGCCGGGCTCGAACTCCCAGCATACGTTCAGGCCGTAGTCCGCCGCGATCTTGCTGCACTTGTCCCAGACGCTCACGAGACGATCCATACCCTTCTCGGCACCGATCTTCTTCCCCTCGACATCTTCCTCGAAGAACTTCGGCCCGATCACGGTGTCGACGCGGATGGTCTTGGCGTCGAGTTCCGAGGCGAAGACGCACCAGCCGAGGAACGCCGTGAGATAAGCGGCAGGGGTCTCGTCCATGATTGAGGTGCCGGGCGTCTTGAAGGCCCAGAGGTCGACGGCGATGCCCGAAAGCGCCAAGCCGTGGTCGGCGATCTCCTTCTTGAGCTTCTGACGGCTCGCCTTCGTCGGGTGCGAGGCCGGGCTCGGGTGCGGGCCGAAACTGCCCAGTTCCACACCGTCGTAACCCAGGTCTTGCAGCTTGTGCAAAATGACGTGGAAGTCGTTGGTCGGCTGTTCCTGGTTGAAAAGGTACGCCCAGGTGCCGATGGAAATGCGAGCCTTAGCCATTTTGGAGCCCTCTAGGAGAAGCGTGGGAAAGTCGGTCGAGTATAAGGGTTATGTCAGTGTAGAAAGTGAGGATGTGATGTGGAGCCGAATTGGGGCGGCTTCCGACCTCGACAACGCCACGACTACACTCTATCTTGACCCCTCGCGATGCCCGGTCGCTTCTCCCGTGAGAAGTACCTACCTCGGGCGTCTGATCAACCGAAGTTCGCGATCCTGCGAGACTTCCGTTTCCTTGAGAGGATCTCAAAGATTTCTTCAATCTTCATTCTGCACGGATTCCTGCGCAGCGGGCGCAAGTTCGACCTCCTCGGTGCGAACATCTTGGCAGAAGGCGTGTCGAGAATGGGCCAGGAATGGCCGGAAGGGGGACGATCGTGAACGGGAACCGAACGAATCACAGCGGCGGATGCGGATTGCTCCGCGAGAAGGATGCGAAGCAGAAGGCTGCTCCACGCATCGTGATCGCGGGCGGGCCGGGCTTCGCCGCGCGTGCCGCCGAATATCTGTATCTTTTGGGGCTCGATGTCTGCGAAGCCGACTGCCCGGCCGACCTGCACGCACTGGCCATTCGCCATCGGACAGCGGCTGTGGTGCTGCCGATCGAGGCGTGCGGCGAAAGCGGATTCCTGACGTGTGCGAAGCTCCGCCTCACGCGGCCGAAGTTGAAGTTCGTACTCGTCGGCGAAGCGACGCCCCGCATCGAGCGGTTCGCCCGCTTCGTGGGTGCCGGCTTCGCGACCGAGGAAGATGCCGCGGATGCCGTGCTCAAGTTGATCTGAGGGAAAGAGTGAATTAGCGAAGCCCACCCATTACGATGGGTGGGCTTTTTTGTTTCGAAGTAACGCGTCGGCACTCGTCAACCTCTCGACGCCCGCCCGGGAATTAGGGCATTTTCAAGTTCATTCTTGTTAGCCGGACGCGCGAGCGACGGAGAATCTACTCCGTCGCTTGCGCGTCCGGCTAACAAGCGCGGAACAATGAACTTGAAAGTGCTCTAATCCAACTGCGGCGGGAAGCGGCGTTCGCGTTCCGGAGCCGGACGCGGCGCTCGGCCACCCGAGAGACGCACCGGAGCCGGCGGGATCAGACGCACCTCGTTGCCCGTGTGATCGAGGCACTTGAAGGCGCAGAGTTCCGGCGAACCTCCGGGCTGCCCCGTAATCAACACTTCCATCTTCGCCTGCTCCTCGAGCTTCGCCAGTTCCTTCCGCTTGCGGTTGAGCAAGTAGTTGGCCACGTCCGCGTGAACCGTCACCTCGATCGATTGAATTGCCGGAGTGCGGTGGGCGGCGAGTTGAATCATCCGCATCACCTCGATCGACAAGCTCTCGTTCGTCTTGACGAAGCCCGTGCCGCGGCAGTGAGAACAGTCCGAGAAGACGCTGCGCTTCAAGCTCGGCCGAATCCGCTGACGCGTCATCTCGATCAGCCCGAACTGGCTGATGCGGAGAACCTTGGTGCGGGCGCGGTCGCGCTGCATCGCGGCTTGGAATGCATTCTCGACGTTGCGGCGGTGCATCTCGCTTCGCATGTCGATGAAGTCGTTGACGATGACGCCGCCGAGATCGCGCAAGCGCAGTTGCCTCGCGATCTCCTTGGCGGCGCGGAGGTTCATCTGGTACGCGGTCTCCTCGGCGTTGTTCTCCGCGCGGAAGTTGCCGCTGTTCACGTCGATGGCCACGAGGGCTTCGGTCTGTTCGATGATGATCGAACCGCCGCCGACGAGGTCGAGTCGCTTCGAGTGCATCTTGGCGATTTCGTCCTCGACGCCGTAGCGGTGGAAGAGCGGCTCCGTTTCACCGAAGAATTTGATGCGATTCGCATAGCGAGGCATCACGATCTGGAGGAACTCGCTGGCGCTTGCGAACGCGTTCGGCTCGTCCACCCAGATCGTATCGACATCGCTGGTGAAAATGTCGCGGATCGTCCGCGTGATCATGTCCGATTCGCGGTAGATCTCGACGGGTGCCGAGACGCGCTTGATGCGCTTGACCACGACCTGCCAGAGGCGCAGGAGGTAGGCGAGATCGTTGCGGAGTTCCTTGGCGTCGCGGTCGACGGCGGCGGTGCGGACGATGAATCCGACGCCGCGGGGTGGGCTCAACGTGGTCATGATCTCGCGAAGCCGACGCCGGGCGTCCATGTCCTCGATCTTGCGCGACACGCCGAAACGCGCGAGGCTCGGCATCAGTACGAGGTAGCGGCCCGCGATGCTGACGTACGTGGAAAGGGTTGGCCCCTTCGTGCCGATGCCTTCCTTGATGACCTGAACGATGACCTCTTGGCCGCGTTTGAAGATCTCTTGAATCGGGGGCTTGGGCAGGCCGCGGTCGCGGCCGCCGGGAGGGCCGCCGCTGGTGCGCGGTCCGCCGCGACTGGGTCCGCCACGACCGGGAGGGCCTCCACGACCCGGGCCGCGATCGCGGTCTCGGTTCGGAGGGCCGCTACGGCTCGGGCCACGATCGCGGTCGCCGCGACTGGGGCTGCCGCGACCACGATCGTTGCGGTCGTTGCGGGGCGGCGGGCGGTTGTCTTCGAAGTCGTCGTTGAAGCCGCGACCGGTGAGCGGGACGGGTTCGCGCGGGGCCAACGGTGCGTCGCCTTCATCCGACGTCAGCGGGCCGTCGGCCTCGGCGACTTCCTCGAAGCCCGATTCCTCGACCACTTCGAACCCGGGGTCTTCGGTCTCGGCCGCGGGCGAGTTGCCGAAGCGGTCGTTCGGTGCATCGATGTCGAAGTCGTCCGCGGGTCCGCCTTCGAAGAACGGCTTGATCTCGTCGTCGTCTGGGGGCGATGTGCGATGTTCGGCACCGCCCATGAACCGCGGAGCGGCGTCCGGCGGGCCGTCCCCCTCGCCCTCACCTTCGGCTTTCTTGCGCGGCTTGCGAACGCGGGGCTTCTTCTCGGCCTCTTCGCCCTCGGTCGGTTCACCCGCCGGTTCGTCGTCGGCCTTCTTCACCCGGCGTGGGGTCCGCGGCTTCTTCGCCTTCGGCTCGTCGCCTTCCGCTTCCGCAGCGG
>JAYTUG010000512.1:0-4172 GCA_043744695.1 Gemmataceae bacterium
GTTTGCAACCGCTGGTGGGACATTGCCCACGGCAAGCTCACACGGGCTGTCGATTTTGCGAGAACCACCAGGCGCTTGCAACCGCTGGTGGGCCTCGCAAAGCCTCGACCCACCCTACAAAAATTTCAACTCCAGACGCTTCTCAATGCTGCGCGGCAACTCCTCCTCGTGATGGCTCACGAAGAGTAGCGTTTGGTCTTCGCCGAGGTTCGCGTCCAACCAGTCGCGGGCGTGCCGCATCGTACTTGAGTCGAGCGCTTGAAACGGTTCGTCGAGAATCAGAAGCGCGGGCCGCTTCACGAGCGCCCGCACGAAGAGCACGAGTCGCTGTTCGCCGGTCGAGAGTTGCCGGAAGGGGTGCCCGATGAGGTGTACGATTGCGAACTCGGCGAACATCCGCTTCACGGTGGCGTCCTGTTCCGCGGTCGTCGGCCGATCGATGACTCCATCGAAGAAACCAGTCGCGGCCACGCGCTCGGCGTTGAGCGGTTCCGTGAAGTAGAGGTGGAATTCGGGCGACAGCAGGCCGACGCGACTTTTCACATCCCAGATGCTTTCGCCGCTGCCGCGACGTTGGCCGAAGAGCCGCACGTCGTTGGAATAGGCTTGCGGATGGTCGCCGCAGAGGAGGCTGAGGAGCGTGGTCTTACCGCTGCCGTTGGGCCCGAAGACGGCCCATCGCTCTCCGGCACGAACGGTCCACGTGATGTCGTCGAGGATGGTGCGACCGCCGTGTGCGACGCGGACGTTGCGCAGTTCGATGACCGTGCCGCTTGCGGGTTCACGATGGTGGTTGCCGGGTGGAATCGCGAAGCCGCGAGCGGCAATGCGATCGACGGCCGCGAGTTCCAACCGGTGCGTGACCCAGTCCGGCACTGCGTCCGGCGAGCAGATTAAGATCAGCCGCAGGCCCTCCTTCACGAGTTCGCCGAGCAAGTCCGCAAGCTCCGCGCGGCCGGCCACATCGATTCCGAGGAAGGGGTCGTCGAGGATGAGCATCGACCCGGGTAAAGCTTGTCCCAGGATTGCCTTGGCGATCCTCGCTCGCCGCGTCTGACCGTTCGACAGCTTGATGAACGACAGCGAAAGCTGCGCCGCGATGCCGAGTTGCCGGGCGACCTCGCGAACCTCGCCCCGCGCTCCCAGGTATTGTTCCAGTGTCAGCGGTTCGTCCGCATCCGCAAACTCGAACCGTTGCTGGTAGTAGTGGCCGACGTAGCTGAAGAGACGCGACTGTTCCTGGAACGCGACGTGGCGAATCACCTGCGACGGATACGAAGACGGGAGATGTTCCAGCAGCGGCCACGCCACCGATCCACTCGTGGCGAAGTGCTTGCCGAGCAGCGTTTCCGCGAGCGTGGTTTTGCCCGAACCGATGGGCCCGGTGATGGCCCAAGTTTCACCCTCGCGGATGGTCCACGAGAAGTCTTGCAGCACGGCCCGGCCACCGCGCCGGATCGTCGCGCGATCGAGCACGACGAGCGGGGCGGTCACGAGCGCGGCTCCGCGAGCAGTTCATCCGCACCCTCGGCCTGGAGCATCGCCGCGAGTTCCTGACCGATGGCGAGCGGCGTGTGTGCCGGGCCGAAATGCGTGGCCACCACCCGCCTTCGACCGTCCGGCGAGAGTACCGCGCCGCGGATCGCGAGCACGCCGTCGAGGATGTTCGAAGTGGTTCCGATGGGGACGAGGCAGCCGCCGCCGAGCGCGAAGAGCATCGCCCGTTCGGCCTGCACGCACTGAAAGGTTTCCGCGTGGCGAAGCACTTCCACGATCTGCTTCGTGTCGTCGTCGTCGGAGCGGCATTCCAAACCGATGGCACCCTGACCGACGGCGGGGAGCATCCACGAGGGGTCGAGCAGTTCCGCGATGCGGTCGGCGAGCCCGAGGCGAACGAGGCCCGCCTCCGCCAGGATGATGCCGTCGAGGTTCTGGTCGGCGAGCTTCCGCAACCGCGTGTCGACGTTCCCGCGTAGGTCGAGGAGTTTCAAATCGCGGCGACGGTTCAGAAGTTGTGCCCGCCTGCGGAGGCTGCTCGTTCCGATGATGGCGCCTTCTGGCAGGTCGTCGAAGCGGCGATGGCGCAGCGAGACGAACGCGTCGCCGGTGGGGCCGCGGGCCGGCACCGCAACCAGTTCGAGGCCCGGTTCCACGATCGTCGGCAGGTCCTTCAAACTGTGCACGGCCACGTCCACGCGGTCGTCCAGCAATGCGGTTTGAATCGCCTTGGTGAAGACGCCGAAACCGCCCATTGTGGAGAGGGCGGAGGCCTGATCGCGGTCGCCGTGCGTCTCGATGAGGACGAGTTCGACGGGCCGCGGATATGCGATGGGCCGCAGCCGGTCGGCGATGTGATTCGCCTGCCAGAGTGCGAGTGCGCTGCCTCGGGTTCCGATCTTCAGTGAAGTCATGGAATCGGTTTAAGCGGAGTTCACCACAAAGGCACGAAGATCACACCGAGATCACCAAGAAGACGAAGGCTTGTCTTGAAGAATCATGCAATTGGGTTTCTTCGTGAACTTCGTGTGATCTTCGTGCCTTTGTGGTGAGTTCTTGAAGGCTCACTTAATCTTGATTCGAAGCCAGTCCCGCAGCCGCGCCGCCGTATCCTCTCGCGGCACAGCACTAGTTTCCAATCGCGATTTCTCAGAAGGGTCGACGTCCGCCTTGGCCAGGTCCATCCAGACGGGTCGGAGTCGTTCCGGGTCCGATTGGGATCGCGGGAAGATGTGCCAGTGCAGGTGCGGCACGAGGTTGCCGAGCAGTTCGTAGTTCAATTTATGCGGTGTGAAGCAGCCCTCGATGGCCTCGGCAAGCATGGCCATCTCTCCGAGGTAGGCCGAGCGATTGACTCCGAGTTGGCTCAGCTCGGTGGCATGGTCGCGCGCGATGAGCAGGCAGTAGCCGGTGTAGTATTGCCAGGGGCCGAGCACGGCGACGGAGTGCGGGAAGTTCCACACGATGTCTGAGCCGGGCCAGCCGTTCGGGTCGGCGAGCTTCTGACAGAACGGACAGGTTGATTCGGTGGTCATGAAAACAACGCCGCTTGCGGCTTAGCGTGAATCGCGAAACCGCAAGCGGCAGTGAGAAGGTTTAGAAATCGCCGCCGCCGCCGTCGCCTCCACCACCCCAGTCGCCACCGCCGCCGTAGTCGCCTCCTCCTCCGCCATCGTCGAATCCGCCGGAGGCACCATCGTCACCGCTGTAATCTCCATCGCCAGCGCTCGTGCCGCCGTCCGCACCGGAGTCGCCGTAGCTGTTATTGGAGGAATCGGAGCCGCCAAACATGCCGCCGCCTCCGAACATACTGTTGTAGATCCACATGCCGGCCATCGCTCCGAAGAGCCCGCCGAACATGCTGCTCATGAAGCCGCCGCCTCCGCCGCCTCCACCCATGCCTCCTCCTCCTCCTCCTCCGCCGCCGGAGAGAGCGCGGAACAATGCGATGGCGACCCAGATCACAACAAGAACGACGACGCCGATGCAGATCCAGCCGCCGTACTTGGACCAGAAGCCGCCGCCGGAGTTGGAATGATTCGCGGCATTCACGGCCGTCGCAACCGTGGTGTCCTTCAAGTCGGCGACGATGTACTCCATCGCGGACTTGAGGCCAGCATCGCGGAGCGTAGCTTGCTTGACGCCATCTGCTTCCTTGCCCGCATCCTGGAAGGCTTTCACGAGCGCTTCGTAGACCTTCTGCTCGTTTTCCTTCGAGAAGCCGCGATCGCGAGTGGTGCGATCGGCGATCACAGCTACTCCGCCAGGCTTGTGGCAAATGAGGATGTAGACGCCCTTGGCCTTATCGCCTTTGGCGCGTTCGACGGCCCAATCGTGCATGAACTTGTGCCACTTCTCTTTGTCGTCCTTCGCTGCCAGCGCCGCGGCTTTCTTCTCAGCCGTCGGCTCGGCATAGGTGTCTACCGTCACGTGGAGCCCGTGGTCGAATTTCGTGGCCGAGACGACTCCTTTCGCCCGGTCGATGCCTTCAGCGGAATAGAGCTTGGCGTCATCGAAAACAACGAGACTTCCTTGCTGGGCGACCACGGCCTTTGACGCCTGCGCCGGCAGCATCGCACCCGCCATTCCCAGAGCCATCGCGAATTTGTTCATGGTTGCTTTCTCCTTGTGATCCGTGGTTTCAACGCAAGATCGGACACAAGTACTTCCCCATT
>JAYTUG010000513.1:0-16311 GCA_043744695.1 Gemmataceae bacterium
GGCGAGCGCGAAGCACAGATGGCGGAGCAGGGTGGAAGTGTCGCGCGGTCCCGACCAGCGGAGTGCGATCAGGGCCGCGAGCATGGATTGCCCGAGCAATCCGCCCCACTGCCCGAGCGAGATCACCTTGAGCGGCGACCACAGCGTGGTACACAGCGACCAGCCCACGAACGCAGCAAAAGGGGTGAAGCACCACGCCACCACGGGACGCCGGCGGTCGCTCCAGTGTTGAAGAATCGCGCGGCCCAGCGCGAGGATCACGAAGACGCGCACGCCGAGTTTCAAAAGGCCGATCACGTCGAGGCCACCGGAATCGCGAGGGCTTTCGCGGCCGGGAACCGAGAACGTCACCATCATCAAAAGCCAGCAGCAGAGGAGCGGCAGGCCCAGCGCGGACGGTACTGGTCTCGGGGAGTCGTCCTCCGGAAAACGCTTCGCGTTCAACATCCGCGCCCTCCGATCGCGTCGATCGATGAGAGCTTGAAGAAGGCACCCAGCCGGACCGCAGCGCTGGCCGTGGATCCCAAAAGGTAGCCGAACGCGGCACCGCCGATGCCCCAATGCGGAACCAGGAGGACGCCACTCGCGATTGTGACGGCGAGACCGATGAGACTACCGGTGAAGGCGACGCGCGGCCGGCCGAGCGCCCGCAATCCGTGGTCCGCGGCCATGCCCGCCGAGGTGACGGCGAAAGCCGCGGTAAGTGCTGTGAGTGTGAACCCATGGCCGGCATAGCCATCGCCGTAGAGCAAGCCCATCATCGAACTGCCGACGAGTGCAACGGCAACGCAGAACAATCCCATGACGGCAAAGAGTAGGAGTGCCGCGGTGGTCACGACGCGGCGCACCGCGACCCGGCCGCCTTCCGCCTTCGCGCGTGCCGTCCAGGGACCGAGTAAGTTGCCCATGCCGAGATAGAACGGATTCGAGAGCAACGCGATCGCGAGACACGCCGCGAAAGCTCCAGTCGCGGAGGGGCCGATCATCAAGACGAGGAGCCAGTGAACGGCGTAGCCGTGCGCGACTCCGACCATCTGGCCCGCGGCAACCCAGCGGCCGAAATTCCAGTGCCGGCCCACTTCACGCCCGACGCGTCGGCGATGCAGGGCGAACTCGCTTCGCGTGAGCACCATGCACGCCAGCGCCACCGTGCCGCAGACAATTCCTACGACCGCGAAGGCGATCGAGGCGGTGAGTTGGCCGATGGAAGCGAGCCAGGCTAGCAGTGAAAGTTGAATGGCGGCGATCGCAATATCGAGCGCGAGAGCCCCGCCGATTCGCCCGTGAACGAAACCCAGTTTCCGGCAGAAATCGCGGAGCAATACCATCGGAACGACTGCCGCGACGACCCAGGCCATTTCATCGTGAACGCCGCCGAATGCGCCGGCAACGAGAGCAAGCCCGGCCGCGGCTAACAGTGCGAGTACCGCCTGTTGCACGAGCACGCGGCCCGCGTACTGATCCCGCCGCCAGCCGCGAAGTCGTTCTCGAAAGACGGTGTACGGAGCCGTCACCAGCGATTCCTGAAGGCTGGCGAGCAGCACGAGAATCGTGACGCCGAGGGAGTAGTAACCGAGTTCTTCCTGCCCGCAGGCTCGGCCCACCAGTACGACCGTGAGGAAGTTCGTCCCGCTCACGACGGCCTGATCGAGAACCGCAAGCGCTCCGCCCCAGGCCACGGCGAACCACGTGGATCGCGAGGGAGGAACGACCGCAACGACTTGCTTCAGTGCGTCCTCGGTCGGCACGGAGCAGGTACTCATGACCTCCTCCCACGGATTGCGGCGGCCAAGCGTTCTTGCAAACGCGGAGCCCAGCCGTACCATCCGCCGAGCTTGGCCGCCAGCGTCGAAGCCGTGTCCCAGGAGTACGCGTTGAACCGTCCCCAGCCAAAGGGGTCACTTTTGACATCGACGAGTTCTGCTTCGGTGGTCAGAGCGCAGACCACGCCGGTATCGCGCGCCGCTTGCATCAGTCCTTCATCCACATAGCCGAGCGCTTTGCGGCCGAACGGGAATGCGAACGTCACGCGCTCGCATCCGAATTGCACTCGGATCGCTTCGACGCACGTTTGCAGATCGTCTCGAAGCGCATCCGGACGCCCGCGAAAATCCGCGTGCGTGTGGGTATGCGCCGCAATTTCCACCAGCCCGCTCGCCGCCATTTCGCGGCACTGAGCAACTGTAAGCGGCCGATACGCATCGGCTGGCACGGCATCCGCATTCGCACTGCCCCAGGAGTCGAACGGGAAGGGGCGATTCTGACCGAGGAACGCGGTGTTCACGAACAGCGTCGCCGGCAGCTTCAAATCTCGCAGCACCGGCCACGCTTGCGTGTAAACGTTCTCGAAGCAATCGTCGAACGTCACCGCGAAGCTCCGCGGTTCGACCGGAGTGCTGGCCTCGTGATGGGCGAGGAGTTCGTTCAGTGAAACGGCGCGGAATCCCTTCGCAAGCAAACCGCTCAACTGGGCGCGGAACCGAGCCGGCGGCACGTTCATCGTGGGAGTTGGCACGCCGCGAATGGCGTCGGTGACGCGGTGATAAACGAAGATGCCGGGTTGGTTCGCGCGCGATCCTAGAGCGCGGTGAAGGCCCGTGGCCACGATACTCGCGATTCGCTTGCCCGCGTCCGAGACGGAGGGCATTCGCAGGATGCGGCGACTAGAAAAAAGGCTTGCACTCATGATGCCGTGGCCTCCAATCCTGCCGCGACGTACCGCTCCTCGCGAATCGAAGAATGCGAAACGCGCGACCGGCGGCAGAGGTCCTTCACCGTCGCGATCACGTGCGATTGTTCCGCTTTGCTCATCTCCGGGAAGAGCGGCAGCGAGATGCGACGGACCCATTCGCGCGTGGCCACCGGCAGCATCTCCGGCTTCCAACCGAAGTGTTCCTGGTAGTACGGGTGCAAGTGCAGCGGCCGCCAGTGAACGGAGAAACCCACGCCCGCGGCCCCGAGTCGCCGTACGAACTCGTCGCGATCGATTCGGAGGCGATCGAGATGCAGCGCGACGGTGAAGAGATGCCAACTGTGGATGCGGTCCGCAGGATCGGGCGGCAGTTCGAGTTCGCACACCTCGGCGAGCGCCTCTCGGTAACGGGCTGCCAGTTCGGCTCGCGCGAGGCGGAGTTCCTCGGCCCGTCGCAGTTGGTGGACGCCGATGGCCGCAGCCACATCGGTCATGTTGTACTTGTAACCGGGAGCCACGATGCGATAGTCCCACGCTCCGCCGGAGTAGCGAGTCCAGGCATCGCGCGAGAGGCCGTGCAGCGCCATCAAGCGAATGCGTTCGGTGAGAACCGGATCGTCGGTCGCGGCCATGCCGCCTTCGCCGGTCGTGATCGTCTTGTTTGCGTAGAAGGAGTAACACGTGACGGCAGCGGTTCCTTCGCCGCACTTCTGCCAGGGTCGATCCGGCCCGCTCCGCCAGGCCGCGGGAGTAGCGTGAGCCGCATCTTCAACGATCCACAAGCCGTGCTGCCTGGCGAAGGCGTGGATCGCTGCGACGTTCATCATGAGCCCGGCCACGTGAACCGGAATGATGCCGACCGGCACGAGATCGCGCGAGACGGCCGCGGGCAAACGGCCAGCCTTCAAGTCGTTCAACTTTCTTGCCGCGTCGGCGAGATCCAAGTTCCCGGTGATCGGATCGCAGTCCACGAGAATGGGCACGGCACCCTGATACCGCACGATCTCAGCCGATGCTGCAAACGTCATCGTCGGAACCAGCACGGCCTGACCCGCACGGAGTCCGAGCGCTTCGACGGCAAGGTGGAGCGCGGCCGTACACGAGTTCAAGGCAATGGCGTGCTTCGCGCCGACCGCGGCCGCGAATTCCCGTTCGAAACGATTCGCGAGCGGCCCGCTGGTCAACCAGCCGGAACGGAGGCAGTTCACCACCTCGGTAATTTCCGCTTCGGTGATCGAAGGTCGAAAAAAGGGAACGTTCATGGTGCGGTCACCACTTGCAGCCCGACTCGCCGCGCAGGGTTCGACCGATCGAAACTTTCGAATCGAGGCGATGTTGAGAGGACGTCGAGGCCGAATTCCGGGATGCGTTGATGGAGGCCGCGCTCGATCGCGGCGGGGTCGGAGTCGCCGGAGAGTTCGAGGAGTTCGTCGAGGAGTTGCCGGACCTCGTCGATCGGGAACGTGCGGTGCCGCGCGACGCGGACCTTGGGGTGTGGCGTCGGCAGCGTTTGTTCTTCGTTGAAGTAAAGTTCCTCAGTCAACTTCTCGCCCTTGCGCGGTCCGGTGAAGACGATCTCGATTTCATCGGAACCGAGGCCCGAGAGGCGAATCAGATCGCGTGCGAGGTCCACGATACGAACCGGTTCGCCCATCTCGAGCACGAAGATTTCGCCACCTTGGCCCATCGCACCGGCCTGCAGTACGAGTTGCGAAGCCTCGGGAATCGTCATGAAGTAGCGGCGCATTTCGGGATGCGTGACCGTGATCGGGCCGCCGGCGCGAATCTGTTCCTGGAAGATCGGGACCACGCTGCCGGCCGAGCCCAACACGTTCCCGAAGCGCACGGCGACAAACCGCGTGGTTGAGATTTGCGACATTGCGTGAACGTAGCGCTCGGCCACTTGCTTGGTCAGACCCATCACGCTGGACGGGTTAACGGCTTTGTCCGTGGAGATGAGCACGAAGGCTTTTAAGCCGTGCTCGTGTGCCAGATCGGCGACGAGTCGCGTGCCCCCCACGTTGTTCTTGATTGCCTCGCCGGGGTTTTGCTCCATCAACGGCAAGTGCTTGTGCGCCGCTGCGTGAAACAAGACTGCGGGTCTGCGAGCCGCGAAGATGTGCCGCATCCGCGGTTCGTCCGTCACGTCCGCGATGAACGCGTGAATTTTCACGCTGCTGTTGAGCGCTCGCAATTCGCGTTCGATGTGGAAGAGGCTGTTCTCCGCATGTTCGATGAGGATGAGATCGCTGGGTTTGAAGCGGAGGAGTTGGCGGCAGATTTCCGAGCCGATGCTGCCACCGGCTCCCGTGACGGCGATCACGCGGCCTTCCAAGAACGCATTCAGCGCCGCGCCATCGAGGGCTACGGGTTCGCGACGGAGCAAGTCGTTGATGTCCACATCTCGCAGTCGAAGGCCTTGCTCGCTGCCCGTGCGTCCCACGAGGAGATCGTACACGTTAGCGATCACCTTCACGGGTAGCCCGGCGGGGTTGCAGGTGGCGATCAACTTCCTGAGCGCGTCGCCTTGTAAGCTGCCGGCGAGCACGAGTACTTCCTTGGCCGACGTTCGCTCAGCGACGATGGCGGCTCGATCGAGCCCGCCGAAGACGTCGATGCCGGCCAGTTGCGAACCGTGGAGTGTCGGCACGTCGTCGTCGAGAAAGCCGACAACGCGAACTCGCATGCGGGGCAGGGCGTTGAGTTGATTGGCCATCGCCACGCCGTTGCGGTTCGCGCCGACGAGTATCGCCCTTCGGCAGGTTTCGCCACCGAACCGATTTCGGAAGCTCGGCCGAATCACTTCGCGCACGAACCGTCCCGTGGAGCGCAAACCGCCGACGAGAAGCAGCGTGAAGGTGGCGTCGAGAACGAGAACGCCGGTGGGGATTATGCGATCGAGAACGAGAGAATTCAAGAGAACCAGCAGTACGGTCGCGACGCCCGTGGTCCGCGCCAGTTGCAATAAGTCGAAGAAGGAAACGTAGCGCATCCAGCCGACGAAACCGCGAAGCAGAGCCGCGAGAGCCAACTTGAGGGCGACGACCCAGCCGAGCGTTTCGAGTAAGATGCTTCGATCCGCTGCGGAGAGCGCGAAGTCCGAACGCACGACGAACGCGAGGGCGTATCCGACGGCGAAGGCCGCGGCCAGGATCGAGAACCGGGCGGTGGCGCGTGCGAAGGGGAAGCGACGGTGGGTGTCCACTGGTGGCATCGGCTCGCTCAAGAGGGAATCGTCGGTTCGAGAACTGGCGCGGTCCGAATGTCAGCGCGTGTGCGTTCGAGCAATTCCGCTTCGCCTAACGTTTGGCGATAGATGGTCGCCATTTCGTCGCCGAGTCGCGACCAGCGGAATTCGCGAGCCCGTTCGAGGGCTCCGCAACACAGCAGTTCCCAGCGAGCGGGATCGCGGGCCATTCGCATCAACGCAATCGCCAACTCCGCGATCACCTGCTTCGGTGTCGTGACGGGAATCTTCACGCCGCACTGCTCGTTCACGATGTCCTTCATGCCCTGATGATCCAGACAGATCACGGGAGTGCCGGCCGCGAGTGCTTCCAAGAGCACGGTGGGGAACGTGTCGCGGAGCGAAGTGAACGCGAAGACGTCGGCCCACGCATATTGCTTGAGCGCCTCGACGTGCGGCAACCAGCCCGTCCAGGTGATGCGATCGTCCACGCCGAGGCGCTTCGCCAGGCGCTGCCAGCCGGCTTGCGAACGACCCTGTCCGAGAATCCGAACTTCACAAGGCAGGTCTTTCGGTAATTGCGTCAACGCCTTCAACAGAAGTGGCAACCCTTTGATGGGGCGAAGTTCGCCGGACCAGAGGATGCGCAAAGGGCGATTCGCACCGCCCCACTCGCGCGGCCGCTCCGCCACTGTGGTGATTCCATTGCATGGAGTCAGGAGTGAAGGCAGTCCGTGGACGCGCGTGAAATCTTCTTGCGCAAGCGTGTTGGTAACGAGTACTGGCCCGGAGATGGCACCGCGGCGGATGCGCGAACCGAATCGAAACTGGAAGCGGTTCACGACGGTTCGCGCGACTTCGACCGTGGCCCCCGTGATTCCCGCGACGCTGAGGAACCGCCAGGGGAACTCGTTCGTGCCACCCCACGATCCCCACACGTGCGGGATGCCGAGTTTCCACAGGTAGCCCGGCTCGCGGAAGGTGCAGAGGTTGACGAGGTGAGCGAGGTCGAACGGCTTTTCAGCATGGAGCTTGGCCGCGAGGGTATAAACTCGCCGATGCCAGAGATTCAGCCCACCGTAGTAGAAGCCCGGAAAGCGCATCAAGAATTGGACGAAGGCGGTCTTTGGGACGAACTCGAAGCTCAGACCGGGCACGGCTCCGTGCTCGTCGAGGTGGCGGCGTATCTCGTCGCCCATCGGGCCGTCCTGACAGATCACGGTCGTGTCGCAGAATCGGGCGGCTTGCAGCGCCCGGTTCCAACCGACTCCGCCTTCGGAGCCGCGAGCCGGGCTGCAGGCGTAGGCGAGCAGTACGAGTCGCGGGCGGCGGGGGTTTTCACGATCGTCGATCATGGTCCAATCCGAGTTCAATGGGCACCTTTGCGCATCATCATGGCAGGCACGGTCTGGAGGATCAGTTTGAAATCCGCGCCGAGCGATTGGCTCTCGATGTACTCGACATCCATGCGGACCCAGTCCGCGAACGAAACGGCGGAGCGACCGCGCACTTGCCAGATGCAGGTGAGCCCCGGCATCACGTCGAGCCGCCGGCGCTGCCAAGGTTCGCATCCATCGGCTTCGCGGCACGGCAGCGGTCGCGGGCCGACGAGGCTCATGTCGCCGATGAGGACGTTCCACAGTTGCGGAAGTTCGTCGATGCTGGTGGTGCGGAGGAAGCGGCCCACGCGGGTGACGCGCGGATCGTGCCTGATCTTGAACGCCGGGCCGTCCTGTTCGTTCTTCGCCATGAGGCCGGCCTTACGCGCCTCGGCATCGGCGACCATCGTACGAAACTTCCACATGGAAAACGGTCGCCCGCCCCAACCGGCGCGCTGCTGTTTAAAGAAAACGGGGCCGCGCGACGAGAACTTGATCGCCAACGAAATGAACGGCAACATCGGCAGCAACACGACGAGGCCGAAAGTGGATCCGACGATGTCGGCCAGTCGCTTCCAGGCGGATGCGGGCCGGAGGAACATCGGTCCGAGCGAGGCGGTCGCGGGCCGAGTCGCGAGCGATTTTCCCGTTGGTGCGGGAACGGGTGTATCGGTCAGACTCGGGCGCGGCGTGCGCTCGGAGGGCGTCGATTTGAACCGGCCCGAACCATCGCCCACCACGCCCACGTTCGGGATCGGCAAGTCACCCGAAGGGTACGAATAGACTGTGCAAATCGGCGGCGGCACGTTCTCGGGGAAGAGCAGGCACAGTTCGTCCGCCACTTTCCACGCACCGGCGGCGGGGGTAAATGGGAGGACGGCGCAAACGATACCGTCGTCGAGGAAGCCAGCGTGGTCGGTGATGCGAAGGCGCGTGCGTAGTGATTGGGCGAGCAGGGCAGTCGTGGCGTCGATAGCGTCGTCCGTGCGCGGAGTGAACACCACCAGGGAGAGAAGCTCGCCCGTGCGGTCGGAGCGGACGCGCTCGACATCGAGCAAACGGCGGACTTGGATGGGGGAAAGCAGATCGTGCGAGAGCTCGTCCCGACGGCGGGTGAGGCGCTGCAAAACGGCAGTGAGGTTGGCGAAAAGCATGGCGACTCGAACCGCGTCCGTGGTCGATCGAATTCAAGAACCCATCAGCGGCACACCGTTGCGAGACGACACCGCTTCGTGAATCGTTCCGTTGCTGAAGACCGCTTGAGAAAGAACCGTAGCATCGGTTCGGCGCGCGGCGCGCGATTCCAGCAAAATCGCTAGCCCCACCGAACCGACACCGGCGAGGATGAACCCGATCGCGGCATTCATCAACAGGTTGGGTCGCACCGGTTTCACATCGAGAGTCGCGGGTTGAACGATGCTCACGTTGGAGATTTTTTCGCTCTCGAGTGCGCGATCGATTTGGGAACGTTCGAGGTTGTCCGCGAAGCGCCGGTACTGGGCGTCGTGCAGTTCCACTTCGCGCTGCAACTTGGCGACTCGGAACGCATTGGCCGCGAAGCTTTTGAGCCGTTCGCGCTCGTCGCCGAGTTGCTTCTCGATTTCGGTGCGACGCACGCGGAGCGATGCCAGCGCTGCTTCATGCCGGACGATTGCGAGTTCGGCTTCTTCACGTGCCTTATTGGGGCCGGTCGTTACCTGCTCGCGGGCGATTTCTTCCTTCGCCAAGAGCGATGCGGCGGCACTTGTCTGCTGGCGCGTGAGGATGAGCTCGGGATGGTTTTCCGGATACTTTGCTTTCAACTCGAGCTCGCGAATTTGGAGTGCGTAAAGTTGCGCTCGCATCGTGTCGGCGGCTTGATTCGGCAATCCGCGCGTCGTGCCGATCACCACCGTCGGTGTCAGTGCGGCGACCTTTTCGCGAAAGGACTTCGCCTCGGCCTCGGTCGCGAGCGCCGTCGCGGTCAGCCCCGAGAGTTCGGTCTCCAATCGCCCAATGCGGTCTACCAGAATCGTTCGCTGCCCGTCCGGGGCGATGAGTCCGGTCTCGTCCTTCAACGCTCGCAGTGCGTTCTCGGCCGTCGACAAATCCGCTCGAACTCGTTCCGTTTGCTCGGTCAGGAATTTGTGCGCGCCGGGCGTGCGGTTGATCCGCGCGTGTTCCTCTAAGTAGAACTCGACGAGGTTGCGCACGACGGCCTGCGACGCATCCGGGCTCGGTCCTTCGTACGCAATTTGAATGACGTTCGACTTCTTGACGGCTTCCACTTCGATCTTTTGCGCGAGCGCGACGACGGCGCGATAGCGGTCGTCCACGATGCGGGATGGGGCAACCGGCACCTCGGCAAGGGATGCAGATTCTTCATAAGGAGCCTTGCCGAGAATCACTTCGGGCCCGACCCGATCGACGACCCGTTCCAAGAGTACGCGGCTCTTGAGGATTTCGAGAATGGAGTTGATCTCGTTCTCGCGGGTGGCGGGAAGTGCGACGACGGGATTTTGGCCGAGCGTGGCCGTGGGATCGAGCGTGGCGTTCTCGCGGCCGAGGCGAAGGAACAATTTCGTTTGCGATCGGTAAGTTCGCGGCATCAGTACGGTTGCGGTCGCGACGAGCGCCAGTACGCCGATGAAGAACCCGGCCACGGCAAACTTGTGCCGAATCACGGCGCGGCCCACGGACGCTGGGGAACCAAACTTTTCCACGAAGGAGGGCGAAGTGGGAGTCTGCACGGTATCTGGGGCTCGGGTGGTAATGGCTGAGTCGGGGTGGGTTTCATGCGAGGCAGAAACTTCATCCGGCGGAACAACTTCGGAGAATGCGCGACAGAGCAAACAGGATGCCCGCAAGGATTGATTGAGGTAAACGAGCGGAATTGGCCGATAACCTTTGCATTACCCGCAGATTCGGCAAAGCCCGAAGGAATATCAGGCGTCGCCTGAGACGCGAATGTTGTGGAATCGTTACAACCGCGATTCTCGGATGCGACAGGCGTTACGCTTTTGAACTTATCTTGGGCGAGGGTTCGCGAATGGGTTGGCGAACGTCAGCGTGTACTCTGCTGCTCAGCCTGATGGGCTCGGGATGCGCCGTTGTGACCGACTCCGCTCACGCGACGAGTTACTGGACGAATCAATCGATCAAGGACATGCAGGAGCGACACCGGAATCGCAAGCTCGCATCGTTGGCGTGGGAAGAATCGCGTGCGGCCAACCCGAGTGCATCCGAGGATTTTGCGGAAGGTTTTAGAGACGGGTTTGCGGATCACTTATACCGAGCGACGAGTCAACCGCCGCCGTTGCCGCCCAAGCGTTATCGCGAGATTCGGTACCAAACTTCCGCGGGTTTCCGCGCGGCGGAAGAGTGGCTCGAAGGCTTCCGCCTGGGAATCGACGATGCGCAGGCCAGCGGGCTTCGCGAACTGGTTACGGGCCCTTCTTCGATTCACGGTTCGTCCGGAGTCGCTTTGGTTCAGCAGGCAGCGATCGCGAAAGGGGCCTCCACGCCTCCGACGATTCCGCCTTCGGAGCGGTTGCGGAGTCCTCGTTCCATCGACCCGTCGATGCCGCTGATCGTGAGGCCATCGCCCGCGATGCCGCCCACGCCTTCGGTTCCGATTCCCCTGCCGGTCGATCCTCCTCGGAGTGAACTTAAGGCAGCGATTGAACCGGCTGAGGCGTCTCGGTCGCTGCCCGTAGCCCATCGAGCACTCGAAGGGCGTTTCGCGCTTCCCGAGTTTTGTTCGGGACGCTTCACCGGATCCGCGACCGGGTTGCTGGCCCGTACTCCGCGACCGCATGAACATCCCGTCATCGTGCTCGCTTCGTACGAAGCGACCGCGTTCTCGCGCGAGCAGTTACAACCGCTGATTCTCTCGGTCTCGCCTTCGCTCTCTTTTGTTCGCGGCGAGAAGCCGTGGTGGATTACGAAGACTCCTGATTCGTCCGAGGTCGAATGGAAGCACGTGAGCGGGACTTCCCCGGCACCGGCTTCCACGATCTGGTCTCCCATCGCGCGGGCAGCCACGATCGCGTTGGAGCGAGACGAAACTCGGAGTTCGAGAGCGGACGGCCCCGTGCTTGGAGAAGAGCGATGAGAATCGCGGCAACTCTGCCGTTCGCGATTGCCCTCGGCCTGTTCGGGACGGGCTGCGCCGCACTGACCAATCCGGTCTCGGATGGCGTGCCGGTGCGACTCGTACCGCAGGAGTTGCTGGCTCCATCGAAAGCCGGCGATCAACCGCTGCCCTTCAACTTGCTGGGTCAACCGCAGCCCGATCAGTATCGGCTCGCGGCCGGGGATGTACTCGGCGTTTACGTCGAAGGCTACCTCGGCGAGAAAACGGTTCAGGTTCCTACCTTCGTCTCGCCTTTGCTTCAACCGCGCGACCAGCGCCGAACCAGCGCTTCCAGCGGCTACCCGGTTCCCGTTCAAGATGATGGCACCATCGACTTGCCCGCCGCCGGCACGGTCTCCGTTAACGGGCTCACCATCACCCAAGCTCGCGATGCGATACGCGAACTGTACGTTCGCAAAAACCTGCTCAAGCCCGACCTCGCGCGGATCATCGTGAACCTGCTCGAGAAGCGGCAGTATTCCGTGGTCGTGTTCCGCCAAGAATCGTCGAGCTTCAGCGGCTCGCCCGATACCGCAATCGCGACGAGCAAGCGCGGCACGGGCTTCGACCTCGACTTACCGGCGTATCAGAACGACGTGTTGCACGCACTCTCGCGCACGGGCGGGCTTCCCGGTTTGGACGCTTACGATGAAGTGATCGTGTACCGCAATTGCTTCCAGGATGCGGCGGGCCGAGCGGTCGTAATGGGTCAGATCGGGCCGGCCCTTCCCGGGAAGGCGATCCCCGCGGGCATCGGAAGTTGCGTCACGCGAATCCCACTTCGCACGGCGGCACATTGCGCTCCCGGCGTGCGGCCCGAAGACATCCTGCTCGGCACCGGCGACGTCGTTTACCTCGCGGCTCGCGAACAGGAAGTCTTCTTTACAGGAGGTTTGCTTCCCGCCGGCATCCACGTCGTGCCGCGCGACCGCGACCTCGATGTGATCGAGGCGATCTCGCTGGTCCGCGGCCCGCTCGTGAACGGTGCCTTCGCCGTGAGCAACCTCTCGGGTACGCTGATTCAATCCGGCGTCGGCAACCCCTCGCCGGCACAGGTCACGGTGCTGCGAAAGACTCCGGGAGGCGGTCAGGTCGCGATCACTGTGGACTTGCGATCGGCACTTCGCAACCCCTCCGAGCGCTTGCTCGTTCGCGGCGGCGACATGCTGATTCTCCAAGAAATGCCCGGCCAGGCACTCGCCCGCTACACGAGCCAAACGACCCTGCGGCTCAACCTCTACTGGCAGATTCTGACGGGGAAAAACGGAGTCGGAATCGTGGACGTGGGCGGCCCCGACCGCTCGGGCAACTCCCCGGCTCAGTTCAACATCAACCGGTAGCGCGTGCCTGCGGCGAGTGGACGCCGTTAGGCTGGAGCGAGCAGTGCCAGTCGAGCCAGATTCTCGAGCGCCTTCTCCAGTGCCGGGATCAACAACTCGCGTTGCTCGACTTCGCCGGTTACCGGTGCGTCGTCGCCTTCGCGGCGGAGAACGAGCGCCCCCGATTGCAGTTGGCTCAGCAGGTACACCACGATTTGACCGCGATCGGTTTCGCCATCCAACTTGCGGAGGATGTGCCGGTGGATCTCGTCGAGGTTGACGGGCTCGCCGCGCAGGTTGGCGACGCTTCCGCTTGCAACGGCTTGATGGCGAGCGAGGCGGGAAGCGAGGGGCCGCTCGCCAATCGCGGTGGTGAAGTTCACGGGCGCTAGCTGCCACTCGACGATACCGGCCGCCATCCCCGAGAGCATTTCGCCGGCGAAGAACGCACGAGCCCCGGCGACTTCCATGGGGAAGTTTCTCGCAGCGGCCGAGGCCATCGCCCGATCGAATAGTTCGTCGAAGCGGATCGGGAGCGGCCACTCGCGAGCCAGTTCCACCAGTGCGGCCTTGGTCAGAGGCGATCGGCAATTCAAGCCGGCTCCCGGAGCTTTGAACTCGACCACATCATCCGGATCGAACGACGGTTCTGCCACGGTCGGCTTGGCGCGCGACGATAAGAACCAATCCCCGACGACCTCCGCGTTCAACTGGCGCTGTAAAGCGACGGCCCGACGGCACACGAGCGTTTGCCGAAAGTACCGGCACCGCACGTAGTCCATGTACTGCTCCATTTGCAAGATGTCGTGCGCTCCGAGTTTGTTCAAAGTCTCGGCAGTCTCGGGTGCGAAGTTGGTCGAAATCATCGTCGAGAATTCAGCTTCACCCAAGTACTGCAGGCCGTTCACGGCGAGCATTCTCGCGAACTCGTGGAAGTAAATCGGCCGATTGTTTTCCTCCAAATGCTCGTGGTGCAAATACGACGCATCGGCACTCGCGATGATCTCGAACTCGTCTCGCAACAGCCGCTTGTAGGGTCCGTCTTGAAGCTTGCCGGTGTCGGCGACGAACTGCACGAGTGCCTTGGCCTGCACGAGCCGCGTGCTCAGATCGTGGAATTGCATGCCGTGGTAGCACATCATGTCGCGAACGATGCCGCGAATGTGCCAGCCGGGGTACGTGTTGTAGCTGACGTAGGCCACGCCGTTCGGGGCCAGATTCTGACGGCAGATTTCGAGTATCCGTTCTTGCACTGGCTGCGGTACCCACGAGAACACGCCGTGGCAAATGATGTAGTCGAATTCGCCGAGATCTGTGCCGAGGGCCAAGATGTCGCGGTGCTTCAATTGGATGTTTTTGAATCCGAGCGCTTCGATGGTGGTCCAGCCGTCGGCGATTTGAACCGCTGAAGAGTCGATGCCGAGGAGCCGGGCCTTCGGGTAATCGTTGGCGAGCGCGATGAGATTCCCGCCAGAGCCGCAGCCGAGTTCGAGGATGCGGGCCGTTTCGATTGGGGGCGACTCGAGGCCGAAGATGCGCGCGATGCCCGCCAATCGCTCCGGACGCGTCTGAGGGAACGGCACGCTGCGATAAGGGATTGCGTCGTACGTAGCGGCGGGCATGGTGAACTCCGGGCGGCGGTGAGAGCCGCTAGTATACGAGCGGAGTTCTGCCGAGATGAAAGGGCGCGGCCGTTGCGCGGCCGTCTATGTGAGAAACGAAGAGTCGCTGATTCTGTGGTTGTTCGATTGAGGCGAGTGGCGATCCGTGTCGCGTCAGGGACCAGGCGATGACACTGCCCCCTGATGGGGCACCGCTCGGATCAATCAGAAGTCGATCGCGAAGCGAGTGCCGAAGCCATAGATCACGCCATCGCCGGCAGTTCCGACAGCGTCTCGATCGGCGAGGAAGAAGTTCCCTTGCACCTTCATGTACTGGTTCAGGAACCAGTTCAACCCGAGAGTCATGTCGTTGACGCGACCGCCGAGTACTTGCTTGCTGTTCAAATCGAGATAGCTGTAGCGGGCCGTGAGTTGCCAGGCACCCCAGCCGGTGAATCCATCGCGCGTCCACGCCACGGGCTTGAGAGGCTTCACGGCACCGAACACGCCAGACCCACGGTTGTAGGCGCGATGTTCGCCGGTCAGGAACAAATGCCCTTCGACGTACCAGGAGTGGAGGAACGCGGTGCCCTGCGGCAGAATCACGCCCTTCGAGGCAATCGTCGAGGCGTCGGTTACCCAACTCGCGTAGTACTCGCTTTGAATCGAGAGCGGCCCGCAGACGGCCACGAATTCCGGGATGAGCAGATATTGCTGCGCGGCATTGAAGAGCCCCGTGTCGGCGATGAGCGGGCTGATGCCGCTGGGGCTGTTGCGAGCGTCGAACCGCGAACGGAATCGCACCTGCCCGGCATCCGGATCGCGCTGGCTGGCACCCAAGCCCACGTGCATCAAATACTTGCCTTCTTCCTCGTAGATCGGCAGGTAGGTCACGCGGCCGTTCACGTCCACTTCATTGCGGCCCACGTTAAATGCGAACGGACTTCGGGTGTTTTTGAAGACGCCGACACCCCAGGTGCCGCGCTTATCCAGATAGGTATCGAAGATCGAGATGCCGGGCTCGAACCCGTTGTCGAAACCTTCCGCGAACGCGTCGAAGCCGAGCGATCGCTCCATGAAGTTCAGGTATCGGCTGCTCGTGAGGTGCTCGAACGAATAGAGCGGCTTGTGATTGCCGATGCGGAGGTTGCCGACGATGGGCAGGTCCTTGAAGGTGACCCAGGCATCGGTCGGAACCGCGACATCCGTCGAAGCCGGACCGCCTGGCCCGAGCGTCAGACTATTCACGAAATCGACCTGGAACAGGTAGTCGATGTGCTTGTAGATCGAACCGCTGGCATCGAGCCGCAGGCGGCGAAACGAGACGCCGGGGTTCAAAGGATTCACGCCCGGAATGTTTCTGCGAAGGGTGTCCGTCGTGATGTAATCGACGGCATCGAGCTGGGCGCGACCGCCGAGGAAGACGGAGAGATTCTGGCTGGCATAGTCGGCCCCGCGCGGGCCAGGGCCAGCACCGCCTGTCGTAGGCCCTCCCGCTCCGATGCTCGGAATCGGGCTGCCTCCTCCGATCGGATCGGCCGCATAAGAAGGATCGAGCGAGGGAAACGGCGTCGGCAACGTCGTCCCGGTGGGCAAATTTGACAAAGGCGTCACGGATTCGGGCGGCATTGCCGCTGGAAACACCGCCGGAATCGCAGCCACCGGAGGCATCGCAATGGGTTGCGGAACCGTTGCCGCAGCTTGAACGACGGGATAGCCCGGGATCGGCGGCGCACTCATCGGCTGAGCGCGCGCACCGTCGGCGGCAATTAACAGGAGAAGAGTCACGGCGATGGCCCCCCGGCCACCGCGTGCGAAGGTCGTGGGCATGTGCATCGTTCCCCCCAGAACTTGCTCGAGTGCTGCGGGAATAGGCACGAAGGGAAAACGGTGCAAGGGCGATTTGCCCGAGATGCAGGCATCGGGTGCGTTACATGGTTTGCACATCGCAGTACTTGCGGCTTGGCTTTCCATCAGCGAGGCATACATGGTTCGCGCGCTCTGTGCCGTGGCGGAGGC
>JAYTUG010000514.1:0-4149 GCA_043744695.1 Gemmataceae bacterium
GAAAGCGCGCGATGCAGTCCACGTGCTATTCGCGAACGAGAAAGTCCGACCCGAAGACCCCGTACCGACGCCCGATGTCGCCGAGGCCGTGGACATTCAATCGCACCGGATATTGCAACTCGAAGCGCTCGTACGAATGAAGCTAACCTCGTTTCGCGACAAAGACCGGATGCACCTGCGAGATATGCTCGACGTCGAGTTGATCGACGAATCGTGGATTGCGCGTTTGCCAATCGAGTTGGCACCGCGGCTACAGACAATACTCGACGATCCGAACGGTTAATGCGAGTGGACGCTATTATGGCACACCAGGGCCAGGCGGCAGATCGGGAGCATCCACTTTCGTCAGGATCGCTTCCCAAATTTTGAGATAGCCCAATTGCCGTGCCCAGCGTTCGACCTCCGCCCGATCGACTCCCTCGCCGGTCACGCGCAGTATCCCGGCAATATCCCGCAAGTGCCGATCGCCGCCTCCCTCGGAATAGTACCAGAGCTTGCCGACGATCACATCTTCAGGGGCCGCCACGTAGCCGGAAAAACTCTGTTCGGCTGCCCCAAACACCACATGTCGACGACGCTTCAATTGCCCGGCCGACCATAGATCGAGACCGCAGAGGATGAAGTCAATTTTGTTTCCACTGGATGGGTGCAAAAGGTTGAACTGAAATCGTCTACGAACCGCGTCTCGAACCGACTCATCGCTGAGGTAGTATTCCGTGCTGGGGAAGGCCGTGCAGAATTGGGAAACAGTCTGCATGGGCATATCGATGACAATGTCATATCGCGTGTGAATCGCGGCTCGCCGTAGATGCTACTGCCCCACGATCCGACCAATGCGTAAGGAATCTTGAGTCGGTCGAGCGTCGCAATCGCATACTTCAGCAACTCAATTTGTTCCATTCGTGAGACTCCGTGAAACGGCTACAGCGATTTCTTTCTCGTTCCATTCCGGGTGACGATGTCGCTCACCAGACGCGAGGATGATACGTGCAGAACGGTAACAATCGACGATCATCGCCACGCGTTCCGCTGGTGTTTTCGCGGCCAAGATCGCGGCGTAGGTTCGGTCGATCACTTCGACGCGGTATTGATTCATGGGTCACCTCTCCACGCAGTCCGAATTCGGCGGGCATCCATCGTGGATCAACATCCATCGGCCCTGAAGGGCCGGTTGGGGTGTCGAATCCGAAGGCGAAGGGTTGCTTCGCAATTTTGGGTCTACTAATTTACTCGTATTATAGAGTCACCATGAGAGATGACTATGATTGCTTCCGCAACCCTCGATCACGTTCGTGAGCGGCCGGTCGTTTCCGAAGACGATAATGCAGACGATTTTCCGTTTGGGCAGGATGACGCCCGCCGTGAGCCGAATCGGATCATTTTCGACGACCCCTTCAAACGTCGTAACGGAAATAATAACTCCTCGTGTTTAACAACACCAACGACTGTAGCCGATTCGAGTCCGCACGGAATCACGATCACTTCACCATCTGCGGCATCAGAGCGACCTCCAGGTACTTCGCGCGTTCGGCCCGCCACTTCTTCGCGTCGTCCGGCTTGTTCATCGCGGTGGCCAGTTCGATGAGGCGGTCGAGCGCATCGGGGATGCGGGTCGCGCCCTGTGGCGGTTACTTCTTTTCTGGCGGCTTCTCTGCTTTCGCCTCCAACTCGGCGAGCAGTGTCTTGAAATCCTCCCGCTCGCGGAGCGGGTCGAGGTCGGTGTCTTTCCTCATGTGGGCGGAGTCCTTGTAGCCCGCCTGCACGGCCTTGAGGAGCCACGACATCGCCCGGTCGGCGTCGTCCTTGGCGAGCCGGGCGGCGTCAGCCCCCGGAGTCTTCGCCTGCACTGCGGCCGTGACGGCCCGGAAGCAGGCAGCGTTGTACAGGCTGTCGGCGTCCGTTCGGTTCAGCTTCTCCCACATCTCGGCCGTCGCCCGGCAGCCGGCGGGGTCGCCGGTCTTCTGGAAGTGCTTCGCGCGGAGGCTCAAGGCAACCGGGATGAGCCGGAGATCCACAGCGGGGCTGGTGCGGGCCTTGGCGAGGAATTCGTCGAGCAGCGGGATCGCCTCGACGCCGCGATCGAGTCGGAGCAGGGAAGCCGCCAGGTTCACCATGCTCATGAGCGTGTCCGGGTGGTCCTTGGGCAGCACCCGCTTCTGGATCGCCAGCACCTCCTCGCGGAGCTTGAGGGCGTCGTCGGGGCGGTTCAGGGCCGCGTAGCTGTTGGCCAGGTTGTTCATGCTCGTGAGCGTGGACGGGTGGTCCGGGGGCAGCACCCGCTTCTGAATCGCCAGCAACTCCTCGCGGAGCTTGAGGGCGTCGGCGGGACGGTTCAGGTCCGCATAGCTGACGGCCAAGTTCAACATGCTCATGAGCGTGTCCGGGTGGTCCTTGGGCAGCACCCGCTGCTGAATCGCCAGCGTCTCCTCGCGCAGCTTGAGGGCGTCGGCGGGGCGGTTCAGGCGCGCGTAGCTGATGGCCAGGTTGTTCATGCTCATGAGTGTGTGGGAATGGTCCTTGGGCAACACCCGCTGCTGAATCGCTAGTGTTTCCTCGCGCAGCTTGAGGACTTCGTCGGGGCGGTTCAGGGCTTCGTAGCTGCGGGCCAAGTTCATCATGCTCAAGAGCGTGAGTGGGTGGTCCGGGGGCAGCACCCGCTTCTGAATCACCAGCGTCTCCTCGCACAGCTTGAGGGCGTCGGCGGGGCGGTTCAGGTCCGCGTAGCTGTTGGCCAGGCTGTGCATGCTCGACAGCGTGTCCGGGTGGTCCGGGCCGCGGTGGCGGGTGAAGAGTTCCCGTGCCCGCTCGAACTGGCCGCGGGCTTGGTCGTGCTCGGCGAGGTAGGAAAACGTGATGCCCAGCGCATGCCGCAGCCGGGCCTCGACCAGCGGCTGGGCGGCGAACCCCTTCTCGAGGGCGGGCACGCTGGCGGCGACCGCGTCCCGCAGCGATACGCCCGCGCCCAGCCCGCCGTCCTGCCCCTTCGGCCGGGCCGCTGAGAACACCTGCTCATCGAAGAACTTCACCACCGCGTTCGCCTCGGCCTCCTTGGCCTGGGCCTCGACCTTCGCGGCGTCGGCTTTCTGCCGCTCGTCGGCCTCCCGCGCGGCCGAGCGGAGGGCGTTCCCCTTCTGCTCCTCCGCGTCCTCCTTGGCGACCCGCTCGGCCTCCGCCGCCCGGTTGGCCCGGACCAACCCCACCGTCGTGCCTGCGATGCCGGCCACGAGCGCGAACAGCACCAGACCCCCAGCAATCACCTGCCTTGTGCCGACGCACGAACTTGCGGAGGCGGTAGCCGGTACTCGCGGGCCGGGCCTCGACGATTTCGTCGGCAAGATACCGCAGCACGTCCGCGGCCAGGCCGTTGGCGGTGTCGTAGCGGCGGGTGCGGTCCTTCTCCAGTGCCTTCAGCACCACCCAATCGAGTTCGCCGCGCATCAGCTTCGAGAGCTTCGCCGGTTCGGTGCCCCGGCACGCAGCCACGCTCGGCAGGGTGTCGATGGTGCTGAGCTTCGCGCTCGGTTTCGGAGCTTCGACTTCGCGGACGATCCGTAGGATTTCGAGCAGCGCCGCCTTGCCAAGCGACTTGCGGTCCACGGGCGTCGATCCCGTCAGCAGTTCGTATAGCAGCACGCCGAGCGAATAGACGTCGCTGCGGGTGTCGATGTCGAGGTTGTTGAAACTCGCCTGCTCCGGCGACATGTACTCCGGCGTTCCGACGATCGCGCCGTGACCCGTGACGAGCGAATGATCGGTCAGCGAAGCTCCGGTCGCTTTCGCCACGCCGAAGTCGATCACCTTCGGCACTGGCTTATCATCGTAGAGCGCGATCAGCACATTCGACGGCTTGATGTCGCGGTGAATCACGCCCTTTTGGTGGGCATGTTGAATCGCATTGCACACCGGCACGAACAGCTCCAGCCGCTGTCGCGGCGTCAGTTTGTGAACATCGCAATACTCCGTAATCGGCACGCCCTTGACTAGCTCCATCACGAAGTACGGGCGGTTGTCGTGCAACCCCGCATCCAACACCTTGGCAATGTTCGGGTGGTCCATCATCGCCAGCGCCTGCCGCTCGGCCTCGAAGCGCGCCAGCACCGCCTTGGAGTCCATCCCCGCTTTGATGACCTTCACCGCGACGGCGCGCTT
>JAYTUG010000515.1:0-4145 GCA_043744695.1 Gemmataceae bacterium
CCTCCGTGGAATCCGGTGATCCAGAGTGCCCGGTGGCCGCCGGAGGCGTGCCGGGCCGTCGATTGCTGGGCGGTTTCGCGAGACGGCGAACCCACTTCCCAACCCAGGTACGAAGCGCTCGTGTAGAGCCCGAGCAACCCGGTACCGAACATCAGATAGAGCTTACTCAGCATCGTCGTCCTCCTCGTCTCGGGGGCGTTTCTTCTTCATGCGTTTCACGGGCTTGACCACTGGCCGTGCGACCGGTCGGCCCGAGGGGCTGATCTCATCGGCCATCGGCAGCGGCTCGTCGATCGCCTTCGGCGGCTCCGGTCGCGATTCTTCCTCGTCCCGTTCTTCCGGCGGCACGATGCTGCTGTTCTCCCAACGCCGCGCGTTGAAAATCAATTGATAAATGCCGATGCAAATCGGAATCGAAACAATGCCGAGAAAGACGAGGAACCACGTTATCCCGCTCGCGGAACCTTGCTCCACGGTGACGATCAGCGGCCCCGGCTGCGAGGAGTTTTCTTTCTCGACTTCGAGCTTGAGCGCATACCTACCGGCACCCTGCGACGAGAGCGTCACGGAGTGCGAGTTGTCGCCTTCGGTCCAGGCTTCGCCGTCTTCCATTCCCGTATAGTGCGTGAGCGGCGCGAGGAACGGCACCACGAGGCCAGTCGATTCTTGAACGAGATCGCACTCGGCCACGAGATACCCGTTCAGGTTCGGGCACGTCACCGTCACCTTCACGTTCTTGCGGCTCTTGAGTTCGAAGTAGTCGGTGTCGAAGCGCTCTGTTTTATCTGAAGGTGTGGATACGGGATCCCCGAATGCCACGGCTTGGGCCGGTGTCGCGCCGCGAAGTTGGAACGTGTGCTCGTAGATCTTGCGTTTCGGCGACAGGATCAACATCACGACGCCGAGAAAGCAGAGCATCATCGCGAACAGGAACCCGTAGGCGTAAAGCCGCTTGTACGGGAAGAGTTGATTCGGAGCGATTCCCTTCGGAGCCGCTAGCGGTTTCTCGAGTTTGAACGCGGTCTGAACTTCCTCGGGTGAGAGGTAGCTGCCGAGCGTCCAGTTCACTTCTTCGGTGCTGCCGGATCGGGAGCGCTCGCTGCTGAGCAGTTCTGGCGGGTTGATGTAATCGCGGGCATAGGCCTGCTCGCCGACACTGACCTTCCAATAACACTCGCCGATGACGCCGCGCACGGTCGCGGTGCCGGCTTGAAACAACCGGAAACTGCGGCCTTTGTATGTGGCGTTCGAGCGCCCTTCGTCGATTTTGCCGATGGGGACGCCCTTCGCGCGGTTCCAGTGATTGTCGCTGCGCACGAGCCACTCGAAGCCGTCGCGCTGATCGTAGAGCAAGTACTCTTGCCAGTGGTAGTCGGTGCCATCGACGGTGACGGATCGTTCGATGGCACCGATCACGGTGCGTTCGTCGTCGCCGAATTTGCCTCGGCTGCCGAGCGGAATCGCGAGGCTGAACGGCGGTTCCTTCAAGGCCTCGAGCAGCGTGAGGTTGCCCTGCGTGGCGTCGAGCATCGAGCCGCAGAAGGGGCAACCGACGCGTTCGGTTTTGTCCGGAGCGAGCAGATCGAGGGGGCCGCCGCAGTTGGGGCAGTTGATCTTCTTGGCCTTCACTTGCCGCAGTTCGTAGATCTCGCGGCGAATGTTCTCGGGGATACCGAGGTTGTCCAGCGCGATCTCGCGGCCGACGTAAAGCGATGGCGGAACTTCGGAGTAATCGAGCGTCGCGAATTCGCCAGCGGGTCCGGAAAGGTCGGCAAACAGATAGGTGGAGCCCGGCGTGAGTCGGTAAGGTATTTCGCCTTCGGCCCCATTCGCCTTCGCGGTGCCGGTCTCGGCCACGACGTAGCGGGTGCTTTCCTCATTGAGGTAAACGCCCTCGCCGGCCGAGATCGATCGGTACTCGGGAAGCTCGCCGCCTTCGCTTTGGGCGAAGAGCATGTAATAGCGGCCCTGGGCCTCCGAGAGCCAGCCCCATTTTTCGTTGCCGAAGGCGGCGTACCATTCGTCCCAGACGCCGCCGGCTTCGTGCTGAAGTTGGACGCGGCCGGTGAGGCGAAACTTGCGGCCGTCGAACTTGCCTTCGAGCCCGACGCGAAGCACGGCCCCAGTTTCGACCAGTTCCGCGACCTTGCCGAGGTTCTCGATGGAGCGGTCGCCGCGGGCCACGGCCGAACGGCAATAGGGGCAGACGGCCACTATCGAGGAGCCGACTTCAAAGACGACCGCCCCGCCGCACGACGGGCACTGCACCCGCACGCTCATGAGCGAGCCTCCGGAATGTTCCCGCGTTCGAGGCTTCGCACGATCACGCGGTCGGCTCCGAGGGCTTCACGAAGTCGCGCTTCCCAGCTCCAGCGGGCTCGCGGTCGGCAACAGTAGAGGTTGAACGTAGCGAGGCAGTGCTCGGGGTACGTATGGCAGGCCAAGTGCGATTCGGTGAGCAGGTAGAGCCCGGTGACGCCGCCCGGAAACGGGAACTGATGCCATTGGCCGTCGTCGATGGCGTTCAGGTTCAGTTCGCGGAGTGCCCGTTCGCACAGATCTTGAAGCGCGGCGCGATCCCGCAATCGGTCGGGGTCGCAGTCCAACGCCTCGACGACCCACTCGACGCCGACGAGCGGCGGAGCGGCAAGGCCGGGTTCGAGAATGGTCGATGCAATCACGTTAGGAACCACGGATACTCCGGAACGCCACGCGAGTCAACACGCTGAGTGGAAAAGAAGAGTCCCATGATGCGGTTCGCTCGCGGTGCGGCAATCTTACTCGGCGGACATTGTCGCTGGACAAGTTTGCCGGTGTGGGTCAAAATACCGGCATGAGCAAGACGCTGAAAACGGAACTGGAGACGTTCCGCCGCGAGCTTCCAGGATTGCTGGCGGAACCGGCCAATCTCGAGAAGTTCGTACTCATCCACGGCGAGACCGTGGCAGGGATCTACCCCGACCTCCTGAGCGGTCTCGATGCGGGCGAGGAGCAGTTCGAGTTCGCGCCGTTTCTCGTCAAGCAAATCACCGAACGCGAGAAGCCACTTTACTTTTCGCGGAATCTGCGATGCCCTACCTAAGTGGGAAAATTGAACTGGCTGGTGCCATCGTCGACGTTCTCGTCAGCCCATCACGGGCGCGACTAGCGCTTCTCAAGAAGCACTCCTTCCCGATCCCCCAATCGATTCACGTTCGCGCTCTTCTCGACACCGGCTCATTCCTGTCGGGATTTCATCCTCGCGTCTTTGACGCTCTCGATCTCCAGTCTTTCGACCAGATCGAGATTTGCACGCCATCAACACCTGTCGGCTCATCGTTTCTCGTCGCTCGCTATCGGGTGAACTTGGCGTTGATCGCCGAGGGTCGAGTGTGCCCCATGCCCGATTGCTTCGTGTTCGCAACCGATAGTTGGAGGCCCGGCGAAGGCGTGGAAGCCCTCATCGGGATGGACATCCTCAACCAGTGCTTTTTCGAGTTGATGGGACCAGACCGCAGGTTCAGGCTGTCATTCTGATCCTTTGGCCATACACTCACCGGGCGGTTTGTCACGGATTCGATTCACCCGAGCGAGGAAGAAATCATGGGGAAGGGCAACAACTCACAGGGCAAGGAAAAGAAGAAGCCGAAGAAGGACGCCAAGGCGGCACCGGTGAAGAGCGCTCCGCCGCCGAAGAAGAAGTGATCAACCCTTGCCGGGCGTGAAGGATTTCATCGCACGCGCCGGGCTTCGGCCCGCAATCTTGATGCAGCCCACGCCCGGTGCATACCAATAGGTCGTCGTTCCGAGCATCGTGCCGTTTTGCAGTTCGTGGCGCTCGACGCGGATCGCCTTGAACTTGCCCGCAGGCACTTCCACCACTTCCCATTCTTTCGTCTCGAAAGCGAAGTCTAGCCCGCCCGGCCACGTTCCGGTCCATTCGTTTTTTGCGCCGTGAGGCAGCTTCAACCACCAGACGGGCGGATCGACCTTCTGTCCGGCATACTCGATCACCTTCACGCCGCGAGGCGAGACGATCACGGTTTGGAAGTAGCTGGTTTGCCGCGTGCTCTCCTTCAACTCCGAGGTCACGCGCGTTCCCCCTTCGACTTTCTCCACCTTGGTAACGGTGCCCGTGAGTTCGCTATCCGCGAGTTGATGCACCC
>JAYTUG010000516.1:0-4134 GCA_043744695.1 Gemmataceae bacterium
TCCGATTTGCAGCGGCTCACCACTCGCGCCTCGACGGCACGGGCCACGCCGCCGGACCTGGCGAAGATCGCGGTCACGCTGCGCATCCTTCCGAAGTTCAAGGCGAAGCTCCTCGGCCGCAAGTCGGCGCTGCTCGCTTCACTCGAAACGCGGCTCGAACTCTGCGTCGATCTGCGCGAGCTGCTCGACCGCGCGCTCAAGGACGAAGTGCCCTTCTCGCCCAAAGATGGCGGCGTGATCCGCGAAGGCTACCACGCCGAACTCGATGAACTTCGCAAGCTCGCCACGGAAGGCAAGAACTGGATGGCTCGCTATCAGGCGGACGAGATCACCCGCACCGGCATCAGCAGCTTGAAGGTCGGCTTCAACGAAATCGACGGCTACTACCTCGAAGTGACCAACGCCAACCTCACCCGCGTGCCCGAGAACTACAAGCACCGCAAGACGCTCAAGAACGCCATCCGCTACTTCACGGTGGAACTCCGCGAGTACGAGGAGAAGGTGCTCTCCGCGACCGAGAAGAGCCAAGCCCTCGAACTGCAACTGTTCCAAATCTTGCGCGATCAGGTGGCGCAGCAGACGCCGCGATTGTTGAACACCGCCGAGGTTCTCGCCAACGTCGACTTCCTCGCGTCGCTTGCCGAACTGGCCGCGACTCGCAATTACGTGCGGCCGATTCTCGTCGATGAACCGATCCTCGACATCCGCGACGGCCGGCACCCCGTACTCGAACAAGTGATGCCGCCGGGCACGTTCGTGCCCAACGATGCCACGATGGACGCCGAAGCCGGCGGGCTCTTCTGGTTGGTCACGGGGCCGAACATGGCGGGCAAGAGCACCTTCCTCCGGCAAGTCGCGCTGCTCACACTCATGGCCCAGATGGGAAGCTTCGTGCCGGCCAAGTCCGCCCGCATCGGCATCGCCGACCGCATCTTCACCCGCGTCGGCGCTTCCGATGAACTCGCGCGCGGGCAGAGCACCTTCATGGTGGAGATGACCGAGGCCGCGAACATCTTGAACAACGCGACGCCGCGAAGCCTCGTGATCCTGGACGAGATCGGCCGCGGCACCAGCACCTACGATGGCGTCTCGCTCGCCTGGGCCATCACCGAGTATCTGCACGACGCGGTGAAGTGCCGCTCGCTCTTTGCCACGCATTACCACGAACTCGCACAACTGGCGACGAGCCTGCCGCGGCTTCGCAACTACAACGTCCACGTTCAGGAGAACGATCGCGAGGTGATCTTCCTGCACAAGATCGGACCGGGCAGCGCGGACAAGAGCTACGGCATCCACGTGGCGCGACTCGCCGGCGTGCCCGACTGGGTGCTGCAGCGCGCGGAGCAAGTGCTGGGAACACTGGAGACGCAACCCCAGGCCGCTCGCGGCTTCGCGATGGAGCGCCCGCCGATTCCCGAGCCGCCCATTTCATCAGAAGCTTCACCCACTCCGAAGACGCCTCGTTTCAAGCCACCTGAAGGCCCATCCACTGTCGAGCCGCCCGAGGGTGCGAAGCCGCGTCGCAAACCGCAACCGCTACCCGCGGGGCCATCGCTGTTCGGCGAACCGGGCGAAGTGCCGTTCTAACTTCACTCGTGGACCCCGGCCTCCTCCAAGATCGCCTTCAACTTCGCTTTCTTCTCGTCGCTGAACGCACTGAGCGGCGAACGGCTCGGACCGGCCGGGCGGCCGAGTACACCCATCGCTTCCTTTACCGCGCTGTTGCCGGTGCCGAGCGTCATCGCCATGCGGATCGGGTGCAGCCGCGATTGCAGTGCCTTCGCGGCCTCGATGTCGCCTTTCACAAACGCCTCGTAGATGCCGACGCACAGATCGGGCGCGATATTGCACGACGCCGGGATCGCGCCCTGTGCCCCGAACTGGAGTGCCGCGAGAATCAGCGTGTCGCGGCCGTTCAACACCGCGAACCGCTCGCGCGGCGTGCTGCGAATGATCTCGATGGTGTTCTGCAAGTCGCCGGACGAATCCTTGATGCCGATGATGTTGGGCACCTCGGCGAGTTTAGCGCACGTCTCCGGTTCGATGCTCAGGCCGCCGCACGTGGCCGGGTTGTTGTAAAGCACGACCGGCAACCTCGTGCTCTCGGCCACGCGTTTGAAGTGATCGACGAGTTCCGCCTGGCTCGGCTTAATGAAGTACGGCGCGATGACCGACACGCCGTCGGCCCCTTCCTGCTCGGCCATCTTGGTGATGCGAATCACTTCGCGGGTCGTCTCGGCTCCGGTGCCGACGTAGACCGGCGTTCTCCCTTTACAGTGGGCCACCGCCGCCGCCGTGACTTCTTGCTTCTCGCGTTCGTCCAGCGCGTAGAACTCGCCGGTGGTGCCGAGCACGAAGATGCCGTGGACACCCTTGCTGAGCATGAAGTCGATGTGCTTCCGCAGGCCGTTCAAGTCGAGTTCCTGATCGACCGTCATCGGCGTGACGACGGGCGGAATGATGCCGTGGAGTTTCATGGGGAGGGCTCGTGGTGGGTCGTTGAATTTAGCTTATTGGATTGCTGAGGTTGGTGCTGAACGAAGCATGGCCTGCTCCTCCCTGGTTTTTTCGTTCGGGTCATGCGCTCGAATTTGCCTGAAATTCAAGCGTTTCGGCTGGCCAGAGTTGGAGCATGCTGGTCGTGCGCGACCGGCGAATCGACGTAACGTGTTGCATGTTGATAACCTCCACACCTGTCGCGCATGGCCAGACCGGCCAGGCGCGTTCGAGCCGCCGATCGGGCGGGCCTCTCGAAATGAACTTGCCGCAATTCAGAGCCTTGCTTCCGATTCCCCGGAAGTCCAGTCGATAACGGACAGTGCCGCGATTCGAGTCTTCGGGAGAAGCACGATAGCCGTCGCATACGGTGCTTGACACGGCGACGTTGTACCGTCCCTCGCATCGGAATCACGACCCGCAACTGGGCGACCATGCTCAAACTGCTCGACTCACCAAGTCCGGTTAGCACTCATACAATCTCTCCATGGACGATGCCTTCCTCGCGACCCTCCGTTGCCCCCTCGACCCACTCCGCGAGGCAACCCTCGCGCGCGAACAGGTGTCGCTGGTCTGTTCGGGGTGCCACGCCACGTTCCCCATCAAGAACGGTTTGCCCATTTTGATACCGGATGAGGCTGAGTTGCCCGCCGGGATCGAGTCCGCGGATCGCCTGCCGTGCGTGAAGGCCGCGCGAAAAGCGGATCGTCGCTAAGACCTCACCTCCAAGCAATCGCCTTTTGCTGGAAGCCGCCGGCCGAAGCCTCTGGAACTGAGAGGGGCCGACGCACTCCAGGACGCCGGGTGCGAGAACGAGGACATTCTGAACCACTGCCGGGGCGAAGGCCCGCACGTACGCGGTTGCTGGGTTGTCGATCTTCTACTTGGAAAATAGTGAACAGCTTCGCAATAAGACCTAAAATCTGGTTCGAGTGCCCGCGTGCGGGAACGTCGTTATTCAGCAGAAGAGGGAATTGCGCATGCGTTGGAAGTATCTCGTTCTTGCAGGTACGCTCGTTCTACTCACGGGTGTTGGGTTCTACGCCTTGCGATCAACCGAAATCCTGGATGATCCCGACGAGATGCTTCTGTTCTCCGTCGATCCAACACAGATGGATAAGGAGCCAGAAGAACGGGTCTTCGCTAAGGGATCGGAATTTCTTTACGAGTGCGCGATTCTCGGCAAAGTCGAGATTAAAGACCCAGCGTTACGAAGGGAAGTAATTGCGGCCGTGAAGGAAGACATTCGATCTGGCCATCACGGGCCAGCGAAATGTTTCAACCCTCGTCACGTCTTGCGGCAGGTGAAGAATGGAAGGCTAATAGACGTGGTCATCTGCTTCCAATGCCACAACTACGAAATTCACAAGGACGGTGGACCGCATAAGGGCACGACGCCGTCGATGGGTGAGAATTCGAAGACGCTGCTCAACAAGATACTGACAGACGCCGCTGTACCGATTGCTCCTTGACTTCGCGTTCGGTCCACGGGTGTGCCAACCATCCTTGGAGTTTCCCAGATCGACTTACTGGATGAAGTCTTCCTCACCGGTGGAAGCGTGAGGTGAGGTCGAGAATGACCTCGGAGAAGTGGTTTTTAGGCTGAAAGCCTGGCATCCCTTAGCCCAGGGCAACGCC
>JAYTUG010000517.1:0-4131 GCA_043744695.1 Gemmataceae bacterium
CCGCTGCATCGCCGCCCAAGTGACGGCATAGAGCGTGGTGTCGATCTTCGCGAGAAATTCGGTGCCCGGCGGGTCGAGCAGTACCACACCCCTCACGTGCTCGGGTGCGGCCGCGGCCACTCCGAGTGCCGTGAGCGCTCCGAGCGAATGCCCCACGATGGCGACCGGCTCCGTCGTTTCGCGAATGACGGCCACCGCATCGGCCACGTACTCGGCGACCGAGTAGCACCCTGGCGCGTGGGACGAGTTGCCGTGCCCGCGATGATCGACCGCGCGAATGGCATACAGCGCACCGAGGCTCGCATAGAGCGGCGCGAAGTCTTGCCATCGGCGGCCGAGCCCGTGGAAGAACCAAACTTGCGGTCCGTGCTTCGGCCCGTGGGCCACGTTCAGCCTCACGCCGGCCGCCGGGATGCTGTGCTCGGTGAACATGAGAGGTGAACTCCTAAGTCGCGGCGAGTGGGAGGTCTCACACGGTTGCTGGATCGACCACCACGATACCAGGACCGAACGCCGCTATGCGAGTAAAGTGCGGGATGTTGAAGGTCAGTACATGCGTCACGGAATGTACGTGGCAGACGGCGATCAATCGTGCGTCATGGACTTGCTTACCGATGATTCCCAACGCTGCAACCAGTCGTTTCCATCCGGAATAGATGTCTGCGACTTCTGTTAGCAATGGGAATTTCGCCTCGAACTTTGCGGCGTGTGACTCGGCTTCCGCAATCGATAGTCCTGCACCGTTAACGGATTTCGGGTAGTGGCCTAGTATTGTGTTGATCGCTCCACCAACTCGCGGAGCGTCCACGGCTTCGCTTCGATCCCTGCCGCCATCGCGGGCGTGGTCTGTACCGGATTCTTCCCGTCGTCGTCGCGGCTCTGCTCGGTCAGGGTCTGGTGGGGACGGCAGAAGTTATAGTAAGCGAACCAGAGCGCCAGTGAAGCATGGTGATTCTCCCACTTCTTGCTGAATGCATTCGTTAGCCGAGTCATTCGTCGTGTCTGCATCCGGATCGTGAGGTTCTTTCGCTCAACGTGCGAAGTGCAAATCCGGTTCGGGTCCACGTTCCCGCAGCACGGCTTCTTATAGGTTCCGATGACCTCTCCGGGCGAGTAGCGATGATCGTCCTTCGTTGCATACTCCTTGACCAGAGTAGCGAACGCCACGCCATTCAGTTCACCGGGGATCGCCAACTGGTAAGGCTTGAATCCATCGGTCGTAACCTGGAACTCGCCCGACGTGGCCTTGTGAAGCTTGAATGCGAACTCGCAGCAGTTCTCGGTATCACGCCGCCCGAGGTGCCACGCGAGCATCATCTTTGTGTGCCGTTCAATCGCGGTGAAGCAGTAGGCATCACCGACCCCGTCCTTTTCCTTGTAGTCCTTGTTCCGCGTCTTCTCCTTGCAGAACACATAGCCCCAAATCTCATCGCACTGCACGTCGCGAGCGGGCAACTTGTGAATGCGTTCCGCGAGCAGCGATTCGCACCGTTCGCCCATGAGCGAGAGCAAGGAAAGGATCGTGGTGCGGTTCACGCTGGTTACTCGCATCGCGGCCCGCACGCTCATCCCCTCAACGAGCAGCTGAAGCACCTGGAGCGCCTTATCCAAGTCGATCCGCATATCGCCGAGCAAAGACACCGGACGTTCGGAGAACGTCTTGCGGCAGGTCGCGCACTGGAAGCGTTGGTTGCCGTCGCGGTCCTTGCCGAACTTGCGGCCATAGTTCTTGCACGTCGGGCATTGCATGATCTTGTCTCCGGTGCGTCAACACTGAACTAACTTATTATGCGTGAGCGGTCCGGAATCTTCAAGCTTAGTAGGTGCGATTTCTTCGGATTGATTTTGAACGATCCGATCCTAAAATGACATGAGCCGAGAGAGGCTGTAACCTCCCCCGGCCCACGTTGACCGCCTTGCACGAAAAACCCCCGGCGCATTAATCCGAAGTGTCTTGCACTGTCCCCCAGTGGGGGATGGTCGTTGCTCCGCGATGCGGCGGTCCTGCCATCGCAGAGCTTCTAGCCCTTCTCATTGCTGCCCACCTCCCTGGCCAACCGCCCGGCCTTGCGCCTTCTTGTTGAGTCCGATGTAGCTCCGAAGAGTTGCGTCAACCATCCCCCACGCATCCAGGTCATTCAACCCTTCCGAAACAACGACCTGGATGTCGGCTTCCCCCGGAACGGGGAAAGTGAACTTGCGGATCTTCGTCCCCGGAGGAATGGGGGGCGAACCGCCGTTGTTTTCTTCTTCTTCGATTTCCGGCTCCACGTCCTTAGCTTTGGCCTTCGGTGTCCGACGCGGAGAGGGAGAAGGGTTGCGGACCGCAAGATGGGGTGAGTATGGACGGCCCGCGCTGTCAAATGCGGCAAGCAGGAACCGGATCGCCTTGTCTAGCATTTGCCCCGACATCCCCACTGCCTTGAACTTATTGTTGAGTTGCGAAGGCGTGGTGTTTCGGAGGTCGAGCCCATTCAGCACGTTAGCGTAGGCGGCGTCGATTACGCCATTGAGAACTGACCCCCATGATTCCGTTCCGTGGGCTTGAACCAGTGTTCGAAACGTGGTAAGTACAGAGTCTGTTTTGCCGTTGTCCGCTTTCGTGAGCCCAAGAAACCGGAGCGCCGAACGAACTTGGCCACGCACTTGCACGGCCAGTGTCGGCATCACGGAATTGTCGATATGGTCCGGGACAGCCGTACTTTTCAGGCGCTCAACGAAGTTGGCGAACGTCTTGAAGGGGATATAGGCCGGGGAAACAGCCTCGGGAGATTCTTGGGCAGACATCGAAATACTCCGATTACGAGCACGAGTACGTAATCACTGTACTGGGGGCGTAGACGTGAAAGCAAGAGCTAGCGAGAAAATAATCTCGGATTCTCTCCGCGTAATCGTGAAGGCTTTTTTGGGTGAACCCGTCGCCCTGATAGCTGTCGCGGTTCACGATGAATGCATCGAAGTGGCAAATCCGGCGGATCGCACCAAGACTGTGGGCTTTCCGCATGGCAGCGTATTCGAGTTCGATGCCGGGTTTTTTGCTAAGTTGAAGACCGCTTACGAGCGGCGGCAAGAAAGTGAACTGGCAAGCCTGTGGGGGAAAGCGATTACTTACCGCGCTGCTTAGCAGTCTTCCATCTCGCCAGCGCCGCTTTCTTGGCGCTGGCGCTTCTCTGCTTCTTCGTCATGCTAGCGGCCCGCGCCTTCCCGCCCTTCAGCCCACCCTTTCGACCCAGCGCCACTGCCGCTGGGTCTTTCCCGTCCGGGACTGGTTCAGGCCTCGGCACGATCACTTCGCCCGTCGCGGCCTCAAGGATCGCGATAGCGAAATGATTCGGGTCTGGAAGTCGTTGCTTGCGTGAGCGGTTTGGCATACCATGCAGCGTAGTCCCGTTCCAATTCTGAAACAAGGGGTAAGACAATGGCTTTCGCGAAACCCGGAAATAGCGGCGGAGCGCAAAAAGTCGATGTGAAAGTAAGCAGGAGCATCGACGCGAAGCCGTTGAAACTGCCGCTCATCACCTCAATCGAAGGCGAACTGAAGACCGGCGCGAGGCCGGACGGCCACCCCCTCCGGCTATTACTTGACCGAAGCGAAACATTGAAGCTCATTGAAGACTTGGCGGCGCATCTTCGCGAAATCGACGGATCAACACGCTAATAGGCCACTACCGGATTTCGGCCTTGTCGCCACATTCCGAAATTCGATCAAAACCTGCGATGTGATGTAGAGAATCTCGCCGCGCCGGTGCAACTCAAAAACAGCCTTTGCGGCAACGGTGTGTTGCGCATCGGTTGAGTTCGCGAGGCGTACCAGAACGCTTGTATCAACGAGCAGAGACATTACTCGTAAAGTCCTTCGCTACTCAAGGCCTCGTTGGAGAACGAAACGCCCCAGGGTCGCGCGGACTCGAGCAGCTCGCGCTCCCAATCGTCTCTCGGTTCGAGAGACTTCTTCATTAGTGCCGCCTTGAGAATTGCTTTCGCTTCCTCAGGAGGAGTGCGCCCGTTACGCGTGGCACGCTCTTCAAGGTCGATCGTAACCCTTCAGCCTTCTGAACTGCTCTCGATCGTTCGGCCTCGTTTCGGGTAGGGTTTGGGGCGATGTCGCCTCCGTCCCTTTCGCTTGATCCC
>JAYTUG010000518.1:0-4108 GCA_043744695.1 Gemmataceae bacterium
GCCAGCACCTTCCTACCCCGACGTTCCGCGGTGGTACGGTGGACGACGATACTGAGTGCATCCACCTTTGTGCCGTGGACAAGGATGTCCATGCGAACCAGATCGGCCTGCCGGAAGCCGATGATTTCGTAATCCATGGTGCCGTAGCCGTGGGTCACGCTCTTGAGCTTGTCGTAGAGGTCGTAGATGACTTCCGCGAGTGGCATCTCGAACACAAGCATCACACGCGATTGACTCAGGTAATCGGTGCGCAGGAACATGCCCCGGCGTTCCATGCACATGCTCATCAGGTCGCCGACGTTCGTTGCAGGCACAAGGAAGCTGATTCGGACAATCGGCTCGCGGAATTCCTTGATCCCCCCGCCGTCGGGCACATCCTGCGGGCCAAGCACCTGGATGACGGTGCCATCCATCTTCTCGATTTCGTAGGTCACGTTCGGTGCGGTCTGCACCAGGTTCAGTTCGCTGTCCTGTTCGAGCCGCTGCTGGATGATCTCACGGTGCAACATGCCGAGGAAGCCGCAACGGAAGCCGAAGCCCAAACCATCCGACACTTCCGGGGCAAAACTGAAGGAACTATCGTTGAGCCTCAGTTTGCCGAGTGCTTCACGCAAATCCTCAAACTCGTTGTTGTTCACCGGGTAGAGCCCGGAGTAGACCATCGGCTTGGGTTCTTTGTACCCCGTGAGCGCTTCGGCCGTCGGGTTGAACGGATCGGTCACGGTGTCGCCGATGTTGACCAACTCGATGTTCTTGATGTTCGCGCAGAAGTAGCCGACTTGGCCGGCGGCGAGTTCGTCGCACTTCTCCATGCCGGGGCGAAACTGGCCCATCTCGGTGATGACGTATTCGCGGGCCGTACGCATGAGTTTAATGCGCTGCCCCGGCTTGAGCAGGCCATCCATCATGCGAACGTACACGACGACGCCCTTGTACGTGTCGAAGTGCGAGTTGTAGATCAGAGCTTTGACGGGCGCGTTGATGTCCCCGGGCGGAGGAGGAATGCGATCCACAATCACGCCGAGCAACTCCTCGATTCCGAGCCCGGCCTTCGCACTCACCTTCATCACGTCGTCTGGGTCGGTCATCAACGCCGTTTCCATTTCGCCGACGACGAAATCCGGCCGGGCGTGCGGCAGGTCGATCTTGTTCAACGTGGGAATGATCTTGAGGCCGCCCTCGATTGCGAGGAAGGCGTTGGCCACCGTCTGCGCTTGCACGCCCTGGAACGCATCGACGAGCAGGATGGCCCCTTCGCACGCGGCGAGGCTCCGCGAAACTTCGTAGTTGAAGTCCACGTGCCCGGGGGTGTCGATCAGGTTCAGTTCGTACCGCTGGCCGTTGTGCTCGGTGTAAATCGTGACCGGATGCATGCGGATGGTGATGCCGCGTTCGCGCTCCAGATCCATGCTGTCGAGGGTTTGGGCCTTGATGTCCCGTTCGGAGATCGTGCCGGTTTTGAGCAGAAACTGGTCCGCGAGGGTGCTTTTGCCGTGATCGATGTGGGCGATGATGCAGAAGTTGCGGATGTTCGAGGTCGGCATCGACATGCAGCGGACTCAGAAAGACAAACGAGCCGCGAGGAGTATCCCCGCGGGCTGCTCCTAGTTTAGCACTCGCGGGAAACACTGAATAGAGCTGCGAATCGCGGGACGCTGTTCCGATAGGCCGCAAAGGCAAAGGCGGGAGAGGCGCGACCTGCTCCACGACGCAAACCATACAATTGCCCGCAGACTGGACCTCCATCAACACCGGCGGCACGTCGGCGATATCATCGAGGACGATCCATGCGACGCTCCCTCGCTTTGCTCGGAGCCCTGGCCGTGACCATTCCCGCGACCTCCGCCGACTTCCCCTCGCCGGAGAAACTGCCCGCGAAGCCGGGGCTTCCGGATCCCACCGTGAGCTTCGACGGCAGCAAGATTGCGACGGTGCGCGAATGGGAAGCGAAACGCCGGCCCGAGCTGAAGCAACTCTTCGAACACTACATGTACGGCCGCTACCCCGCGAAACCCGAGAAGTTTGAAGCCAAGGTTCTCTTTGAAGATGCGAAGGCCTTCGACGGCATGGGTACGCTGCGGGAAATCGAGATCGGCTTCGCTCCCGATTGGCCAAAGATTTACCTGCTGATTGCGGTGCCGAACGCGAAGACGATGGCGGGTTGTTTTGTCGGACCAAACTTCGGCGGCAACCACCTCATCCTCGCGGACAAACGCATTCACCTTCCCACGGTGTGGGTGCCGGCCAACGGCCCCGGCGTGAAGGACAACAAGGCGACCGACGCGGGCCGCGGCAAACAACCCGATACCTGGCCCCTCGCGGAGATCGTAAAGCGAGGCTACGCTGTCGCCACCTTTTATTGCGGAGACGTGCAACCCGATCGGCCCAACGTCCGCGAAGGCATGCGTGCGACGATCCCGCCTCCGACGGGAGAAGCGAATCCCGCCGAGACCGCCACGATCATGAGTTGGGCCTGGGGCATCCACCGTGCCGTCGATTACCTCGTAACGGACACGCGGATCGACGCGAAGCGGATCGCCGTGGTCGGCCATTCGCGGCTCGGCAAAACGGCCCTGCTCGCCGGTGCCTTCGACGATCGGCTCGCGCTGGTGATTCCGCATCAGGCCGGGTGCGGCGGCAGCGGTCCAAGCCGCCATGCCGATCCCAAGGCCGAACCGGTCGCCCGCATCAATAAAGCCTTCCCGCACTGGTTCTGCGACTACTTCAAGATGTTCAACGACGACACGTCGAAGCTGCCCTTCGACCAGAATTGTCTCGTGGCTCTGTGTGCGCCGCGGCCGGTGCTGTTCACCAATGCGGCCGAGGATTTGTGGGCGAATCCGAGCGGTCAGTTCGAAGTGCTCAAGGCTGCGAACCCGGCTTACAAGCTATACGGCCACGATGGCATCACCGCGGAGAAGGCTCCATTGCCGGGCGATCCACCGATCGATTCCCGCCTCGGCTGCTGGATCCGCGACGGCAAGCACTCCATGATCCCCGCGGACTGGAAAGTGTGGATGGACTTCGCCGACAAGTGGATGAAGCCATAATTACCGTGCTTTTGGTCAGGCTGCCACATTGCCACTTCCCATCACACTGACTTTGGCAGCCTGACTCGTTTCAGCCCACGTTCCATGGACTTTTCGAAGAAACCTGAGAAGGCGCAAGAAGTGAAGCCGCGAACGGCTCGTTCTCTTAGTTTAATGCGTGTACCGATTTCGGAGGAATTCGCGATGTCCCGATTTTTGCCCGGCCTCATGATGCTGGCGTTCGCCGCCGGCACGAGCGCCGCTCAGGATAAGCCCGAAGGCGTGATCAAGAAGGCAATTGCCAAACACGGTGGCGAAGCTGCGTTGAAGAAGTTCCCCGCCGGCACGTCGAAGATTGCCGGCGTCGTGGTCGAGCCGAAGATTCCGTTCACGGGGTCGATGGCCTTCTCCGTGCCGGGCAAAGTCCGCGTCGAGATGGTCTTTGAAGTGGCCGGGCAGAAGGCCTCGACGGTTCAAATCATCAACGGCGCGAAGGTGAGCCAAACCGAGAACGGACAAGCGACCGCGCTGAGCCCGGCCGCGATGTCGGAACTTCGCGAGTCCGCCGCGATTCAAGAACTCTCGCTGCTTTATCCCCTTCTCGACGCGAAGACGTATTCGCTCGCCGCCGGCAAAGAAGAAACGATCGAAGGCAAGAAGTGCAACACGATCCTGGTGAAGGCCAAGGGGTTGAAGGACACCACGCTCGCTTTCGACAAGGAATCGGGCCTGCTCACCGGGATGCTTCGCAACGGCTTGAATCCCGCACAGAAGACTGTGAACGAACTGACGACTTTCTCGGACTTCAAGACTATCGATGGGCTCGTGGTTCCGATGAAGTCAAAAGTGGCCCACGACGGCAAAGCCTTCCTGGAGATCACCGTGACCGAGTACAAGCCGTTGGCGAAGCTCGACGACAAACTGTTCGTGGTGGAGTGAGAGTTTCAGGTTCCTACTTCCAGGTGGCACCTTAAGGAGACGGCGACCGACACCTCTCCCCCGGCTTTTTGCGGGTGAAGGGGCGCTGGCTTGTCACTCGAAAAACCCCCTCACCCGAAGTGGGAGTTGCATTCGCAACA
>JAYTUG010000519.1:0-16145 GCA_043744695.1 Gemmataceae bacterium
TGGATTCGAACCAAGGACCTCAGCTTTATCAGAGCTGCGCTCTAGCCAACTGAGCTATACGCGCGAAGCCAATCCCTTCAAACACAAAAGCCAAACCGAATCCGGTTTGGCTCTCACGGAACACCCAGTTCCTAGTGAGAGCTACCCATCCGCAATAATAATCCGGGTCGCGATCATCGGCCACCGTGAAGAAGGGTTCCAGAGAGAGATTATAAGTGAGTTGTCGCCGGTGTCAACGCTGCCCGTGGAATTTGGACGAACCCGCTGGCGTTCGGGTTCGCGCCATGTCCCGAAATTCCTATTCTCAACCGTACGATGTCCTCACCTTCTCCCGGTCGCCAGCTCCGCGACGCCTGGACCGCCGGTCCGATCGCGTTGCCGGGCGTCTTCAATCCGCTCGTCGCCAAGATGGCCGAGCGGATCGGCTTCCGCGCCGTCTACCTTTCCGGCGGCGCACTCTCCGCCGGCAACGGCGTCCCGGACATCGGACTGCTCACGCTCACCGAATTCGTGCAGCAGGCCCAACTCACTGCCCAGGCGACGAGCCTTCCCGTACTCTGCGATGCCGACACCGGGTTCGGCGAATCGCTGAACGTCGAACGAACGGTGCGGCTCTTCGAAGCGGCCGGCGTCGCTGGGATTCACCTCGAAGATCAGCAGATGCCGAAGCGCTGCGGACACCTTTCCGGGAAGTCGCTGGTGGAACCCGAGGTGATGGCCGCGAAAATTCGGGCGGCAGTGGCCGCGCGACGCGATCCGGACTTCGTGATCCTCGCCCGCACCGATGCCCGCGGCGTCACGGGCTTCGACGATGCTGTGAATCGTGCGAAGCTGTATCTCGCCGCCGGGGCCGACGGCATCTTTCCGGAGGCGCTCGAAACGGCCGAGGAGTTCGCCCGCTTCGCGAAGGAAGTGCCGACCGTGCTGCTCGCGAACATGACCGAGTTCGGCAAAAGCCAGTTACTCGACGTGGCGACGCTCGGTTCGTTGGGCTACCGGTTGGTGCTGTTCCCACTGACGGCGTTTCGCGTCGCGATGAAGGCCGCCGAGGAGACGCTGTCGGAAGTGTTCCGAAGTGGAACGCAGCAGGGCACGGTGCCGAAGATGCAGACGCGCGCGGAACTGTACGACGTGCTGGGATACACGGGATATGAGGAACGCGACCGAACGTATTTTGGCAACGGATGAACTGGAAATAAGAGAGCCACGGACGAACACGGAGGGACACGGATAAAACATAAGCAGTGTTTTCTGGTCCGTGTTTCATCCGTGGCTATCCGTGGCTAACTCTTTGAGGATCGAGCATGAGTACCTACTCTCCTGGGCTCGAAGGCGTGATCGCCGGTGAAACGGCCATCTGTACCGTCGAGGGCGGGCTTAGCTATCGCGGCTACGCCGTCGGCGACCTTGCCGAGCACTGCACCTTCGACGAAGTTGCATTCCTACTGCTGCATGGCGAACTGCCCACCGCGGCGCAGTTGAAGGCGTTCCAGGATCGAGTCGCCGCTGCGCGGCGAATTCCGCCGCCGTTCCGCGACCTGCTCGCCGCACTGCCGAAATGGACCACGCCGCTCGACGCGCTGCGAACCGTGGTCAGCGGGCTCGCCCACTTCGACCCGGATGTCAACGACAATTCGCACGACGCGAACCTCCGCAAGGCCGAGCGCCTTCTCGCTCAGATTCCAGTCGCGATCGCGGATCAATTCGCCCTCAGCCGCGGGGACACGCCGATCGCCGCGCGGCAGGATCTCGGCCACTCGGCGAACTTCCTCTTCATGCTCCACGGCACCGAACCGGCGCCCGCCGAAGTGAAGGCGATGGACGTGTCGCTGATCCTGTACGCCGAGCACGAATTCAATGCGAGCACGTTCGCGGCACGGGTCATCGTTTCAACGCTCTCGGACCTTCATGCGGGAATCACGGGTGCGATCGGTGCTTTGAAGGGCCCGCTGCACGGCGGCGCGAACGAGAAGGTCGTCGACATTCTCACGGCAGCGGGTGGCACGCCGGAATCGGCGGAGGTGTGGATTCGCGCCGCACTCGCCCGCAAGGAACGGATCATGGGCTTCGGCCACCGCGTCTATAAGGCCGGCGACGTGCGGGCCGGCATTCTCAAGAAGTATTCGCGCGACATGGCGACGACTCCCGAACTGATTCAACTCGAAGACACGGCCGACGCCATCGAGCGAATCATGGCCGCCGAGAAGAACATGTACCCAAATCTCGACTGGCCCGCGGGTCGGCTTTACAACGCGATGAAGCTGGAGATTCCGCTGTACACACCGATCTTCGCCATGTCGCGGATCACCGGCTGGTCGGCCCACATCATCGAGCAACTCGACAACAACCGGCTGATTCGGCCGCGCGGCCTCTATAAGGGTCCGGAAGCGCGAGCCGTGAAGCCGATGGCGGAGCGGTGAGAGGTCACGAATCGCCTTCGCGTTCGTCGTCCTCGCGACGGCGTTCGGTCCGGCGACTTCGTTTCTTGGGATGGGCTACCTGACGCCATTCGCGGTAGGCTCGCCGTCCCATGAGCGAGAGGATCCCTGCGGCCACGAGCGTTAATCCTATCACGCCCACCATGATCCCCGTCACGAGCAGAACTTCGGGAGGCATCCCGTTAATGTTTTGGTTTCCAAACACCCCGGCACCGAGGAGAGCGATCCCAATTGCCGCGAAGATTTGAATGAAGCCGAGGACCATCGAGCCGATGGAGTTGCCGAGGGTATCCTTGGCCTTTCCCGTGACGGTTTGATAGCCGACCATCAAGAACGCGATCGCGATGAAGATGCCGCAACAGGGCGAGCCTGCGTTCGCACCTCCCCCTCCGCCGGCCGCGGCGTTGGCTCCGGCCATCGCAAGCGAAAGGACCACGTTGACAATTCCGAGTACTCCCACGCCGATCCAGATCACTCCGGCTGCCATGACGATGCCGGGAAATCGCGGCCGCTCGTCCAATTCGTCGTGATCAGCATCGTTGTCGATTTGCATGAGTGCGCTCGCGAAGGAGTTGTGCCACGTTGATTCGTAAGAATCGAGATGCCGCCGCCTCTTGTCAAGGAGCAGATTCAAAATGCTCCTCCAAACTGTAACGATTGCGCAAATTCTCCCGTGCCCCGTTGACGCACGCGCGCATCAATGGCAAGATGGTGCGAAGGTCCGGATCGGTTTCCCACCTATCGCTGCCCCGATCGCGGCGGGCCCCTGCCTCCCGCCCCGTTCGTCGAACCCGGTTCGATGCCCACCTACGCATTCTCCTCCGGTTGGGAGCACACCTTGATGCCCGTCACGATTCGCTTCGCGATTTTCACGCTCGCCCTCGTCGCGGCTTTCACACTGGCCGAGAAGCCCGCGTCGGCCCAACCCACCCCGGACCAGCAGGCCGCGATGCTGCTGGAAGCAGGCCGCAAGGCGTACAACGACGCGAACTACCCGTTTGCCGCGGATCGGTTCCGCGAGTTCCTCACCAAGTTCGGCGGGAACAAAGACGTCCACGCCGCCCGCTTCGGCCTCGGCCTCGCGTTGCTCGACATTCAGCCGCAAGACTACTTGAAGGCAGTCGAGGCCTTCGCCCCCGCCGCGAACGAGAAGGCGTTCCCCGATCAGCCGTTGGCTCTGTACTACCTGGGTGTTTCGCAGCGCGGGCTCGGGCACAAGGAACTCGCCGAGGGGATCGCGAAGCCGAACGAGATGCCCCAGCGAACCAACGCGGCGAACGGCCGGTTCACGGAAGCGACGAAGAGTTTCACCACGGCGCGCGAGGCGTTCGAGAAGAAGGTACCGCCCGATACCGAGTGGGCCGCACGGTCGCGGTGCGATCAGGCCGAGATGGAACTGCGGCTGAACAAGACGAAGGAAGCGCGAGCGACGACGGAGGTGTTCGCGAAGGACGCCGCCCTCGCAAAGAGCAAGGTCCGCCCGCTCGGGCTTTACTACCACGGGGTCGCGTGCTTCCAGTTAAACGACGTGCCCGCGACGGGGAAATCGCTGGGCCAACTCGCACCGTTCGATCAGCCTTACGGCCCGCACGCGCGGTATCTCGTGGGCCGCGTTCATCAACTACAGGAGGAGAAGGCCGAGGCCGCGGCGGCGTTCGATGCCGTGCTCGCCGGTTGGGACAAGCAGAAGAAGGACGCGGTCGAACTGCTGAAGACGCCGGACAAGTTGAAGAACGATCCGTGGGAGAAGGGTCGGCTCGAAGCGCTGACGAAAGCCGCCGCCCCGGACTACGTTGCGGGAAGTGCCTTCTACGGAGCGTGCCTCAACTACGAAGCCGGGAAGTTCGGGGAAGCACTCCCCAAGTTCCAGGCCTTCGCCAAGGAATACGCCACCTCGCCCTTCAAGGACGACGCGACTTTGCGGGCCGGGTTCTGCCTGGTTCAAACGAAGCAGAACGACGAAGCCGTGAAGGTGCTGCAACCGCTGACCGGAGTTCCGCGCCTCGCCGATCAGGCCTTCTACTGGACGGGTAAGGCGCAGGTCGGTCAGGCGCTCGTCGCGGACCCGGCGAACGCCGCCGTTCGCACGCAGCTGTTCACCACCGCGATCAACTCGCTCCGCACGGGGGCCGAGCGCGCCAACCAACTCGCGGCCGCCGATCCCGAAGCGAAGAATCGCCGAGCCGAGATGCTGCTCGAACTCGCGGACGCCCAACTCGCGAACAAGCAAGCCCGCGAAGCCGTCGGCACCTACGAGGCGATCTGGAACGAGAAGTTGCTCCCGACCCGCCAGGAAGAAACCCTCCAGCGGATCATCGCGGCGTGGCACCTCGCCGGCGACTTCCCCAACTCGGACACTCGCATCGCCGAGTTCCGCCTGAAGTTCCCGCAGAGCCCGCTGCTGGCCTTGGTCGCCTTCCGCGGCGCGGAGAACGCCTACGCCAAGGCCGAATTGCTCCTGAAGCAGAACAACGCGGCCGGCGCGAAAGCGGGCTTCGCCGAGGCCGGCAAGAAGTACGAAGAGGTGGTCGCGAAGTTCCCCGAGTTCGAGAAGGTGAACCGCGCCCGCTACGGCCTGGGCCTGTGCCACGTCGCGAACGAAGACTTCGAGAAAGCCGCCGCGGTGATGGAGTCGATTCCCGCTCCGGAACGCAACGGCGACCTCTCAGCGGTTTCCTTCGTGCTTGCCGATTGCCTCATTCGCACGGCACCCGCCAAGGCCGAGGACGCGCTCGAAGACAACAAACTGCGCGAGAAGTTGGGTGCGGCCGCGAACCTCCTGGATGCGTTCGTCGGGGCGAACCCGAAGGCCCCCGAGACGCCCGACGCGCTCCTGAAGTTCGGGTACTGTCAGAAGCGGCTCGGGATTCAACTCGCGGCCGGCCCCGAACGCATCGAAGCTTTGAACAAAGCTCGGCTGGCTTACGAACGCCTCGCCAAGGACTTTCCCGCTTCGCCGCTCGCGGGTGCTGCCGCCCTCGAACGGGCCAAGGTGATGGTGCTTCAAGGGGACAAAGGCGGCGCGATCAACGCGCTGAACCCGTTCAAGAACGACCCGCTGGCGAAGTCGCCGGTCGCGCCGCTGGCCTACATTACGCTGGCCACGTTGCAGCGCGAACAGAATCAAGCCGTCCCGGCCGCGGCCACCATGCAAGAGGCTCGCCAGAAGTTCGAAGGACCACTCGCCGGCGATCCCGACCCCGCCCGCAAGGACTGGGTGCAGTTGCTCCGCTACCACCACGGCGTCGCCCTCTTCGAGTCCGGCAAACCCGTCGAAGCTCGGCAAGCCTTCGATCAAGTCATTCAGCAATCCGTCGGCAAACCGATCGGGGCCGAGGCCGCCCTGCGAGCCGGGCAGTGCTTCATCGACGAGGCCAAGAAAAAGATCGAGTTGCTTCTAAAAGAGAGGATGAAGCCCGGCATCAAGCCGGATGAACTCATCAAGATCGACGGGCAGATCAAGTTCGCGAAGGGCGACCTCACGAACGCGGCCAAGTTGCTGGAGCAGCGGGCCAACGAGTTCAAGCCGGGCTTGCCGCAGGGCGAGGCCCGCGCCCGGATGCTGTACGATGCCGCCTGGGCCTACCGCGCCGCCGGCGACGACCCGAGCGGAGCTTATTTGAAGCTCATCGCCGAGTTCCCCGGGCTCTCGCTCGTCACGGAGGCGCGGCTGGAACTGGCCGAACTGCTGGCCGAGAAGATGAAGCCGGACGACGCGATCAAGTTGCTCAAGGAGGCGCTCGACGCCGAGCCGACGGACAAGCCGACGCCGCCGGAAACGACCGAGCGCATCCGCATTCGCCTGGGTGCGGCCCTGTTCGACAAGAAGGACATTCCCGCGGCGCAAGCTCAGTTCGACGCCATCGCGAGCAACGAGAAGTCCCCGCATCGCGGCCCGGCGATGTATCGTTCCGCCGAGTGCCTGATGAGCCTCGCGAAGTGGGAAGAGGCGAAGAACAAGTTGGTGATCTTCCGCGACAACGGCGCGTTCCACAACATCCCGCAGGTGAGCGACCGCGCCCTGCTTCGCCTCGGCCACGCCCTCACCGAACTCAAGCAATGGGAACCGGCCCGACAAGCCTTCGAGACGCTGCTTGCCCGTTACGGCGAAGCCAATGCGTGGGCCGTCGATGCTCGCTACGGCATGGGTTGGACGCTTCAAAACGCAGGCCGCTTCGACGAGGCCGTGAACGCGTACGCGCTGCTCACGCAGAAGACGACCGACGAGCGGGCCGGTCGGGCTCACCTGCAAATCGGCTTGTGCCGAGCGGCTCAGAAGCGGTGGGACGACGCGGGCAAGGCTTACGCCACGGTCTACTACGGCTACGACCTGCCCGATTTGAAGTTCGCCTCGATGCTGGAGCACGCCCGCGTTTACGGCGAACAGAAGAACGTGACCGAGGCGGTGAAGTTGCTCGACCGCGCGATCAAGGACGCGCCGAAGGACAGCGCCTGGCGTAAGGCTGCCACCGAGATGTTGGAGAAGGTGAAGAAGTGAACCACCGCCGCTTGCGGCTTCGCGATTGGCCTTCGGAGTTGTAATCGCGAAGCCGCAAGCGGCACGGAGCCCACCATGCCGCACAAAGGCCACTACACCGCCGGCGTCTGCGTACTCTTCGATCGCGACATCACGATCGAAGAGATCGCCGAGGCGCTCGCGTCGTTCGACATCGTCGGCCGGGCCGAGGAGCCCGACCCCGAGGCGTGGATGTTCGGCGGGCCGTCCATCGCCATCGCCTACCGGCCCGAGGCGCAAGGCCTCGTCGTCGTCGATGTCGTGAATCAGCCGTGGCCCGACCCGATGGGCGACCCCAAGAACGATCCGAAGCTGTTCGGTGCGTGGATGCTCGGTCACTTCGGCCCGTTCACCTTCCCCGATGGACTGTCCCGCGCCAGCCAGCAATCGTGGGGCTGGGATGCAAGGAAGAGCGTGCCCGCACGAAACAAGGCTTTCGTCCGCATCCGTACCGGCTACGCCTTCGGCGACTCACCCGACGAGGCACCGCTCCTGCCCGACGGCTACGACGCCGTCGAAGAACTGAGGTTCGTCACCGACGTGGCGGCGGCGGTACTCGAGGTGCCCGGCGCGATTTGCTACTACAACCCGAACGGCGAAGTGCTCCGCGATGCGACGACACTTGCGGCATCGTTAAAATACGGGGACGATGAAGGCATCGCCCCGCTCGATGCGTGGTGCAACGTGCGGCTCGCCAACGTGAACGACGGCTGGCTCGTGATGGACACCGTCGGCAACGATCAACTCGACCGGCCCGACATCGAGTTGTGCTTGCTCAAGGAGAAAGGCTACGATCTCAGCCAGATCGACGGCTTCTTGCGCAACGTCACCGAGTACCTGCTGGCGAACGGCGAGGTTCTCAAGAACGGCGACACGATGGACGGCCTCGGCGTGCGGTGGCAGTTCCACCACCGCAAGAACGGGCTGTTGATGCCGCCGAGGCGCACGCTTCGCGGCTTCCCGGAAGATGGCACCGAACCGCCCGCCGAGTTGAGGATCGAACGACAGGATTAGCCGTTTGCGGCTTCGCGAGTGCACCTGAAGTGGAAATCGCGAAGCCGCAAGCGGCCAGACGAGGAGTTCCCCATGCGTTCCCTGCTTGCGATCGTTCTCGCCATCGCGCTCTTCGCGCCGCGGCCCGCTTCGGCCTACGTCGAAGCACCGATGTCGCTCGGCTCCGTTCTCGCGCAGTCCACCAACGTCTGCCTCATGACCGTCACCAAGGTCGACAAGACGCAGAACCTCATCATCTTCCAGAAGACGCTGGACGTGAAGGGGAAGCACCCACAGGACACGATCAAGCACAACATCGGCCGCGGCGGGCTCCGCGCCGGCGAATGGGAAGAGATCATGAAGTGGGCCGAGGTCGGCAAGCAGGCCGTCTTCTTTCACAACGGCGGAGCCAGCGAAACGTATATCGGCACAACTTGGTATCAGGCCTACCCGCAAGGCGAATGGTGGGGCATGAGCCACGGCGAACCCTTCATGCTCCGCAGCTACGCCGGCAAAGTGGACAAGCTTCCCGGCATCATTTCCGAGATGGTCGCGAACAAAGAAGTGATCGTGCCCTGCATGGTGGACGGCGACAAGGAAGCGATCCACAAGAAGGTCGCCAAGATCCAGCGCGTGAAGGCCAGCCTCAAGATTCAGGACTACAACCCGAAGCGGGACTTCGTGGGATGGGGCGGCGAAGACATTCGCCGGTTGCAAGGCATGCCCGGCTTCGATCGCTTCGCAGCCCTTCCCAAACTCGATGCCGAGGCGCAGTCCATCAGCGTGGTCGACTTCGACAACGACGGCAAGCCAGACATCTGTTTGTGCGGGGCGAGCAAGGTCGTGCTGATGCACAACGGCGGCGACAGCTTCGATGAAGTCGCGCTGCCCGGCCTCACCGGCGGCGCTCGCTCGGCCGTGTGGGCGGACCACAACGGCGACGGCCTCCCCGATCTTCTTCTCGCCACGGCGGATGGCCCACGGTTGTTCACCAATCTGGGCAAGGGTCTCTTCCGCGATGACACCAAGCGACTGCCCAAGGAAGCGGCGTACAACCTGACGGCTGCCGCGTGGGGCGACTTCGATGGCGACGGCAAGGTGGACATCTTGCTCGCCAACGGCTTCCACGGCCTGCGCATGTACCGGAACATTCGCGCCTCGGCCCCGAAGCTCGTCGCCCCTCCGAAGTTCGGCGACTGGCACGTCATCGGCATGTTCCGCGCCGCCCTCCCAGCCGACAACTTCAAGACTGAGTTCGCCCCCGAGAAGGAGAAGTTCACACCCGAGAAGGAGTACAAGGCCAAGCGCGACATGCCCGTGAAGTGGGCCAAGAAAGACATCAAAGACGGCGAAGCGACCCCGCTCCCCGAGGTCGGCGGCAACTCCGCCACGTACTTGTTCCGCGAACTGGACGCGGTTGCAGCGATCGATTTCCCCGCCTCGTTCACCAGCGGCGGCACCCTCTCGGTCTGGCTCAACGGCGAGAAGATTCACTCCGATGACAAGGTGAAGCCCGAAGCCACCGCACTCGTGCTGAAACTGAAGGCCGGCAAGAACGCGCTGATGGTGAAGTTGTGCGTCGCGGGTGCCGCTCATTCCTTCGCGTTCAATTCGGGCAGCGGCGCCGCTAACGCGGAAGGCCCTGCCGGACCGTGGTTCGAGGATGTCTCGGCGGCGTGGGGCATCGGCGAGAACGGGCAGGCCGGCGACCTCAAAGGCGACACCCTCGCCGTCGCCGACTTCAACGGCGACGGCAAACCCGACTTCCTCTATGGAGCGGGCACGACCGGCCTGATGTTCATCAACAGCGGCAGTCGCTTCGCGTTCAAGCCCGATTCCGGCATCAACTACAAGCCGGGCAAGATCGGCCCCGCGGTGTGCGACTTCGACGGCGACGGCATCCTGGACCTGTTCATCCCGCAGACCGACGGCAAGTGCAAACTCTACCGCGGCAAGGGCGACGGCAGCTTCACCGAGATGCCGTTCTCAAATGTGCCGGGAGCCGTCTCGGCGGCGTGGGGCGACTTCGACAACGATGGCTGGCCCGATCTCGTCGTCTGCTGTTTGAAGGGCACTAACCGCTACTTCAAGAACGCGGGCGACGGCAAGTTCGAGGACAAGAGTGCCGAGATCGGCCTGACGCAGAAAGTGTTTAACTCGCAGGCCGCCGCATTCGCGGACCTGAACGGCGACGGCCAACTCGACCTGATCTTAAACAACGAGGCTCAGGACTCGGCGATCCTGTTCGGCTTGGTGAAGGAATCGATGGGCAAGACGCCGGTGGTGGTGACGCTCAACGGCACGGCCGGCCTCAACGGCGGCAAGGTGGTTGTGAAGGACATGACCGGCAAAGCCGTGGCGACCGCGTGCCACTCCGGCGGCGACTGCCGCGGCGGCAACGCGCTGCTGCCGCGCTTCGCCCTGGCCCCCGGCGAGTACAAAGTGGAACTGACCGGACCCGATGGCAAGGCGACCATCACGGCGCTGACCGTGGCGACCAGCCCGATGAACGTGAAGGTGAATTAGTTTAGCCGCGACGCGCAGTCCTCGGAGCGGAGCGCGGCATCGCCGGTGGTTCCGCGCTCCGCTCCGCAGACTCCGCGTCGCGGCTAAACGGTAACGTTATTCTGCGAGTCAATATGGTTCGGTTCGCACTAATCGCGCTCACCGCACTCTGTGGATCCGCCCGCGCCGCGGACCCATTGCCGTGGGCCACGTATCGCGGCAACCCGCAGCGCACCGGCAACACCGACAACCTGCCCGGCCCCGCCGCGCCGGCCGTGCTTTGGTCCGTCAAATCGCAGGACCACTTCGTCGCGTCGCCCGTGCCCATCGGCGACAAACTCTTCGTTTCCGGCCTCGGCGGCTTCAACCGGCCCACGCTCTCACTCTTCCCACTCGCAAGCAAAGGCGCGAAGGTCGAACCGTTCTGGTCGAAGTCCGCACCGTACCTGAAGCTCGCCTCGGTGAGTTCGCCCGCATTCGACGCCGCGAAGAACGCCATCGTGGTCGGCGACGGCATGCACCAGGATTCCGGCGGCCTACTGCACTGCCTCGACGCCACGACCAGCCGCCCGCTCTGGCAACTGCCGCTGCCCGGCGACCTCATCCACCTCGAAGGCGGACCCACCATCCTCGGCGGCAAGGTCTACATCGGCGGCGGTGCTGCCGGCTTACTCTGCGTCGAACTCGACAAGCTGACCCTCGAGGGCAAGGAGATCGCGCTCGCTGAGATCGCCAAACTGCAAGAAGCGAAGTGGAAGGACCTGCTCGCGAAGTTCGAGGAGCAGAAGAAGAAAGACCCCGACTTCGCGGTGCCGCCCAACGACGACATGCTGCTCAAGCCTTCCCCGAAAAAGGTCTGGCAAGTGGGCCAAACGAAGTGGCACGTCGATGCCCCGGTGAACGCCACCGGCGACAAGCTACTCGTGCCCACGTCTTTCCTCGATAAGGAGAAGGTCGGCGAGCGGGCACTCTACTGCCTGAACGCCGCGACCGGCGAAACGATTTGGAAGGCGGATCTGGCGCTCAATCCGTGGGGCGGGGCCAGCGTGTCCGGCGACACCGTCATCGTGCCCGGCAGTTCCATCGGCTATTACTTCAACGAAGTGAAAGGCGCGAAGGGCGACCTGACCGCACTCGATCTCGCCACCGGCAAACTGAAGTGGAAGAAGGACGTGCCCGGCGGCGTGGTCGGCTGCGTCGCGATCGCGGACGGCCTCGCCATCTGCACCGCGAGCGACGGCAAGGTGCGAGCCTACCGCCTCGCGGATGGCGACCGCGCCTGGATCTACGACGCCAAATACAACATCTTCGCCCCCCCCGCCGTGGCCGGCGGAGCGGTCTATGCCGCGGACCTACAGGGCACCGTTCATGCGATCGATCTGAAGACCGGCGCGACGAAGTGGACCTTCGCTCTGTCCAAGGAAGTCGGCGCTCCGGGCATGGTCTACGGCGGCGTCAGCGTTCACGGCGGCAAAGTGTGCGTGGCCACGTGCAACCTCGAAGGCCCGAACATTCGCAAAGACACGGCCATCGTCGTGATTGGATCCAAATAGCTACCGATTAGCCGCGACGCGAAGTCCTCGGAGCGGAGCGCGGCAACAAGAAGGAGTCTCTCATGCGTCCCTTGTTTCTCACAGTCGGGCTGATTCTGATCGGCGCACTCGTGCAGGCGGCCGCGCCGGACGAACCCAAATCCACGGTCACGGGCGTGATCGTGGACAAGGACAAGCGCACGGTCACCATCTCGGCGAAGGTCGCGCCGCGCAAGCTGCCCAACCTCGAGATGGTCTACCCGTTGGAACTCGTCGCGGGCTGGGGCGCACCCAAGGGCAAGAAGGCCCACGAGATCATCGTCTCGATCGACTTCAACCCGTCCGAAGTTCACAAGGGTCTGGAAGCGCTCGGGCTCAAACCGGGCAAGCCGGCCAAGGGCGAGAACGCGAAGGCTGAGGGGCCGGTCGTGAATGTGTTCTTCGAACTCACCGGGGCCGACGGCCTCGCCAAGCGGCTGACCCTGGACAAGGTGCTGATCGATCCGAAGAGCAAGAAGCCGGCCCCGAAGATGACCTTCCGCTTCACGGGCTCGGTGATGTCCGCTTACGACCCGAACAAGCCGGACGACAAGAAGTACGGCGCGGACCTCACCGGCACGCTGATCGCGCTCTTCCCCGTCACGGATGAATGCGTGCTGCAAACGGACTGGACGATGAAGGAAGAGAAGTACTTGAAGCTGGACGTGAACCCGGACGTGCTGCCGAAAGAGGGCGGCGCGATCAAGCTCGTGCTCGAGGCACCGAAACCATGAACCGACTTTTCTCGATTCCACTGGCGTTGCTTCTCGGCTGCAATCCGTCGCCGCCACCTGCCGCGCCGGAGGTGACGGTCGCCGCTGCTCCACAGGCCGAGCCCGCGCTGAAGGTGCAGCCCGCGGTTCAACCGGCTCCCAAGAAGGAAGAACCGCCCGCGCCGCCGCTGATGTTCCCGTTTCCGAATGATGCCGCCGGGAAGGAACTGCCTCGAGTGGTGACGCCGCCCGCGCCGCCGTCGCTGCCCGTGGAGAAACTCGGTCTCGCGCCGAAGGTCCGGCTCGCGCCGGCCAGAGTGCTCGATCCGGCCCCGCTGCCGAAGATGACATACGCTCCGCCGCCGCTGCCCGCCGGCAAGCCCGCGTCGATTGTGCCGACGGCTCCCGTCGAGCGGGTACCGCTCGACCTCGGCTTCGGAGCGGCTGCGGTTCCCGCGAAGCCGACATTCCCCGAAGTGCCCGGAATCGCGATCAAGGCCCGCGACGTGAACCTGCCGCCCGATCTCGTTCCGCTTGGTCGGCAACTCGCCGATCGCGCCAGCCTCGAGGACCCGACCGCCGAGCCCGGCAACTCGACCATCGTGACCCGGACGCCCACGCCCGTTCTCGGGCAGTCTGGGTTCTTGAAGGTCGTGCTGCCCGATCCGTTCGAACTCGGCGATCAGGTGAAGTCGAAAGTTCTCCCCACCGCCGAGCCAAGCCCGGCCCCCGTAGTGGTCAACCCGCAACGCGTGAAATAATCTTGCCCAATCCGCGCGACCGGTAAGACCGGCGCGCCGAATCCCCGGATTTTGCCGCGATCGCCTCAAGTTCCGCCGGTTCCTCCCGCACTCGTCCTAGAATCGGGTGTCGGAATGCGCGTCAAACGCGGAGGAACTGTCATGTTGCGTCGTCAGTTATTGCTCTCGGTCGTCACGGGTCTGGCGTTCCTCGGAATGGCCGGTTGCAAGCACAAGTGCTGCCGCAGCAACGGCTCCGCGCCGCCGCCCTTCTTACCGTTGGGCCCCGGCAGCACGATTCCTCCTGCTGGGGTGCCGAGTACACCGGGCAGCACCTATACGCTTCCGCCCGCCGCCGACCTCCGGCCCAGCACCAGTGGTCGCCCCGCTCCGGAAACCTTGCTGCCCGATCCGATCGGCCCCGGCGGCACATCGTCCCAGAAGAAGCCCAGCAACAGCATCCTCGGCGGACCGGTGAATGCCCCCGCGCCCGTCGCTACTCTGGAACCACCCGTCGCCGCCAAGAAGCCCGAAGTGCCGGCGCTTCCGCAACCCGGCCTGCCCGGCTTCACGCAGATCAAAGACGGCGTCGCCACCGGCCGCAAGCCGACGCTCGACGGATTCGACACTTTGAAGAAAGACGGCTACAAGACCGTAATCTTCCTCCACGCTCCGGGTGCCGATGTCGCGGCCGTTCGCGATCTCGCCGAGACGCGAGGCCTCACCTTCACCGCGATTGAAACCACCCCCGAGAAGTTGACCGACGCGTTTGAACAAGTGAATAAGGCAACCGCGGAGAAGGCCACCCGGCCCGTATATATCTTCGACGAAGATGGCGTGCGAACCGGGGCCATCTCGTACCTGCACTTCAAGACGGTCGATCTCGAAAGTGCGGACGTGTCCAAGATTCGCGCCCGCTCCATCGGCCTGCCCGACGACTCCGACTTCTGGCCCGCCATCAAGCAGTTCATGGCGAAGTGAGCGAAGCTGCCATGATCGATCTCGGCCCCACGACACCGTTCGCGCCGCCGCTTTACACGTCGTCCGTCTACGCAATTCCCGATCTCGACGCCCTCGACGACGTCTACGAAGGCCGTTCGCCCGGCTACACCTATGCCCGCGACGGCCACCCGAACGGCGACCACCTCGCCGCCAAACTCGCCGCCCTCGAAGGCGGCACCTGGGGCATGACCTGCGCCTCCGGCATGGCCTCGCTCTCCGCCGTGTTCGTCAGCCTGCTTCAAACCGGCGACACCCTTCTCGCCAGCAACTGGCTCTATGGCGGCACCTCGAAGCTCTTCAACAATCAACTCAGCCGCTTCGGCGTGAAGACCGTCTCAGTCGATCTCAGCGACCTCGCCGCAACCCGTGCCGCGCTCGCCGAACACCAGCCGAAGGTGCTGTTTGCCGAGACGATCTCGAACCCGATGTGCCGCGTTCTCGATTTGGCCGCGCTCGCCGAGTTGGCCCGAGCCGCCGGTTGCCGGTTCGTGGTGGACAACACCTTCGCCACGCCGGTGCTTTGCCGGCCGCTCGAACTCGGGGCCGATCTCGTGATGGAGAGCCTCACCAAGATGATCGGCGGCCACTCCGACGTGATCCTCGGCTTCCTCGCCTCGACCGACGACACGCTCCGCGCCCCGATCACCGCGGCCGTCAGCACCTGGGGTCTCGCGTCGAGCCCGTTCGGATGCTGGCAGGCGGAACGCGGCCTGCACACGCTCGACCTTCGCATGAAGGCCGCGACCGCGAACGCCGCCGCCATCGCCGACTGGCTCGCCGTTCAACCCGGCATCCGCCGCGTCGTCTACCCCGGCCGCCCGGACCACCCCGATCGCGCGCTGGCTCAACGCCTCTTCCCGACCGGTTGCGGCAATATGCTCTGCTTCGAACTCGCCGGCCGCGACGCCGTCAACCACTTCATGCGCACCGCCACCGGCATCCCGTTCATCCCGTCGCTCGGCCACGCCTCGACCACCATCAGTTACCCGGCCGGCACCTCGCACCGATTCGCGTCTTCGGACGAGCGCGAACGCCAGGGCATCACCCCCGGCCTCGTCCGCGTTTCGACCGGTTGCGAACCGCTGGTCCAGTTGAAGCGCGAGATCGCGAAGGGGCTCTGATCGCCTCGCGTAAACAGGCTCGTTTCGGCCCTGATTTCATGGCATTTGCGAAGAAATCGCAGGCGATCCGGTTGCGTCGACAACCGAGGTGGTTACAATTCGGTGCAACAACCTGGGGGTCGACATGAAGGTGGAACTCATCCGTTCGGAACTTCAGCGGATGCTTCGGCAATCGCCTTACCGCGCATTCGCGATCACGTTCGTGGGTGGGGAACGGGCGATGATCGACCACCCCGAGAATGTCGCGTTCGATCCGCGCCCCGGAGCCTCGACCGACTTTTACGTCTTGACCGGCAGCCTGAGGCTGTTCAGTACATTTGAGGCGGTCTCGACGCTGGCGATGCTCTCGGGCGGGGGAACGGTTCCGGGCGAAGCCCTGGCCGGGTGACGATGCTGCTCATCGAGGCAAAAACTTTTCAGGCGTGGCAAGTCGTCCAAGAAGCCGACACGGGTGTGCCATCCATTCTTGGAGTTCAGCCAACCGGAACAAATTGAGGCTGTTCGATCTTCAGGCTGAAAGCCTGGTATCCCTTAGCCCAGGGCAAC
>JAYTUG010000520.1:0-16079 GCA_043744695.1 Gemmataceae bacterium
AGCGGAGTTCCGTCGACTGGAGTCAAGTGATCCTGCGAAGCGGCTTGCTGTTCGAGAGCCAGGATCGGAGTCCCCTCGGCCGTCTTGGCGAGATCGACGGGCGATTCTGGTTCGGGAGCAGGTGCGTGCGATACCGGCTCGATTGCCGGCGTCTCAAGTGGAGTGGTATTCTCGTCGCTCATTTCAACTACCCCTGAACCCACTACCACTTCGCTTCTAAAACCGTCTTTTCCTGCTTGGTCGGCTTCGGCGGCAGCACGCCCACCGTGTTGGTACTCAACAACCATCCCCAGAACACATCGACCAAGAGTAAGAAACCTGCCATCAGCACCGTCGTCACCAAAACCACCACCGTGTCTTGTGCGAGTCGCTTCCGGCTGGTCCACGACACCTTATTCATTTCGGCTTCGGTCGCGATCAGGAACTCGGCAAACGTCGGCACGTTCACTGTCCGGTACGCGACCCAGAAGATGAGGCCGAATAGGATCAGCGGGATCGTGATCTTCGAATCCGTAAGCAGCGTGAACGTCTTAGCAGTGCCTTCTGGCGCGCCTTCGACCTGCGTGAATGGGATCGCGACGGTCCACTTATCGGGGAGCGTTCCTTGCGAGTAGAGCGAGTAAACGCCACTTGCACCCAGGATCAGGATGCCGAGCAGCGTAAGGCGACGGACCCGCAGACCGAGAACCCGCTTGTACGATTTGCCGTGGAACCAGCCTTGTTCTTCGAGGTCAATCATCCACCGCGTGCCGCGCGGCGAAGTGAAGAGCCTGAACGCCCCGAAGACCAACGCCGCCGCAATGATGGCCGTGGCGATCTGCCCCGGAGCACCGCTCACCGTATCGCCGACCCAGAATGTGATTCCGAAGATCAGTAATGCCGAGACAACCATCATGAAGATGCCGCCGCGGAGCCCTTTTGGCGGGTTCGAGCCGGCGAGCGATGTTCCGAACCAAACCAGCCCTACGATGGCGGCGATTTCCAGCGTCAGTTTCAGGGCACCTTCGAGGAGCCGGTTTCCCGAGAGCGAGTCTCCGACGAGTTGTTCCCAGAGGGAGGGCACCGCGTAGAGAACGACCGCGAGTGCCGCCAGGACGTAGATCGCTCCGATGAGGCTGGCCGTGAGAAGGCTGGCGGGCGGACTCGGCGCCTGCGAACGCGGACTGGTTTCAACGGCAGTGGCCATGCTCCGTCCTTTCCAATTCCTCGGGCTCGACGGGGCTTACCATGCCCCAGACGAATCGACCGGCCCGACAACCCGGATCGCAATCCGGGTCGGGGGCCGGCGGCACCATCGAACGTGGCTGCTAGCTGGCGAGTGAAGCTGAAGTCGACGCTCGTAGCAGGAGCGGAGGGACTCGAACCCCCGACCGGTGGTTTTGGAAACCACTGCTCTACCAGCTGAGCTACGCTCCTAACGCATTGGTTCTTCGTCGTCGGTTATTCGCCATTCGAATAACCAACTCGCGGCGTCCGTATGAACTGACGCCGCGAGCGAGATTTCTCGTTCTCAAATAACGAATGGCCAACGACTCAGAACTTCAAACCGTGGTGACCTTCGTCACGACGCCCGAACCGACGGTGCGGCCACCTTCGCGGATGGCGAAGCGGAGGCCGTCGTCCATGGCGACCGGCATGTTGTCCATGAGTTCGACGTCGATCTTGACGTTGTCGCCGGGCATGCACATTTCGACACCCGCGGGCAGCTTGATCGAACCGGTCACGTCCGTCGTACGGAAGTAGAACTGCGGCTTGTAACCGCTAAAGAACGGCGTGTGACGACCGCCTTCGTCCTTCGACAAGACGTAGATGCTGGCTTCGAACTTCGTGTGCGGGGTGATCGAGCCGGGCTTGGCAATGACCTGCCCGCGTTCGATGCCTTCGCGCTCGATGCCTCGCAGAAGGACGCCCACGTTGTCGCCGGCGATCGCCCGGTCCAGAGTTTTCTGGAACATTTCGATGCCGGTGATAACGGTCGGCGTGTTGTCTTTCTTGAGTCCGATGATCTCGACGTTGTCGCCGACTTTCGCGGTGCCGCGCTCGACGCGACCCGTGGCAACCGTACCGCGACCCTTGATCGAAAACACGTCTTCGATCGACATGAGGAACGGCTTGTCTTCTTCGCGAATCGGCAGCGGAACGTACGCATCGAGTGCGAGCATCAGGGCGTCGATCGACAGCGAGCCCGGGTTGTCCGTCGTGGGATTCTCGAGGGCTTCCTTCGAACGGCCGTAGATGATTGGAATCTCGTCGCCCTTGAAATCGTACTTGTTGAGCAGATCGCGGAGCTCCATGATGACGAGTGGAATGAGCTCCGGGTCGGCTTTGTCGCACTTGTTCATGTACACGACCATGTTGGGCACACCGACCTGCTTGGCGAGCAGGATGTGTTCCCGGGTCTGCGGCATGGGGCCGTCGTCGGCGGCGACTACCAAGATGGCGGCGTCCATTTGCGCGGCACCGGTAATCATGTTCTTGATATAGTCGGCGTGCCCGGGGCAATCGATGTGGGCGTAGTGGCGACCCTTGATCGGCTCGCCGAAGTTGATCGCCTCGATGCCGGGGTAGTCGATCAGATCCTTGTACGGCAGCGCGGCCACACCACTGTAGGTGCGGTCGTTCGATTCGTACTCGACGTGCGAAACGGCGATCGTCACCGTCTTGTTGGCGTCGCGGACGATGCCGCCCTTCGCGATTTCCGCGTAGGTCTTGAAGTCCTTCAACTTGTTGATGTGCGCATTGCGGGCCATGATCGCCGCCGTCAGCGTCGTCTTGCCGTGGTCAATGTGGCCGATGGTGCCAACGTTGACGTGCGGCTTGGTCCGCGCGAAATTCTCCTTCGCCATCGCTCCCTCGCTCCTGATGTGGTGGGGGCACGTTGTGCCCGCGAACTCCGGTGTGCGTCGCACACCCAAATTGTGATGACCGCGGCCCGGAAAATCCAGTCCCAGAGCTGCTGCTGGGACTCGAACCCAGGACCTCCTCCTTACCAAGGAGGTGCTCTACCAACTGAGCTACAGCAGCGTGATCCCACGATCCCGACGAATCGAAGCCCGCAAATACGGGAAGACTCGGCTCAAGCAGAGATATGAGCCGAGAACCGAACCGGCTAGGTACTTCCGCCACAATCGCGACTGAAAGAGCGGGCGATGGGATTCGAACCCACGACAACTTGCTTGGAAGGCAAGAGCTCTACCACTGAGCTACACCCGCGTTTCGATTTGCCGCTTGCGGCTTCGCGACGATCGACATTCGCGAAGCCGCAAGCGGCAAATGCAATGGGTAGGGAGGGATTTGAACCCCCGAATCCCGAAGGAGCCAGAGTTACAGTCTGGTGCAATTGACCACTCTGCCACCTACCCGTGAATCGCCTTTACTCTATGACCTCGTCCCGCGTTCGATAAGCTCGCGGTGGGATTTGAACCCACGACCTGCGGTTTACAAAACCGCTGCTCTACCCCTGAGCTACACGAGCGGAACCACTGGGGTGGAAGCGTTTCAGACTACGATTGCCGCCGCATCGGTTCAAGGTGAATTCAATTTCACCGCGATAACCAGAGAGTAGCGGAGCTAACGAGGTTCGCGTCTTGCGAACGAGTTCGCCTCCGATCCCGGAGAGCGATTCTCCGGCACGTACAATCCGATTTGGAGAATCGCGATGGAACTCGAAGCGCCGATCGCACCGGCAATCTACATCGATGCGGATGCGTGCCCTGTAAAAGACGAGATTTACAAGGTGGCCCGGCGCTACGCGATGACCGTCGTCGTGGTTGCGAACGCCACTCTTCGCGTGCCGAACGACGCGAACTTCACGCTCGTCGTTCGCGCCGGGTTTGGAGCTGCCGACGACTACATTGCCGAAGTGGTGAAGGCGAACGACATCGTGATTACCTCGGACATTCCGTTGGCCGCGCGAAGTGTGGCAAAACGCGCCCTGGTACTCGATCCGAAGGGGCGATTGCTCACCGACGCGAATATCGGCGAGGCGCTCGGCATGCGCGATTTGATGGACGAACTGCGTCAATCGGGGCAGGCCTCGGGCGGCCCGGCTCCCATGACTCCGAAGGACCGGTCGCGTTTCTTGGCGAAGCTCGACGAAATCGTGAACGCCGTTCGCCGGGCTTACAAAATGTGAGCGTCACGGGCTTACGAACGCCGCCTTGGCCGAGGTCATGAACTTCACGAGTTCTTCGGCAGCATCCTCAACCACCTTGTGCTTCTTCAGTGCGGCCGTGAGGTGCCCGATCATCGCATCGTACTCGGCTCCGGCGATCTTCATGGCGGCATGGGCCTTCTTGATATCGCTGCCCGAATAGTCGAGCGGCCCGCGGCCCACCTCGCTGATCAACTCCACGATGTGCGATTCAACGAGAGCGATCGCCTTCGCATCGAGCTTGAACTTCCCATCGCGGGTGAAGTTCACCTTTGGATCTTTCATCGCGGCTTCGAGGAAGTCGTGGACGACGGCCTTCATCGCCTTTTCGCCGCCGAGGCGGTCCCAGAGTGTGGTCTTCTTAGGAACCACGATCGAGCCCGCAGTCGTCTCCTTCTGAATGGCGTCGAGTGCCTCGCGCAGCGCGAACGCGCCCTTGTCCGCTTTCGCGTCCTTGGCGAAATCGAGTTGCTCTTTCACCATCGCAGCGAGTTTGGGGCGGTGGTCGAGCATGGGCTGAAGGGCGAGGAGCGAGCCTTGATAGAGGCGGAAGCACCCTTCGAAGTTGCCGGCGGCCCAGAGTTCGCTGCCGAGTTTCGCGGTGTCGTAAGCCACGCGGGCCGCACGCTTATCGAGCTCGAAGCGATCGAGCGGCTGCGAACCCGATTTCTCGGCGGGCTTCTTCTCGGGAGGATCGTCCGCTCGCGAAGAACTTGCCGCAATTAGAACGGTCGACGCGATGAGAATGCGAGCCCACATCCGAAGCCTCCGATAGGTCTCTCTTTAATACCGGGGAGGTCGTGTGCCAGGTAGCTCAAACACCCGACGACCCCATGGCCCCCAAAAATCTCCCCTTGCACAATGAGCAGCTCCACGTCTAAACTCACGTTCCCCTTAGTCCAGCTCACTGGATTTCGGAGCAAGACGCTCCCCGAGGGTTCATGGAGGAACCGCACGAATGGCATCACGTAAAGAGCTCGCCCTTCCCCCCACCCGACCGCTCATCGGGATCAACACCGAGTATATCGCGGCGAAAAACGCCACGCCGTATTTCCGGCTGAACTCCGGATACGTCGATGCGATCCTGGCCGGCGGCGGCTTGCCGGTCGTACTGCCCGCCTTTCGGAAAGACAACCTCGCCGAGATCGACGCGATTTTGGACACCGTGTCCGGCGTCATTCTCACCGGCGGTGCGGACATGGACCCGCGACGCAACGGACAGGCAATCACGGCGGCGGTGAACCCGATGGCGGTTCGCCGCGAAGACGCCGACCGCTACCTGCTCGCTCGCATCTTCGAACGGCGAACGCCGGTTCTCGGCATCGGCCTCGGCATGCAGCAGCTGAACGTCTTCGCCGGCGGCACGCTCCACTTACACCTGCCCGTGGACAACCCCAAGGCGATGCCCCACTTCGACCAGACCGGCGCGCCGCACCGTCACATGGTCCTCATCGAGCCGAACACGCGCCTCGACGAAATTTACGGCTCCCAGGAACTGCGCGTGAACAGCATGCACCATCAGTCTGTGAACCAACTCGGCAAGAAGATGCGGATCGCGGCCAAGTCGCCGGACGGCGTGATCGAAGCGATTGAGGCCACCGATCCGTATTGGTTCTGCGTCGGCGTGCAGTGGCATCCGGAAGCGGATACGGCCAGCGCCCTCGATGGCCAAATCTTCGAGTGCTTCATCCAGGCCTCGGTGCGGACTTCGGACCGCCCCATGCTCGTCGCAGCCTAACGCTGGAACTGTGAGATGTCCCGCACGTTCGTGGGTCTGTCGTTGGGATCGTCGCTGGAAGGGATCGATGCCGCCGTCGTTCGCGTCGTCGGTATCGGCCTTGGAGCGGTCCCGCGCCTCGAACGAACCGCTCGACTTCCAATAGCGGCATCCGTCCGCGAGGAGTACCATCTATCGCGGGCTTTGGCTGAGGCGGCTTCGCAGGCCGTGCGCCACGTCGTGATTCAGTCCGGTTGCTCGGCACGCGAAGTGTTCGCTATCGGGTTGCTGGATCCGGCCCATCCGGTCGGCGACCGAATCGTGAACTGGCCCGAAGTGGCGGATCGGATCGCGGAAATCACGGGGCTCACCGTGGTTCATGGCTTCCGCGGTCGCGATCGCGCGGCGGGCGGCAGCGGCCATCCCATCACCGCCGCCTCGGATTTTCTCGTATTGCGCAGCGATGTCGAAGATCGCCTGTTGATTCACCTCGGTGCCATTTCCAGCGTGCTCTTCATTCCCGCGAATGCCAAGGTCCAATCGCTGCACGGATTCGAGACCGGCCCCGGTAGCCAACTTCTCGATTCGATTCTTTTTCACGGCACGCGCGGCAAGGAACTCACCGATCCCGGTGGGAAGAAAGCGGTGCAGGGCCGCTGCCTGGAATCGCTGCTCACGCGATGGCTGGAACATCCGCATCTGACTCGCAAGCCGCCAAAAGCGGTTCACCCTGAGGCGTTCGGGCGGGCGTTTCTGCACGGCGTCTTCGATGCGGCGCGCGATCTCGGCGCGGGGTTGCCCGATCTGCTTTGCACGATTAGCCATTTCATCGCGCGATCCATCGGGGAGGCGTGGCGCGGCGGCTTGCCTCCCGGTCAGCCGCGCGTGCTCGTTTCGGGCGGAGGCGTCCGCAACGGGTTCTTGTGGCAACTTCTCGGCCAGCAGTTCGAAGGAACGCCAATTGCCCGCACGGACGAGGCTGGCCTTCCCGCGACGGCGCGGAAAGCGGCGGCCGCCGCGATCCTGGCGACTCTGACTTGCGACGGAGTGCCCGGCAACTTGGCTCCGCTTACGGGTGCGGTCGGCGGCCGGGTACTCGGGCAGGTGGTGCCCGGCGATTCGCGAAACTGGGCGCGATGCACCGCGTGGCTCGCCGAGCAGGCCACCGACTACTCGCGCGGCGTTCGGGCTGCCTGACTTCGCAACGCCGCAGGTCTGGTCCGCTTCCACTTTTGTGATAAGAAATGGCCGCCGAGTGCGAATGACCCGACAACCCCTCGGGGCCACTTCCTCCGAACGAGCACGAACCCGATGTCCACCGTTCCTCCCAATCTCCCCCCGACCGCCAACCAAATGGTAGCGGTGGTCCCCGCGGTGCCCGTGGCACACGGCCCGCGCGAGATCAAACTCGTGAGCCACTCGCCCATCTTCTACTGGTGGCCGATCTGGTTGCTCGGATACGTTCTGGCCCTGATCACGTGGGCCGACGGCACGCGACTGGCCATTTTACCGGCGAATACCGACGTTCACGCCTTGGCGGATGACGGCGACACCGCTCGCTACGAAATGAAAACGAAGAAGCCGGTCACGAAGTCGCTCGATAGCGCGGTTGCCGCGACCAACGATCCGACGCACCCGCCGGCGTTCAAAACCCGCGTGTCGGAACGGTCCTGGATGGGCCCCACCTACTGCACCGTGCTCTTGCTCACGATCCTGATCACGAACGTGCCGATGCGCGGGCTCTGGTCGTTCCTCGTCATCCTGATCCTCATCGTGACGGCACTCATGTTCAGCGTCTTCGACGTTTGGGACGGCCTGCTCGGTGCGCTCGGGAACTTGCACATCTACATCAACATGGCCGGCTACCTGTTCATCGCCACGACGACGCTCATCCTGTGGGTCGTCTCGGTCTTCATCTTCGACCAGCGAACGTACATGGTGGTGACGCCGGGCCAGATTCGCGTCTGCGAACACATCGGTGCCTCGATCCGCAACTTCGACACCACGGGGCTGTCGTTCGAGAAGCAGCGCGACGACATGTTCCGCCACTGGATTCTGGGGTTCTTTTCGGGAGACCTGATCGTGCGAACGCACGGCGCGGAGAAGGAAGAGTTGCGATTCCCGAACGTACTCTGGATCGGTTCGCGGCTGGAGCAAGTGCAGGAAATCCTGCGCGAACGTGCGACCGTGATCAACCCGTAACCGATTGGCGGCTTGCGGCTTCGCGATGGGCGAGTCACTCGCAATCGCGAAGCCGCAAGCGACCGACATCTTACTTCTCTTTGTCCTTGTCTTTCTCTTTTTCTTCCTTGATCTCGCGCTTGACGAGGTTCAAGTAGAAGGTGGCTTTGCCTTCCTTCTCGAGAATCTTCTTTTCGAGCAACTTCTCGGCATCGCCCTTCTGATTGAAGTTGAAGCTGCCGACTTCTTTGCTCGAGTTGTCGAAGACGATCCAGACGGCCCGCTGTCGGACTTCCTTCGCAGTGCGGACGCGCTTGACGGCCGGCTTCTTGACCTTCGGTGCGGCCTTCTTCTTGACGGCGACCTTCTTCTTTTTCTTCTTCTTAACGCCGTCCTCGTCTTCGTCTCCGTCTCCGTCGTCGGCCGGTTCGGCTTCGGCCTCCGCCTCGACCTCGGCTCCCACTTCGGCCTCAGCGTCGTCATCCGCCTCTTCTTCCTCGGCCTCGTCGCCCTCTTCCACCTCGACTTCGGCTCCGGCTTCCTTGCTCTCCGCGGCCTCGTTCTGACGCCGCATGTCCATTCGACTCGGACCGCTCTTCTTCCCGCGCGCCATGCTGGGCTCCTCTCACGCCTGGATTGTTCCACACTTCGGCTGTTAACCTAAGCTTCGTGTAGCCTCGCGACAAGTGCGCCTGAAATGCGTCCCATAGCATGTCGTTGCGCCCGCACAGTTTGCCCAGCTTCGGATGAAAAGTCGGTGGAGGGGGCTCAAATCCTTGTCGGAACTCGACCCCTTGCTATAAAAGTAGATCGCTGCCGAACGGTCGGCAGCACCTCTCCTCCCCGCCGGTTTACGCGGGCTCTGTAGGGTGCGATCATGGGCGCTGGTTTGCTGGATGTGGATGTGATCGAGGAATTCCGGCTTCGCCGCTGGGCGCGGGAACATTACGTTCCCGCTGAGCTCCGCGACCGGGCCTGGCATCCGATCGTCCTCGAAGAGATGCACCGCAAAGATGGCGAAGCGAGCGATTCCGTGCTCGTCGGCTGAACCTCGCCGCTCCCGTCTAGACACAACCTAGGCGTGTCCCAACCCTTCGCGGTGGACGCGCCTTCCTTTTTTTGAACCCAAGAAGCCCACCCATTCAACTGGGTGGGCTTTCGCGTGGAGTATCCATGGGCTTCTTCACTGGGCGCGTCTCGTGCCTTCGCTTCAAGGTGAGCGGTTCCGCACCGCGGACATTCGAAGAAGAGCAGATCGACCGCCTCGCGGATCGTCAGGCCGGGCGTCAACGCATCGCCGCCGCCGACGGCGTCGAAGTCGGGTGGACCGCCGGGGATCACATCCTCGACACCGACTTCAGCCTCGAAAAGAACATCATCAACGATGCCCTGCACTTCGAACTGCGCATCGACGTGGACAAGCTTCCCTCGGACATGCTCCGCGCTTACTATGCGGTCGAACTGAAGGCCCTGACGAAGAACAACCCGAGCGGGTTCCCGAGTGCCCGGCAGAAGCGCGAAGCTAAGGAAGCCGCCCGCGACCGACTCGAAGAAGAAGGGAAGGACGGCCGCTTCAAGAAGCGCAAATGCGTGCCGGTGCTCTGGGATCGACTGACCAACGAATTGCTCTTCGGAGCGACCTCCATCGCTCACGTCGATCGACTCTGCAACCTCTTCGAACAGACGTTTCAGCGGGAACTGGAGTGCGTGACCGCGGGGCCGAGGGCCTTCCACCTTGCGGAAATTCACGGCCGCACCCGGCAGGTCGACGACAGCTCGCCGTCCGCATTCATTCCCGGCATCACTCCGGACGACGTAGCTTGGATCGCGGACGAGTCGAGCCGCGATTTCCTCGGGAACGAATTCCTCCTCTGGCTCTGGTACTACACCGACGTCGAATCCGACACCTGGAAGTTGGCCGACGATTCGGAAGTGACCGTGATGCTGGCTCGCTCGCTGACTTTGGAATGCCCCCGCGGGCAGACCGGCCACGAGACCATCAGCCACGAGGGGCCGACGCGACTGCCCGAATCGCGGCGAGCCATTCAGAGCGGGAAGCTACCGCGTAAAGTTGGGATCACCATGGTCCGCCATCAACAGCAGTACGAATTCGCGATTCAAGCCGAGACGCTGGCGATTGCGGGTGGCAAACTTCCCGCCCCGCCCGAAGACGTGACCGAAGCACGAGCCAAGTTGGAAGAACGCGCGAACCAGATTCGTGCGATGCTAGAAACCTTCGACCTGCTGTACGACGTCTTCTGCAAGAAGCGTTTTGGCCACGAATGGGAAGCCGAATTGCTCGCGATGCAGAAGTGGCTCAAGCGCGAGGAGAAGCGCGGAAGCTGACTTGCAAGCCCGAAGGTTCGTGGTATTCTTCGCATCCGCGCGTCACAATACACCCCACTCCCACGCATTCCTTCGGCACGGCCTAAACGATGCCCGACCTCGCCGAACTCGGCCCAATCCTGATCGGCACGCGCGTTGCCTCCAAGAGCCAATGGGAAGAGGCGCTCGCTGCGGGCGAACAGGCCGGTGGCGAGGTCGAGGGCTTGCTCGCCGCGATCCGCATACTCGCATCGGCCCCACCGCACTGGTGGGATAACAAGCCGCCCGCGCCGCCCGGCCTCACCGAATATCAACAAGCCGTCATCCGCTCGCATTTCGTGGACGACGAACTGCACCTGCTTCCCCGCGATCTGGCGCTCAACCAGTTCTTACTACTCTCCAAACTGGGGCAGGGCGGCCAAGGCGAGGTCTACCGCGCCCGTCAACTCAATCCGCCTCGCTACGCCGCCGTTAAGACGCTGGTTCGCGATACCGACGTTCGCCGTCGCCGCTTCGAGCAAGAAGCCCGCGCGATGATGAAGATTCAGCACCCGGCCGTCGCCCGCTTCTACCTCTACGAACGCGTCCGCGATTCGCACGGCGAACCGACCGACGAGTATCTGATCGCGATGGAGTTCGTGAGCGGGACGCCCTTGCACCGCCACGTGCAGCGGGTCGGCCTCGTTCCCTGGAAGTTCGCCGTCCACTGGACCATCGGCCTGCTCGGTGGCCTCGGCGTCATTCACAAAAGCGGCTTCGTTCACGGCGACGTAAAGCCCGAGAATGTGATGGTGCTGGGCCCGCCGCCCGGACCGCGAGTGAACCTCGACTCGACCGCCGCCAAGTTGCTCGACTTCGGAGCCGCCAAGCGACTCGATGGCAGCGACGAAGACGGCCCCCGTCGCACCTTCGTGGGCACGCCCGAATACGCACCGCCGGAACAGTGGACGGGCCGCGAGGTGGCCGCTTCCGATCTCTATGCACTCGGCGGCACGCTCTACTACATGCTCACGGCACGCTTCCCTTACCAGAAAGAGCGCCGCGACCCGATGGCCTACCGCGACTCGCACACGCTCGATGCCGTGCTCGAAGTGCGCGACTTCAACCCGAACGTGCCGCCGGAACTGAGCGCGGTGATGAAGCGCATGATGGCGAAGGACCCGGAAGAACGCGGCACGGCCGAAGACTTGATCGCGGCCTTGCGAGCGATCTTGTCTCGAGAAGCGGCCACACCTCTGCCGCCGAATCGACTGCGACCCAAGCCGGCCCCGCTCGCCAAGGAACCGTGCGCCACTTCGCCAAAACTCCCGACGAGCAAATCGCGCGAGGAAGTCGCGCCCAACCCGGTCTATGGGTTCGCCGACTCGCTGCTAGCACGGCTCGAACGCGCGTTCATCCCCGGCTACTTCCGCCCCGCGCCCGGAGAGGAAGCAGCGATCCCCGATCGGCTCGCCTCCCTCGCCCGCCGACCCGCCGTGCTCGCCATCGGGTTCGTCCTCGTCGCCTTGATAATCTTCGGGCTCTCCCGACTCCGTTGAACGGCAATCGCCAACGACGCACAAATCACTAATTTAGCCGCGATCAACAATTGGAGGATGGCCCGTGTTCGACCTGGCGGCAGTGCAAGCTGCGATTCGCGAGTTCGGTTTCGATGGCTGGCTGCTCTACGACTTCCGCGGGAGTAATATCCTCGCCCAACGGGTGGCGGATCTTTCCGAGAAGAAACTCTCGCGGCGATGGTTCTACTACGTCCCCGCCACGGGCGACCCTAAGAAGCTGGTTCACGCCATCGAACCGGCCGCACTCGACCACCTTCCCGGTTCATCCAAGACCGTGTATCGCCGTTGGCAGGATCTCGAAACCGGCGTGGGCGAACTCGTGATCGGGGCGAAGACGATCGCGATGGAATACTCGCCGCGGAACGCTAACCCGTACATCGGGAAGGTCGACGCCGGCACCATCGAACTCGTCAAATCGTACGGGGTCGACATCGAACCCTCCGGCGACTTGATCCAACTGTTCGAAGCCACGTGGGACGACGCGCAGGAGAAGAGCCACTTCGAGGCCGCGGTGCATTGCCGAGCCGCGTACGACGTCGCATTCCAGTTCATCGCCGACGAGATTCGCGCGAAGGGCTCGGTGACGGAAGGCGCGGTGCAAACGCGGATCATGAAGCACTTCGCGGACAATAAGATGACCACCTATAGCCCGCCAATCGTGGGCGTCGGCCCGCACTCCGGCGACCCGCACTACGAAACGACCGCCGCTTCAAACGCACAAATTCGCCCGGGCGATTTCGTACTCATCGACCTTTGGGCGAAGCTCGACAAGCCGCGCTCGGTGTACGCCGATTACACGCGGGTTGCGTTCGTCGGCAACGAGGTGCCCGAGCAGTACGCGAAGGTGTTCGCAATCGTGGCCGCGGCCCGCGACGCCGGCATCGAGTGCGTTAAGGAAGCATTCGAGAAGGGCGAACCGCTGCTCGGTTGGCAGATCGACGCCGCGACCCGCGCGGTGATCGAGAAGGCCGGCTACGGCGACCAATACACGCACCGCACCGGACACAACATCGGCCAGGAAGTTCACGGCAACGGTGCCCACATCGACGGGCTCGAAACCCGCGAGGATCGCCGAATCATCCGGCGAACCTGCTTCAGCATCGAGCCCGGAATCTACCTGCCCGAGTTCGGCGTCCGCAGCGAAGTCGATGTCTACATCGACAAGGACGGCAAGGTCCACGTCACCGGCGGCGAGCCGCAGACCGAGGTCTTCAAGATCGTGGTGTGAGTGGAAGCAGGTTCACTCGTTGCATCGGAACGGGGCTCGGCTTTCTTCGCGCCGCTCGTGCCTGCCAAATCGAGTCGCCGACGAAGATGAGGACCGCGGCCCAGATGCAGATGAACGCGGCGAGGCGATCCGGCGAAAGAGCCGGTTCGCCCAGCCAGTAAACCGCAATCAGAAGCTGCACCGTCGGCGACAAGAACTGAATGAAGCTGATCGCCATCAAAGGCAATCGCCGGATCGAGAGTGTGAACGACACCAGTGGCACGACCGTGACGATGCCGCTAAACGCGAGCAAGCCGTTCAGGCTCCAGTCGGAGCCGAAGTGATTCGCTCCCGTCGCGCTCAGGTAAATCAGATAGCCGATCGAGGGCGGCAGCATGAGCAGCGATTCGACCGTGAGGCCGGTGATGCTCTCGACGGGCACCATCTTGCGAACGAGTCCGTAGAAGCCGAACGAGATGGGAAGCAACACCGCGATCCAGGTGAAGTTGCCCGAGGCCAGGAACGGGATCGCGACGCCGATGGCGACGAGTGCCAGAGCCGGGTATTGAAGAGGTCGGAGTTTCTCGCCGAGTATGGCCGTGGCGAGGGCCGCGTTCACGAGCGGCAGCATGAAGTAGCCCAGGCTCGCCTCGGTTACGCGGTCCGTGACCGTGGCATAGATGTAGAGCAACCAATTCACGGCGAGAAACAGGGACGACGCGAGCAGCACCAGCACGAGTTTGCGATTGGCGAGCACGCGGAAGAGGTCGTTCCAGCCGCCGGTGAAAATGGTAAGCAGGAGCAACACGGGCAGCGACCACGCGATGCGCTCGGCGAGAATCTCGCCAGCGGGCACCTTCGCATCTTTCAGCAGTGTGAAGTAGAGCGGCACCGCGCCCCACCAGAGGTACGCGATCAGGCCGAAGATCAGCCCCGCACGATAACGTGAACCACTCGCATCAGACACGTAAAACCCCCAAGTTTAGCCGCGACGCGTAGTCCTCGGAGCGGAGCGTGCTGATCGATCATCGCGAAGCCGCAAGCGGCAGCAGCGCCCGGCCGAGCATTTGGTGGAAGTAGTAGCCGCCGTTCTCGCGCTTCACGCTGAAGCGGCCCGTCGTATAGCTGCGGCTGTTCAACCCGCGCTGCACGTCTTCGCAGATGCCTATGTCTTCCGCCTGAACCTGATCCGCGACCGCCACGCTATCAGCTACGAAACTCACGTCGGTGCCCTCGGCGAAGTAGAAATCGAAGACCACTCGGCAACGATCCACGCCCAACGGCAGCACCAAATTCGAGTCCATGACGCCGGAGTAGAAGTTGAGCATGAAGTTCGGATAGAGCCACCAGTAGGCCGCGAAGTCGCCGGTGCGAGTGCGGCCCGCCGCACCCTCGGCCAGCTTCATCGGGCTCGATTGCAGCACCGTGCGGTCCTCGCACACCGTGCGGTACTCGCGGTAGTCGAGGACGCCCGCCAGCCCCGGATGCACGGTGTTCACGTGATAACCGCCGTCCAGATAGTTATCGACGTAGACCTTCCAATTGCAGTTCAGGTCGTAGCTCTTGCGGGCGAACCACTTCAAGTTGCCGATGCCGCCTCGCGCTTCGAGCCACGTTGGCAACGGACGCAAGTAGTCTGTCAGCGGTTCGCGCGGCTCCGTCAAATTCACGAACACGAACGAGCCCCACTCGGCCACCGCTACCGGCGGCAAACCCATCTCCTCTTTGCAGAACTCCTGCACGCCCTCGAACTCCGGCGTGCCGCGAAGTTGCCCGGCGAGGTCGTAGGTCCACCCGTGATACCGGCAGCGCAGCTTCGTTGCCGTGCCGCAGGCTTCGTTCACGATGGGTGCGGCGCGATGCCGGCACACGTTGAAGAAACCCCGCAGCACGCCGTCTTCGCCGCGAACCACGAGGATCGGTTCGCCGGTGATATTCGCCGTGAGGAACGAGCCCGGAGTCTTCACCTGTTCCGAGCGCCCGACCATTTGCCAGGTTCGCGCGAAGATCGCCTCACGCTCGGCCGCATGCACCTCCGGCGATGTGTACCACAAGTTGGGAATGGTGCGGGCCCGTTCGAGGGGCAGGTTCGGGTTGAAAAGAGCGACAAGGTTCATCCCGCCATTTTACTGATTGCCGACTAGACTTCCCGATTGCGTTGGCCCCTCTGCGACTGATAGACTCTTGAGTAGTGAGCGTAGAAAATATGAATCTTCACAGCGGCTCAGCTCCGCTGAGTGCATTCTGAATCACCGAAGGAATTGGCGATGGCACTTGGCTGGGACGTCTATATCGGTCGTCAGATGAATCCACGCCTAGATTCCACTGGGAAGTACAGGGGCAAGATCGGTAGTTGGAGGGCTTCGAAAGATGGTGGCTGGTCGTGGGCTGAAGCATTGGTTGCAGAAGGATTGGCCAAGAGCTTGGGAGGGAATGGGTACCCATACAGCTACACCATTACCGCAGCAGTCCTGGTTGAAAAGATCAAGAGTGGCCAGATGTTGTCGTCGTTGGTTGACGAATCGGAACTCGCGAAGTGCCTCCCAACCGAGGAGTTGCTGATCGAAGTTTGGGATCGAAGTTAAGCGACAGACGAAGGCATCGTTGCTTCTAACACTCTCGCTTCGGCAACGGAGGGCAGAATAAATGGCAAATCTCCCACCCGCAATACGCATCCTACCAATGGATCCGTCTGAGTTCGAAGGGCGTACAGCCGAGGAGGTTCAGACGCAGTACTTCCTCAGCGAGTTACCCTCAGCTGTACGCGACGGGAAATACTACCATCGTGAGTACGGACTTGATGCTGAGGCTGGTACGGTCGTGCTCTTCCAGTACGATAATCGTAACCCTTCAGCCTTCTGAACTGCTCTCGATCGTTCGGCCTCGTTTCGGGTAGGGTTTGGGGCGATGTCGCCTCCGTCCCTTTCGCTTGATCCC
>JAYTUG010000521.1:0-16049 GCA_043744695.1 Gemmataceae bacterium
AGCTTTGTGGCTCCGCACCGCAAAATCAAATGGGGTAGAAGCCAAAGGTTAGACAAAACGAACGCCCCATGCATGGCGGTTTGAGAGTTGTGGCACTAGCCAGAGCCCAATGAGTGTGAGGGCCAGCCCCAGTGCGGCGATTTTGGCACATGTCGGCAACCAGGACTTCCCGGTCATGCAGCTTCTCCGTTGCGGTTGGGTTTAATCGGCCTCACTTCGCGGGCCCGAAGGCCTTCGCCTCTGGTGGGTTCACGAATCCGGCCGCCATTGCCTCGCACTGCTCCACGGTCATCTCGCCAGCTTGTACCCAGACGCGATACTTCACTTTCAGCGGCTTCTCGGGCGTCACTTCAAATGCGAAGTAATCGCCGAAGCGGCCGTAGTCGCGCTCGCTGCCGCGAGCCTCTTTCGGGTTGTCCGGATGGTTGATCCGCAGCATCGTGTATCGCTTGTCGCTCACCACGAAGCTCATCGCATTCCAAGGCAAGTTAATGGTGCGGGCATCGGGCTTGATCGTCTCGCCCTTCTTCTTCGCATCCGGCTTCTCAGCTTCCCAATTGCGGGTCTCGCCGACCTTGCCTTTGCCGTCTGGGCGCAGGAAGTACGTGTTCTCCTTGCCGTTCTTGGACACCTCCATATTGGCGCGGAAGTGGAAGCCGGCGTGCTGCGGGTCGCCATCCAACTTCACACTCTTGCGGTCGGTCTTGAGAACGCTGGCGAAGTCGATGAGGGTACCGCCAGGGGCAGCGTATGCGGTCAGTTCGCGTTCCTCGGTGATGAAGGTCTGGCCGTCCTTGCCGTGCCAGGAGATGGCGGAGCGCTGCCGGCCGAGTACCGAGCCGGTGTCTTCAATCAGTACCTTGTCGTGCTGACTGAACACGTTGTCGGTGCCGTGCCAGATGTCCGCGGTCTTGCCGTCGTAGCTGACTTTGTTCCAGCCGAAGAAGAGGCCGCGGTGATGCGGGAACTGGCCGTCTTTGGGTGTCTTGGCCGAGCCGTTGGTGAGTCGCGTCTTCCCTTCGACCGGGTCGAAGACGTGGTGGAACGGCTTGAACGTGTAGAAGTGATCCTTGGGATCGTGCGGTGGGTTGAAGTAGCTCAACACCGGCCGCGAACCGTAGAGCAGGTCTTTCTCCTCGACGAACTTGAACCGCGGCGGTGCCTTGGACGATTCCAGTTCCGCCGGGCCGATGGCGAGTTTCTCCCCGGCCTTGATTTTGGGAAGCACGAAGACGAGGAACGTCCCCGTCTCTTCCTTCACGAGTTGGGTCAACACGACGGACTCGTCGGGAAACTGAAGCGACGTGACTTTCGCGGCGGGGTCTCCGGGCTTCACGGGAATCCAGCAGACGGCGTTAATCTCGTCGGCCTTGCCTCCGGTGACCAGCCCCCACGGGCCGGCCAACGCGAACGAGGGGACGAAGAGAAGAACGATCAGGGAGAGTCGCATGGTGGAGTCCTGAGGTTTGCCGCTTGCGGCTTCGCGATGGTGGTTGCAAGTTCAATCGCGAAGCCGCAAGCGGCCAGGCTACTTCGCGAACACGAACTTCTCGGGATGGCCGGTGCCGAGCGCACCGCCGTTCGGCCGCCAGAGTACGACGTCTTCAATCTTGCGAGCCATCTCGAAGTCCTTGTCGGTGATGCCGCCGGCCGAGTGGGTTTGCAACTTCACCCAGAGCTTGGCGTACGTCACGGCCAAGTCCGCGTGGTGGTACGCGGCTTCGCACAAGTAGCCGATGGCATTCACGGCCATGAGCGTTTGCGGCCAGCCGTCCGTGTTGTACTTCCGCCGCAGCCAGCCGTCTTCCAGGTACCAGCCGGTGAGGGTGAGTTCCGCGATCTTCACCGCGATCTCGGCCTCGGTGTAGGTTCGCTCTTTGGCAGTGGACATGATTCGCCCTCGGGGATAACGCATCACTATCATCCGCCATCACGAGCCGCCCGGCAACAGGAACACCATGACGAACCGCGAACGACTCCAACAACTCTTCCGCGAACGCGCCCTCCAGTTCGGCGACTTCACACTGGCCTCCGGCAAGAAGAGCAGCTACTACGTGAACTCGAAGAAGGTACTCTTCCATGCCGAGGCCATCGCGCTGCTCGGCGACGAACTTTACGAAGCGACCCGCGACCTCGACTTCCAGGCGATCGGCGGATTGGAAGTCGGCGCAATCCCGATGGCGGCCGCGGCCCTGGTCGCGTTCCACAAGAATGGCCGCTCGCTGGAAGGCTTCTTCGTTCGCAAGCAAGCCAAGGGGCACGGCAGCAAGGAACTGCTCGAAGGGCAGGTGCAAGCCGGGGACAAGGTCGTGGTGATCGACGACGTGCTCACCACCGGTGGCTCTGTCGTCTTGGCCATCGAAGCCGTCGAAGCCCTGGGTGCCACCGTGGTGCGCGTGGTTTGCATCTGCGATCGGCTTCAGGGCGCACGGGAGGCCTTGGCGAAGTACGACTTCCGCCCGCTGTTCACGATCCGCGATTTCGGCATCGAGCCGCCGAAGGGTTGAAGCACGCTATTTCGAGTACAGCTTCCGCTCGCGGATGTACTCTTCAACGGCCCGCGGCAGCAGGTAGCGAATGCTCATGCCGCCCGCGATGGCCCGTCGAAGCTCCCGACTCGCAATCTCGATCATCGGGCTTGCAGCGAATCGCAGCCGCACCTTCTCCACGTCCACGCCGAGTGCTTCCGCGAGACGCTCCGCGGTCCAGAGCACGACGCCGGGCCGGGGCACCACGATCAGTCCCGCTTGCTCGATGAGCCGCACCGGCTCGTACCACATCGGCAAATCCGGCAGTTGATCCGCCCCCATGAGCAAGTGGAACTCGTACTCGGGATGGCGACGAATCAGTTCCGCGAGCGTCTCGGCCGTGTAGCTGGGCGGCGGCAGTTCCTTCTCGATCCGTTCCAGCCGAAAGCTCGGGTGGCCGGCGATAGCCAGTTCGATCATGTCGCAGCGCTGCTCGAACCGCGTGATGCTGCTCGTCGCCTTGTGCGGCGGGTGGTAGCTCGGTAGGAACCAGACTTCGTGCAGCCCGGCCCGATCGCGACACTGCTCGGCCAGGATGAGATGGCCGGTGTGAATCGGGTCGAACGTGCCGCCGAAGATGCCGATTCGCATGATGTGTCCCGTGTGAACGATGCCACGTTAGACGATAGCTTTTCGCAGTTGCTCGGCCGCCGTCTCGGGCGCGACCGCGTTGACGAAACATCCCGTGCCCCATTCGAGGCCGGCGGGCCGCGAGGTTCGCGGCATCACTTCGAAGTGCCAGTGATACTCGGCCAACTCGGGCGAACGAAGCGGTGCCGCGTGCAGGAACCAGTTGTACGCCGGCTCGGCGAGTACGACATCCAGCGCGATCACCAGTCGCTTCATGAGCCCCGCCAACTCCGCTGCCAGTCCGTCCGAGATGCCTTCAAACCGGCTCGCGTGATGCTTCGGCAGCACCCAGGTCTCGTGGCTAAACCGACCCGCGTAGGCCGCGACCGCGAGCAGGTTCGCCGTCTCGGCAACTACCCGCGAACCATCCGCAAGTTCATCTTTTACTATGTCGCAGAAGACGCATCGGCCCGTTCGCGCGAAGTGGTCCATCGAGCCGTTCAGTTCTTGTTGAATGAGATCGGGTACGAGCGGCATCGCCACCAGTTGCGAATGGCAGTGCCCGAGCGAGGCACCTGCCTCCGCACCCACGTTCTTGAACACCGACACGTATTGCAACGCGGCATCGGCGGCGTGAGCAATCAGGCGTTCCCGATACGCGATGAACACGTCGCGGAACAAATCGTCGGGTAGTAGCGCGGGGTTCGCGAGGTGCTCGGGCGATTCGATCACGACTTCGTGCTGGCCGGAACCGGGAAGGGACTTGAAGAGCGAAGAAGTGTAGTCCTCACGCTCCGGGTGAGGTGTCGCGTTCCGCACGGCGGGGAACATGTTGGGCACGACGCGGAGTTGCCAGCCGGGGCCATCCGCCGCGGTGCCGGGTTCGCGGATCGCGTAGACTTCATTCGGCGTCTCGCGTTCCTGGCCCACGCAGAACGGGCACGGCCGAACTTCTTTCCCGACGCGATGGCGCGGCTCGGCACCTTCCAGTTGCATCGGCCGCTGCGAGCGCTCCGGTGCGACGATCACCCAGCGACCCGTAACGGGGTCGCGGCGAAACTCGGGTTCGTGCGTGCGCGGCGGGTTCATGGCGTCGAAGGACCCTATTTCCCCTTGATCCGCTTGAACGTTTCCTTTTTCCCCTTCGAATCCTCGGTGGCCATCTCTTCCTCCGTGAGTTTGAGGATCGTCAGCGTCTCCTTCTGCTCCTTCCCGCCGAAGCTGAGGGCGAGGTCCATCTTGTTGCCTTCCAGTTTGTAAGTGCCTTCGATCTTCTCGGTCTTCTCCATGACCGTAACCGAGAGGCTGAGTTTGCCCTTCTCGGCGAATTCGACCACCATCTTGAAGTCCTTCTTGCCCTCGATCGGCTCCCACCTGCCCACGATTTTCTTGAGGTCGATCGTGTCGTCCTTCTTGTCGTCGGCGGCGCTTGCCGCGGAGAACATGAGAATCGCCGCGGCACCGCATCCCAATAGTACCCGCATCGCTTGCCCCTTTTGCGTGGAGGAACGAACCGCGCGTCCCTCGACGCGCCAGGAATTCCAACGACCATGATATGGATGCCGGAATTGGAATCAGGTGAACTCATGCGGCTGACTGCTATCGCGCCGGTGCCTTTTTCATTTCAACACCCGCACCGTAACGCTGCTTGGATGGTCCGCGTCGCGGTAGATGCGGTGCGTCGCTTTCTTGAAATCCTTCTCGTCCGCCGTGTAGATGTCGGTGAAGGTCTGCGGGTTGCGGTCCACGAGCGGGAACCACGAACTCTGCACTTGCACCATGATTCGGTGGCCGGGGCGGAACGTGTGCAGGGTGTCCGGCATCGAGAACTTGATCTTCGTCACTTCGCCCGGCTTGAACGGCTCCGGCTTCTCGAAGCTGTTGCGGAACTTGCCGCGGAACGGCTCGCCGCGAACGAGTTGCTGGTAGCCGCCCATTTCCACTTCCGTCGGGTTGGGTTTGGGCGTGGGGAAGTCGTCGGGATAGACGTCGATCAGTTTCACGACGAAGTCGGCGTCGGTGCCCGTCGTACTCACGTAAAGTTCGACATCGATCGGCCCGGCTATGGTCGTATCTTCCTTCAACTCACCCGTCTGGTACACGAGCACATCGGTGCGGTTGGCAGCGAATCGCTGATCGGCGGTCATGTACTCGCGCGACATGCTGATGGTCGTCTTGCCGATGAACGGCACCGGCTTCGCCGGATCGGAGACGAACTCGTCGAAGGGCGGAGGCGGAGTGGCCGAGTCCCCCGCAATCCGCGAGATGTCCCGGATCTGGGACAGCCCGCCCCCGTTCCAGAAGTGAAACGGCACTGGCTTCCCATCCTTTGGAGGCCAGGTGTCGAACTTCCGCCAGACGTTCGTGCCAGTCTCGAAGACCCACGCCTTCGGCACCGCGTTGTCGCCTTTACCCTTGAGATGGTATTCGAAGAACGGGAACTCGATCTTGTCGCGGTAGTATTCGCTGGTCTTCGCGTTGAACGAGACGTCGCCGAGTTTCTCGCCGGGGTCGCCGCTCCAGCCGCCGTGGAACCAGGGCCCCATCACGAGCGAATTGTTCTTCGGCGGCGCGTTCGCCTCGCTGGCCTTGAACGTTTCCAACGCCCCGAACAGGTTCTCGGCGTCGAACCAGCCGCCGACCGTGAGCACCGCGGGCTTGATGTTCTTCACGTGTTGCCGAATGTTGCGGGCCTTCCACCAGTCGTCGTAGTTCGGATGCTTCATCACCTCGTTCCAGAACGCGATGTCGCCCTTGAAGAACTTCGCATCGGCGTTCTTGATAGGCCCCATCTCGAGGAAGAACTTGTAGCCGTCTGGCGTGCCGTGTTCGAACGGCAGATACGGATACTTGGTGGTCGGGTCGGGTCGCGGCTTGCCGAACCGCGGCATGAAGTTGAACGCGTGCGGCAGGAACAGTGCCCCGTTGTGGTGCCAGTCGTCGCCGATGAACCAGTCCGTGACCGGGGCCTGCGGCGACGAAGCCTTGAGGGCCGGGTGAGCGTCGATCATGCCGCAGACGGTGTAGAAGCCGGGGTACGAGATGCCCCACTGCCCGACCTTCCCGTTGTGGCCTTTCACGTTCTTGATGAGCCAATCGATGGTGTCGTAGGTGTCGCTGCTGTCGTCGACCTCGGTTCCCTTTTTGTTCGGGATGTGCGGCCGCATGTCCACGTGAAGGCCTTCGGACATCCAGCGGCCACGAACGTCTTGCGAAACGAAAATGTACCCGGCCTTCTGATAGTGCGGCCCCGGGCCGACCTTGTCCGGATACTTGTCGACGCCGTACGGGGCACACGAGTACGGCGTGCGGGTGAGCAGCATCGGGTAGGTTTGCGAATCGTCCTTGGGAATGTAGAGGGTGGTGTGCAGCCGGATGCCATCGCGCATCGGGATGCGATATTCGTACTTCGTGTACGCTTCCTTGACGGGGCCGGATTTTTCCTCGGTCGCCTTCGGAGCCGGTTGCTCACCGATTAGCCGAAATGCGAAGTCCTCGGAGCGGAGCGCGCCGTTGGACGCCAGCAACACGAGCAGACTATAGAGGGCTTTCGACATGAGGAATCGCCTTCCCGGAATCAGGGTATGTAAATCGGGACACCAGCGGATACGGCGGAGCTTGTGAGTACGGCGTCGGTCGTGGCGAGAGGCAATTTGAGGCGGAGAGCGAGTTCGAGGTACGCGGCATTCGAGACTGTTTCGGAGAGCGAGCGAGCTTGGGTCAGGATCGGCCCCCAGGCGCGGCTGTACGTGAGCCGATCCACGCAAATTTGAAGCGGGTAGAGACCGCGCAGGAAGGATTCAATTCGCGAGGGCGTTTCCCGACCTCTCACCTCAAGATCGCGTATCCATTCCGCGACCTCCAGCGACCAAACCGTTGGCACGAGTGCCCGCGTGGAAATCAACGAGTGCAACACCTCGCTCGTGTAGCGCGAAGCGACGGTGATATCGAACCACCCTTGGACCACGGATGGATGCAGGACGAACGCAGCCCGGCAGCGAGTCTTCGGTCGCCAAAGAGGAAGAAGCCTCATTGCGCCTTCTCCAGCCTGTCGAGGTAGTCCTTGATCCTCGTTCCATCTTCGAGAACCGGTGCGCGCGAGTTCAACTCGCAGAAGATGGCGTGAACCGCTTCCCGGGCTGTCGCTATCGGTGCAGCGAGCACTTCTTCCGTCGGAGGCGGGTCGGGAGGTTCGGCCAAAAGCCCCACCCACTTCCCATCCTGAGTGATCACGATTTCTTCCCCCTCCGCGACGCGGCGGAGCAAATTCAGGAGATTCGCACTCGCGTCCTCAACGGTCACGGTTGTCATCGTCTCACCTCCTGGCCTCAAGCGGGGTTCGCCTTCACGTATCCATCTATCTCAGAGACCTCGTCCGGAGTCAATCGCCAGTCGGCGGCACCAAGCAGTTCCTTCAGCTGGCCCGGCCGGCGCGACCCCACGATCGCGGCCGTCACAGATGGATGGCGCAGCACCCACGCAATCGCTACCTCGCCCGGCGATTTTCCATGCCTCGTGCCGATGCCGCGAAGCATCTCGACGAGGTTCAAATTCCGCGTTAGCAGTGGCTCCTGGTAAAACTTATTCTTCTCCTTGCGCCAGTCGTCGGCCGGCATCGCGGCGATTCGCTCGCGCGTCATCGTGCCGGTGAGCAGGCCCGATGCCATCGGCGAATACGCGATCACGCCGATGTTGCTCCCCTGGCAGTGCGGCAGGATCGAGTGTTCGACCTCGGGGCGAACCATCGAGTAGGGCGGCTGTAGCGACGTGATCTCGCCGAACTTCGAGATGCGGGCCATCTGATCCGCGGAGAAGTTCGAGACGCCGATCCACCGTACTTTGCCGGCTTCCTTCAACCGTACCATCTCCTGCCAACCCTCCTCGATATCTTCATCGGGTTCTGGCCAGTGCATCTGGTACAAGTCGATGACATTCACCTTGAGGCGGCGCAGGCTGTCCTCGCATTCCTGGCGGATGCTGTCGGCCTTGATCCGCTTGCCGATCTGGCGCTGTTCGTCCCAGACGCGGCCGCACTTGGTAAAGACGAACGGCCGCGGCGAGACGCCTTCCAACGCCTTCGCCACGACTTCTTCCGAATGACCCAGACCATAGACGGCGGCGGTGTCGATCCAGTTGATACCGAGGCTCACGGCCTCGCGGATCGCGGCGACGCTCTCGGCATCGTCCTGACTTCCCCATCCGAAGGCCCATCCGCCGCCGCCGATGGCCCAGGCTCCGAACCCGATCGGCGTGATGTGCATGTCCGAGTTGCCGAGCCGTCGCGTCTGCATGTTCGTTCCTCCCTGGGAGCGCGGCCGTCCCGGCCGCTTCTTCCCGGGTGCGGCCGGGACGGCCGCGCTCCCAGGACATACCGTGATCTCATGCAACCCATCGTACTGATCAACGCGGTCGGGCTCACCCCCCGGCTTCTCGCTCACGCTCCGCGACTCAAGGCCATTGCCGAGTCCGGCTGGCACGCGGACATGCCCGAGGTGCTCCCCGCAGTTACGTGTACCGCCCAGGCTACGCTGCTCACGGGGAAGTTGCCCAGCGAACACGGCGTCGTCGCCAACGGATGGCTCTTCCGCGACACGAACGAAGTCCGCTTCTGGCAGCAGTCCAACCGCCTGATTCAGGCCGAGCCGTTCTACGAAACCGCCCGTCGCCGCGCAAAGGAACGGGGGAAGCCGTTCAAGAGCGCGAAGCTCTTCTGGTGGTTCAACCAGGGTGCGGCCGTGGACATTTCGGTGACGCCGAAGCCACACTATGCCGTCGATGGTAACAAGGCGTTCGGTATCGCAAGCACGCCGGTCCCGGTTTCGACCGAACTCGAAACGGCCCTCGGAGCCTTCCCGTTTCCGGCGTTCTGGGGGCCGATGGCGGGGCGGAAAAGCACCGAGTGGATCGCTTCCGCCGCGGGCCGCGTTCTCAAGAATCAGAAGCCCGATCTGTCGCTCGTGTACCTGCCGCACCTCGACTACGACCCGCAACGTTTCGGGCCGTCCGGCTGCAGCGTGGCCAAGTGCGTGAAGCAACTCGACGACGCCTGTGCGCCGCTGCTCGATGCCGCGAAGGAGATTGGCGCGAAGGTCTGGGTCGTCAGCGAGTACGGCCACTGCGACGTGTCTCGGCCCGTGTACGTGAACCGACTCTTGCGAACCGCGGGCCTGCTCGAAGTACGGAAGGGTCCGTTCGGCGAACAACTCGATCTGTATGGTTCGCGGGCGTTCGCCGTGGTCGATCATCAGTGGGCCCACGTCTACGTGCGCGATCCCGAGGATGTTTCCCTGGTGAAGGACTTGCTCACGCCCGTGCAGGGTGTGGCCCACGTGCTGGCTGGCGATGAACGCGTCGAACTGGGCCTGAACCATTCACGTTCCGGCGAACTCGTCCTGCTTTCGGATCGCGACTCGTGGTTCGCCTATCCGTTCTGGGTGAACGACCCGGACGCTCCGGACTACGCGCGGGCCGTGGCGATCCACCACAAGCCCGGCTTCGATCCGTGCGAACTCTTCTTCGATCCGAAGTTCCGGCTGCCGAAGTTGCATGCGGCGAAGCGCATCCTCGAAAAGAAGCTCGGCTTCCGCATGACGATGGACGTGGTGCCGCTGGATGCGAGCATCGTGAAGGGGAGCCACGGCCTCGCGGCCGCGGACCCTCTCGATCGGCCGATCCTAATCGGCCACGGCCCCCGGCCCGGCGCGAGCGTGCCGATGGTCGCAGTCCGCGATTTGATTTTGGGAGCGTTAGGGTTGGGTTGAAATGCGACTGGCTTCAACTGTACTCCGGCTCCGTGGCTCGATCCGGTGAGGGGGCACTGATGGGAAAGCGATTGAACTCACGCATGTGGCCGGAGCAGTGGAAACAGGATCACGTCGCGGATGGTTTGCGTGTTGGTCAGCAGCATGACGAGGCGGTCGATGCCGAGGCCGAGGCCGCCGGCGGGCGGCATGCCGTGGCGCAACGCACGCACGAAATCCGCATCCATCTTCGCCATCGAGTCTTCCTGAGGCAGCCCGGCCAATTGTTGCCGGAAAGTTTGTTCCTGGGTGACGGGGTCGTTCAACTCGGTGTAGGCGTTCGCCAGTTCCATGCCGTGAACGTAGAGTTCGAACCGCTCGGCAATCGACGGATTGTCGCGCTTGCGCTTCGTCAGCGGGCAGAGCGACGCCGGGTAGTCGTAGACGAACACCGGCCCGACGAGCTTCTCTTCCACCAAGTCTTCGAACAACTCTTGAACGAGCACGTCGTGGGCCTTGGGCACGCGGGCGGTTGCGGGTCCGGCTTCGAGGTCGATCCCTTCGGCCCGTGCCGAGGCTCGCACGGCCACTTCATCGGACATGTCGCAACCGGCGTGTTCCTTCAACAAGTCGCCGTACTTCAGACGCTGGAACGGCGGCGAGAAGTTCACGGTCAGATCGCCGAACGGAATGGTTCGCTCACCACCGACCGCATCCACACAGGCCACGATGAGGCCTTCGGTGAGGTCCATCATGGTGTGGTAGTCGCCGTAGGCCTGGTAGAGTTCGAGCATGGTGAACTCGGGGTTGTGCCGCGGGCTGATGCCCTCGTTGCGGAAGACGCGGCCGAGTTCGTAGACCTTTTCGATGCCGCCGACGAGGAGTCGCTTCAAGGGAAGTTCGAGGGCGATGCGGAGGTAGAGTTCGATGTCGAGGGCGTTGTGGTGGGTTTCGAAGGGGCGTGCGGCCGCACCGCCGGCGATGGCGTGCAGCGTCGGCGTTTCTACCTCCATGTACCCGAGGACATCGAGGTGGTTGCGGATGGTGCGAATGATCTTCGCACGCTGATGCGCCCGCCGCAAGGTGTCCGGCGTGTAGATCATGTCGAGGTAGCGATGTCGCAACCGGTACTCCAGATCGCCCATTCCGAAGACATCCTTCGGGTGCGGTTCGAGCGACTTCGTGAGGAACGTGAGCTTCTCGACCTGGATCGTGAGTTCGCCGGTCTTGGTCTTGCCGAACTCGCCGTCGACCCCGATGAGGTCGCCGAGGTCGATGAGTTGGGCGATCTTCCACTCGGTCTCGGTGAGCTTGTTGATGCGCAGCATCAGTTGAACGCGGCCGGTCTGGTCCCAGATTTCGAGGAAGAAGAGTTTGCCGGCGGTGCGGTAGCGGACGACCCGACCGGCGGCGCGGGCCTTCGGTCCGGGCACATCGCCGAACGGCTCCGCGGGAAGTTGGCGCAGCGTGCCGATCGGCGTGGTGTTGTCGAAGCGATGGCCCCAGGGATCGACGCCGAGGGCTTCGATCTGGCGGAGTTTCTCGGCACGCACTTCGGCGAGGTCTTGCGGTTCGTCGGGCACGGTGGATCCAATCGGATTCAGGTTTCGCGGTACGTTCATCTTAGGGTATATCTCAAGCCCAGGGACGGCCGACATATAGCGGCCGGCTTGCCAGCCGTCTCCATTTGAGATGCCACGACGACCGGCAAGCCGGTCGCTAAATGGATGTGCCGCCATGATCGCGACGGATCGCCGCGTTGCAGAGCAAGTGTTCCACGATCGCCAAGCTGCGGAGCGGGTCGAAGCGCGGCTCGAACTGCGCTTCGAGGATGCCGAGTATCTCGATCACGAAACGTGGGTGCGGCCCGCGTTCGAGAAACTCGGCGACCTGCACGGCAAGCGCGTCCTCGATTACGGCTGCGGGCACGGCATGGCCGCGGTCGTGCTGGCACGCGCCGGCGCGAACGTGACGGCATTCGATCTCTCGCCGGGTTACGTGAACGAAGCACGCGAACGGGCACGGGCGAACAACGTGAAGGTCGAGTGCATCGTGGCCGACGGCGAGGAACTTCCGTTTCCCGATGCCTCGTTCGATGCAGTGTGGGGCAACGCGATCTTGCACCACCTCGATCTGGCGAAGGTCGGGCGCGAGTTGCATCGGGTGCTGAAACCCGGCGGCGTCGCGGTGTTCTGCGAACCGTGGGGCGGCAACCCAGCCCTCACCTTCGCCCGACGTTTTCTGCCGTATCCGAACAAGGATCGCACGCCCGACGAACGACCTCTGACGCGCCGCGATCTGGCACCGCTCCGGGAGATTTTCCCGGCGGTCGAGGTTCAGGGCTTCCAGTTGTTCTCGATGGTGTCGCGGGCCTGGCGAGCCGGTCGCGTCCGCGGCCGGAGTTCGCCGCTCGATGCGCTCGATCGCGTCGTGCTGCGGGTGTTCCCGCCGTTGAGAAACTGGTGCCGCTATGTGGCAATCGCGCTGCGGAAGGGTTAGACTGCTCGACGTGACTCCATCCGCTCAAACTCCGGTCGCTCACGCTCCCGGCTCGCCGGTTTCGCGATCCGCACAGTTCGCGCTGGCCGCGTGCGTGGTGCTGCTCCTCGCGCTTCTCGCCTACCGCGGGTACGGCCATCGCTTCGGCACCCGGCCCACCGAGACCGTCTCCGTTCGCTTCGACCTCAATCGCGCCGAGCGATCCGACTTCGAACAGATTCCAGGCGTCGGCCCCAAACTCGCCCAGGCCATCGTCGAACACCGCGGCGAGAAAGGCCACTTTCGATCGCTCGATCAACTCCGCGACGTGAAGGGCGTCGGCCCGGCCACCTTCGACAAAGTGCGGCCCTTCCTGCGAGTCGAACCCATTCCCACTCCGCAATCCGAACTCGACCCGGTGCCGGTCCTCGAACGCAAGAAGCCGAGCGAAGCCGCACCGGTGCGATCCTCGAACTCGCGGAAGCTGCAACCCGGCGACCCGCCCATCAACGTGAACGCCGCGTCGATCGAACAACTCCAGCAACTTCCCGATGTGGGTGTCGTCACGGCTCAGTCGCTCATCGCGGCGCGTCCCATCAAGTCCCTGAGCGATCTCGACCGCGTGAAGGGCATCGGCACCAAGCGGCTCGAGAAGTTGCGGCCATTCGTGAGGTTCGAGTAATTCACCCATCGGTTCCTCCGATCCCTCGGCATGGATCGTGCTGCACTTCGCATGGGGTGCCGATTTCGCACCGTTCCTACAATAGCCCGGTTCACTTGCCGCCCGTACCGAACACTCTGGAGAACATCGTGGCCCACACCCTGCCTGCCTTGCCCTATGCCTTCGACGCCCTCGAGCCGCACATCGACGCGAAGACGATGGAAATCCACTCGCAGAAGCACCACAAGGCGTACGTCGATAATTTGAACAAGGCACTCGAATCGGCACCGGACCTCGCCGCGCTGCCCATTGAGGAACTGCTCCGCAAGGTGAAGACCTCCGCGCCGGATTCGGTGAAGCAGGCGATCATCAATAACGGCGGCGGGCACCACAACCACGCGATGTTCTGGGAAATCATGGGGCCCGGCGCGGGCGGCGAGCCCACCGGCGCGATCGGCGAAGCCATCGCCACGGCCTTCGGCGACTTCGCCAAGTTCAAGGAAACCGTCAAGCAGAACGGCCTCACCCAGTTCGGCAGCGGCTGGACGTGGATCGTTTGGAATCCCACCGCGACGAAGCTCGAAGCCATCAAGCGGCCCAATCAGGACAGCCCGCTGATGGAAGGCCTCGTGCCCGTTCTCGGCGTCGATGTTTGGGAGCACGCCTACTACCGCAAGTATCAGAACCTGCGGGCGAGCTACCTCGATGCGTGGTGGAACGTGGTGAACTGGAAGGCGGTCGAGGCGAAGCTCGCGTCCGCAAAGGCCGGGAAGTAGCAGTGAAAACCCTACGGCAAACCGCTTTCGTGCTGTTCATGATCTTCGGCATCCCCGCGTTGATCGTGCTGCCGTTCCTCCTGTCCGGCTTCATCGGGCTGGAGTGAATCGAGGTCTCCATGCAACTCCGTTCGTTCAACGACGATTCCACACCCGCGTCCGAGGTCGGGCTCGGGTGTTGGCAACTCGGCGGCTCCGATTGGGGCGATGTCTCGGAAGACGACGCGCTCGACACGCTGCGTGCCTCCGCCGAAGCCGGCGTCACCTTCCTCGACACGGCGGATGTCTACGGCCTCGGACGCAGCGAAAAGCTCATCGAGAAATTCCTCCGCGAGGCGGGCCGCGAGCGATTCTTCATTGCCACGAAAGTCGGCCGCTTCCCCAAGCCCGGCGGAGCGGCCAACTTCACGCCCGAGATCATTCGCACTCATACCGAGGCTTCGCTCAAACGCCTCGGCATCGAGTGCCTCGATCTCACGCAACTCCACTGCGTGCCGATCGCGGTCTTGCAGCGCGAGGACATTTGGGAGGCGTTTCGAGCTTTGAAGCAAGAAGGAAAGATTCGCCGATTCGGGGCGAGCGTCGAATCGGTAGCCGAGGCGCGGGAATGCCTGAAGCATTCGGGCTTTTCGTCGCTGCAACTCATCTTCAACGTGTTCCGGCAGACGCCGGCGATCGAACTGTTCGACCAATGTCTGGAGCAACGCGTGGCCGTCATTGTGCGGTTGCCGTTGGCCTCGGGTTTACTGGTGGGCAAGTATACGCCGAACACCACGTTCTCGCCTGGAGACCACCGCACGTACAACCGCAACGGCGAGAAGTTCAACGTGGGCGAAACGTTCGCGGGCCTCGGCTTGGAGAAGGGCGTCGAACTCGCCGAGAAATTGCGGCCACTCGTTCCCGTCGGTTATTCCATGAGCCAAATGGCTCTGCGCTGGTGCCTCGATCACCCGGCCGTCACCACGATTATTCCCGGTGCTCGCAATCGGGCTCAGGCCCAGGCCAATGCGGCGGTCAGCGACCTGCCGCGACTGCCTCCGGAACTCCACGCACGGCTGCGCGAGTTTTTCCTCGGCGAGGTGAAGCCCCACGTTCGCGGCCCGGACTAACGGTAAGATTGCGGGAGGTGAGCGGCCCTCAGTCAACGGACTCGCGGCGAAACGGAATCACGACATGGAGCCTGCCGCACCGCAAATGCCCCCTCCGAAGCGATATCCTGCCTCTCCGGCACGCTTGCTTGCGGCCATCGCCATCGTCTTCCTCATCGTCTTTTTGTTCCTCCGCGTCGGGTTCGTCGAACCGTTCGGCGTGCCCACCGGCAGCATGGCCCCGACGCTCATCGGCAACCATCGCGAAGCCCCCTGCCCCCGCTGCGGCTACCCCGTTCGCGTCGGTATTCCCACGGCCGGCGAACGAGCCGGCTTCTTCGCCGACATCCCCTGCCCGAACTGCGGCAAGCACGTCAACCTCTCCGAAGCCCGCGACATCAACGGCGACCGCCTGCTCGTCGATAAGAACATCTACCAACTGCGCGCGCCGCGACGCTGGGAAGTCGCCGTCTTCCGCTGCTCTGCGGACCTCTCGAAGCCTTATGTGAAACGCGTGGTTGGGATGCCGAACGAAGAGATTCAGATCGTGGATGGCGACGTCTTCGCGAACGGCGAACTGCTTCGTAAGTCGCTTCGCGAAGTCCGCGAAACGCGCGTGCCCGTCTTCGATCTGTCGTACAGTCCCAACCCTGGCGGTTGGAGCCCGCGCTGGTTCGTCTATCCGCCCGAGGCCGACGCCCGCTTGCCTCGCGATGCCGGTCGAGAGCCCAGCCCCGCCGATGATTCGGTTCTACAAAACGGCACGCTCACACTCGACGCCTCCGCGGGCTCCCAGCAAGAAGTGCGGCTCGAGTATCGCAACGTGAACCTCGACGATCGCCGCGAGGAGCCGATCAAATCTGGGAACAGCTACGATGGCGGCGTACGCCGCGAGAGCAACCTCTACGCCGTCCACGATTTCTACTTCAAGTGCGACGTGGAAGTGATTGCTGCGAACCCGGACAGCACGTTCGCCCTGCGGCTCTTCGATGGGCTCGATGCCGTCTCGGTGGAAGTGAGCGTCGGGAAGAAGGCGACGGGCCAGGTGCGGATGACGCACGACAAACTCGGCGCGATCTCCTCGGCCGCGAAGGTAGCTCTGGAACCTGGCAGCACCTATTCGGTGGAGTTCGCCTTCGTGGATCGCCGGGCCAGTTTCGCCCTCGATGGGAAGGTCGTGACCGCGCCTGCGGATTTACCGGTGGAGA
>JAYTUG010000522.1:0-4068 GCA_043744695.1 Gemmataceae bacterium
TCGACTCCGACCTCTCCCCCGCAAAGCCGGGGGCGAGGTGAAGAGGTCGCCTGTCCACGCGAGACTAAATTGCGTTTGCCCAATTCCGGAGGCACACCCCGATCCCGCAGCCGTGCTGCGGGAAGGGATTGACGCAATCGCCTTTCGCTCTTTCGGATAGGATTCGAACTCTTCGATCGCGGCCAAGACGGTGAGAGTGCTCCTAGAATTACTATTCGAAACAGAGCGAGTCGCATCACGATGCACGATCTCACGATTACCCCGCACGGGCATCCCTTCGTTCGAACAGCGCCGCCCGGAACGTCGGAACAGAAGTTGTCGAATAAGCTACTCGACGCCTATGGCGAGAGTGCGGCTCACGGGATGCTCTACTCCGCCAGCGAAGAGCTGGGAACGGTGCTGCCACCGTCTTTCGATTTCGCACGTTCGATTTCCCGGCTCTATCTCACGAGCCTGTGCAAAGCCGCCACGGGCGAACCGGGTGCGTCCGTACCCGCCATGGCGGTGCCGCTGGCCGAGTTCGAGCGGGCTATTCTGCAAGCACCGCCCATGACCGGCCTTGAGTACCTGACTTCAGACGTTCTTTCGAGTTGGTGGCATGATCTCGATGCTCTCGTCCGCAGTGAGATCGCCAAGCACTCCGGCGGGGCGCAAGGCTATCTGCGGGAGCCCAACTCTCAATGGCGATTCGTCGGACGTGTGACGTTCCACCTGGCTGAGAACAAGCGGGATCCGGAACGCCCGTTTGCCTTCTTGGCCACGTTCGCCAACGGCCTGACGGCACAGGGCAAAGTGAAACACGAGCCGCTGGTCCGGGCGCTTCAGCAGTATGCCGGGGAGCAGAACCGCGTGGCGATGTTGGGACTATTGGTACCCATCCAGCGAGCCGCGGAATCGTCGATATTGATCCAGCAGCTCGTCGATTCCGGGGATCTCTATCAGCCGCTCGCCTGGTCGCCGCGCGAGGCGTACGGATTTCTGAAAGCGATCCCCCTCTTCGAGTCGAGCGGCTTGATCGTGCGGGTGCCGGACTGGTGGAACGCCCAGAAGCCGACCCGTCCCCGCGTCAGCGTGAAAATCGATTCGCAGAAAGGGGCCGCCATCGGCGTCGAGGCGATGTTGCAATTCTCCGTCGGCATGAGCCTCGACGGCGAAACGCTCAGCCGAGACGAGATGGCGCAGTTGCTCGAATCGAGCGGCGGCCTGATTCAGTTGAAGGGTAAGTGGGTGGAGGTTGACCGGGAGAAGCTGAAGCAAGCTCTTGAGCACTGGAAGGAAGTCGAAAAGGATGTTCGCCGCGAAGGCATTTCATTTTTTGAAGGAATGAGACTGTTGTCTGGGGCGAATCTCAGCAAAGAGGCAATGGAAGATAGCCACGCGGCGATACACGAATGGACGGGACTGACCGCCGGCGCCGAACTGGATTCGATTCTTCAGATCTTGCGATCTCCGGAGACTCGTCAGGAGGCCGCCCCGCCCGACTTGAAGGCGGAGCTGCGCCCGTATCAGCGGACCGGTTACTCCTGGTTGCGATTCGTCGTTCGCCTGGGATTGGGGGCCTGCCTGGCGGACGATATGGGCCTCGGCAAAACGGTCCAAGTGATTTCGTTGTTGCTCGATCTGAAGCGAGACAAGCAGAAGCAGGCGAGCCTCCTCGTCGTGCCGGCGTCGCTGATCGCGAACTGGAAAACGGAATTGGCGAAGTTCGCGCCGAGCGTTTCTTTCACCGTGGCTCATCCTTCGGAAGTAACTGCGAACGCCTGCGACATCGACCTCGTCGATGCCGACTCGTTCGATTTGATCGTCACCACATACGGAATGCTCGTCCGTCTGGAATGGCTGAAGAAATACCGCTGGCGGTTGGTGATTCTCGACGAAGCCCAGGCGATCAAGAACTCGGGCACGAAGCAGTCGCGGGCTGCGAAGGAATTGACGGCCAGCAGCCGAATCGCCATGACCGGCACGCCGATCGAGAACCGCCTTTCGGACCTCTGGTCGCTTTTCGATTTCCTGAACCCCGGCCTGCTGGGCACGGCAAGGGAGTTCGGCTCGTTCGTGAAGCGTTTGCAAAACGCCCCGGCACCTTCGTTCGAGCCGCTGCGGAACCTCGTCCGCCCCTACATTCTGCGGCGGTTGAAGACCGACAAACGGGTGATCTCCGATCTCCCCGACAAGACGGAAGTGAAAGCATACTGTTCGCTGAGCAAGTACCAGGCAGCCCTCTACCAGCAAGCGGTCGACGATCTCGCCGTGCAGTTGCAGGCCACCGATGGCATCCAGCGGCGGGGCATCGTCTTGGCCCAACTCATGCGGCTGAAGCAAATCTGCAACCATCCCGCCCAGGCCACCGGGACGAACGACTACGCGGCCGATCGCAGCGGCAAGTTCCGGCGGCTCGCGGAGATCACCGAGGAGATCGCGTCGCGTCAGGAAAAGGTACTCGTGTTCACGCAGTTCCGGGAGATTGCCGAGCCGCTGGCCGAGTTCCTCACCACGCTCTTCGGCCGGCCCGGGCTGGTACTCCACGGGGGAACGAGAGTCAAGAATCGCAAGGAGTTCGTCGACCGATTCCAGCGGGAAGATGGCCCGCCCTTCTTCGTGCTTTCGCTGAAAGCGGGCGGGATCGGGCTGAACCTGACGGCAGCGTCGCACGTCATCCATTTCGACCGCTGGTGGAACCCAGCCATCGAAAATCAGGCCACCGACCGCGCCTTTCGGATCGGGCAGAAAAAGAACGTGCTGGTCCACAAGTTCATCTGCCGGGGAACGGTCGAAGAACGGATCGACGAGATGATCGCACGGAAAAGCCAGATTGCCGGTGATGCAATTGGTGGAGAGAATTCTGGGGAGGCCTTGCTGACCGAAATGGACAATGATACGCTGTTGCGATTCGTGAAGCTGGATCTGCACCAGGCGGCCGATGTCTGAAGCGGATCGTGCGAGAAAGGATGCTCCAATGGGCTGGCACTATGGATTTCGGCCTTACGTTCCCGTAGCGCAACGGCGCGCGCAAGCCACGCGAGAAGTCGCCACTCGGATCAAGAAAGGGGAATCGGTCTCCCCCGTTCACATCGCAGGCAACAAGATCACCTCGACGTTTTGGGGTAAGGCGTGGTGTACGAATCTTGAAGGCTACAGCGATTTTGAGAATCGCCTCCCTCGGGGACGGACCTACGTTCGCAATGGTTCGGTCGTGAACCTGAAGATTGAAAAGGGGCGGATCAAGGCCCTGGTGAGCGGTTCGCAACTCTACGAAATCCTAATCGACATCGCCGCTCAACCGAAGAAGAACTGGTCGGCCCTGAAAGAACAGTGCGCGGGCAGGGTCGGCACTCTCGTCGAACTGCTGCAAGGCAAGCTGTCGAAGGCGGTGATGGAGCTGGTCACGGACCGGGATCAGGGGCTTTTCCCGAAGCCGAGTGAGATCAAAATGCGGTGCAGTTGCCCGGACTATGCCGGCATGTGCAAGCACCTTGCCGCAGTCATGTACGGTGTCGGCAATCGCCTCGATTCGTCGCCCGAGTTGCTCTTCATGCTCCGGGCCGTGGATCACATGGAACTGATCGAGCAGGTCATCCCCACCGCGCCATTCGGGACCAGGACCAGCGCCCCCACGATCGCTGCCAGCGATCTGGGAGACATTTTCGGCATCGAGATCGGCGATGCATCGACGAGGAAAGAGGAGATCGACAGTCGCGAAACAACAAGAACGAAAACGATCGTGAAGCCGAAGGCCGGTAAACCGACGAAGATCGCGGCCACGAAGAAAAAACGGGCGACATCTGTTCCCAGGAAGGGCTAGATCATCCGGGCTGAATCGATGTCCGGTGAGATGCCCGGCAGGGTCGTCCGCAGCGTCGAGGGGCGTGATCTGTACGCAGTCCATTGGTGTACCCGAAGGAGTGAGCTTCGAGGAGTTGGCCTTTGCCTGAGTCGTGTCGAACCTCTTACTTGGAGGGTCTATCGGAGGGGCGCTGATTGTCTTATTCCCAGCATCCTCTGTCGTGACACAAGTTGGCCTTGAGGAAAATCGTCCGAATTCTGGAGGATAAGCGCTTCAACGCCGTT
>JAYTUG010000523.1:0-15991 GCA_043744695.1 Gemmataceae bacterium
CCACAGGAGCGAGGCGACCGATACGGCGATCTGCTGCTCGACCGGACCGACGGGACCCAGGTTCCCCACAATCGCGGAGGTGTGAGCCTCGTAATCCGCGGCCGTCTCACCGAGTGAGGCGAGGACGAGATGCCGCGTCGCGTGGAGACCCGTCCTGAGGGCGTTGGTGGCGACGAGGGCCTTGCCGGTCGACGTTCGTGGTCCGGTTGAGCGGAGAGCGTTCCGTTTATTCGCATCGATCTGTCTTTGCGTTGTCATCGAAAATTCCATGAAGGAAACAGGAGGAATGCACATGCCTGAAGTGACTCGATCCTACCAAAAGGGATGGGGGCGACGCCAGGTCGCGATGTTTGAATAGCTATTTTCTAGGTTAATCGTCATGGCAGGTAAGCCGCATCTCGAATACGAGCGTCATGTTCTCGGGCAACTCTGCTGGGATTGCCAGGAGGCGACTCGACCGAGTCATCTCCAGCAGCGAAGGTGTTCCAACTGCCAACGAAAATGGAGCTACCAGGGTCGCCGCAACGAATGGGAGATCGTGAAGGCATTTGCTCTGGGCGCGTCGGTCAACCGGACGAGCCAAGTGTTGGAGTGCACGTATCCGACGGCGTACAAGGTATTCCTGAAGTGCCGGAGCGCACTCGGCCAGTGGACGATCGTCGAGCGAGGAACGCTGCTCGAGAAGCTGGGCTTGAAGGAGCGGACCATGGTGGGAAGTAGGGGAACGATACCGAATCGACGAAACGCATTCAAATGAACGGTAATCGTGGTGATTGAGCACGAAGGCAAAGTGTTCGCCATCGTGGTGAAAGGCAGCAAGGAGCAGGCGCATGAGGCGATCGTAAAGCGTGAAGTCGCGGGGATGGTACTTCACGCGGACGTCTTCGGCGGCATGAGCGACCTGATGCGGTATAGGCCAGAAGGAGGGGGCCAGGAGATGACCCACAAGGGGAGGTCACTCTATCGCGTCGAGGCGTTCTGGCGACAAGCCAATGGACATCTCCGGAGGCAGGCTCGTGCGATCGCTCCGGAGAATCTCGCGCTCTACCTCGGAGAGATCCAGTTCAGGTTCAATCACCCGGGCGATGCACTGGTCGATCGGTTGTTCGCGGCGGTGGTCGAGTCGGGCCAGCCGCAGACGGCGTACCTAGATAATTGCTAATCAATAGCCGGCTATCAAACCAACCTGGCGCAAGATCGCGGGAGGTACAAAGCCCGAAAGGGACTTCGGCGTGGAGGTGTAACCAAGGAGATGAACCGCATGAGGACGCGCGGATAGAATGGGGAAGAACGTGATGAAGATGTGTGGAGACGCTTAGGAGATCGGATGGAGTTGTCTGGGCAGACCAGTGAAGAGTCCTCAGCAGTATTCAAGGTTGGAACCAAGAGCGTGCGAGGGCTGGGACATCGCACCTGGCTGATAGGCTCACCGTCGAGCATTCGCGAGTGTGAATCGAATGCGTTTCATTCAAAACGACCCCCTGAATATCCTCAGCGACGACGAATCGAGTTGCTTTCTGCTGGTAATCGATTCACCCTTTCTTGCCACGGCAGCGAGGAGACTGTCTTGGGAGGAAATCTGTAACGGATGACCGACACTCGTCCGTTACAACGCAAATTCTTGCGTGAGCAGCAGATCCATCTCGAAAAAGGTTGTAACGGTTCCGCGGCCTATCTCCCTTCTCATTGTCCTTTTCTCTCTTAGGTCGTGGTAGTTGAAAAGTCCGTTACATCCGTTACAAGATTGCTGTTGATCCCCTATCCCCCATGGCGGGTGAAGGTTACAGCGACAAAATCCTGTAACGGAGAGATGATTCCATCCGTTACAACCCGTTACGGCCGTTACAAGTTGTTTCGCACGATCGTTACTTCACACCAACGAGGATTCCGATGATGCCGTTGCCCGCCATCGACATTCAAAACGCAAGAAGTTCTGGCGAGACACCATCGCCGCTTGGAAGGAATCGGGCCACTCCGTCACCGCGTTCTGCGCCCTCCGCGTGCTCGGCAAAACACCATCTTCACCAAGCGGCGCGAACTCACCCAGCTGGACCGACCTTCGAACGCGCCGATCTCGCCCGTCCGGAGCATTTCATTCTCCACGTAAGTGTGATTTCAGAACCGACCGTCGAGATCGTCGTCTCCAACGGGGTGGTCCTTCACGTCCCGGTCGGAGCCGACGTTCAACTTGTCGCGCTGCGGGTGCGCCGTGCTGTGCCGGGGGCTCTTGAACCGCTGTACCGGCTGATGTGCGGCCGCGTCCGCCTTTCGGCCGCGTTGCACACCGACGAGACGCCGGTCATCCTCTTGGCCCGCGACGGACAGCCCATGCCTGGGTGTACGTCGGGGATGCCACACCGTGTTCGACTTCTCGGTCGGCCGATCCCGCGACGCCCCGGCCGTGCTCTTCAAGGGCTATCGGGGATTCCTCCACGCTGACGGGTAGGCCGGGTTCAATGCGGCCTACGACGGCGGGCCACCCACGTCGGATGTTATGCACACGCCCTACGGTACTTCTTCGACGCCCGGCTGTCGGATCTGGAACGGGCGCACGACACGCTGGCCCGCGTCCGCGCCCTGTACGCGGTCGAGCGGGTGGCGAAGGAGAAGGAGAAGGGGCTGATCCGGGCCGACCGACTGGACACGCCGGGCCGGTCGACTCGGTCGCCGGCTGGGTGCGAGGCAGTGCCTGCAGGTGCACCTACGCCTCGAACCATGGGCACGCCCTCGGCGTGTAACTGACCGACGGCCGGCTGACGATCGACAACGCGGCGGCCGAGCAGGCCATCCCCCGATCTGCGTCGGTCGCCGCAACTGGCTGCACCTGGGTGAGGACGGCGGGTTACCGCCCGCGGCAGTTCTGCTGAGCATCGCCGCCTTGGTGAAACGGGATGGTGTCAACTCATGGGTGTACCTGAAGCACGAACTGACCGCTTAGCCCGCGCGTCCGGCCGGGGAGGACCTGGCCGATCCGCTCCCGAACGAGTCGGCGAAAACTCACGGCGAACCGCACCGACGAACGCGTTGACGGTACCGCCGGTTACTTCTCTTCCCGCGGCGGAGGGGCGACTTCTTTCGGCGGCGGGTACTTCGCACGTTCGGCACGCCACTTCTTCGCTTCGTCCGGCTTGTTCGTGACGGTGTAGAGGTCGATCAGCCGGTCGAGTGCCTCGGGGATGCGGGTCGCGCCCTGTGGCGGGATCGTCTTCTCCCGCTGCTTCATCCCCTCGTAGCCCTTGAGCAAGAGTGGTGCGGCGTCGGCGTACTTCTTCTGGCCCAGCAGCGCACCGCCGAGCAGCGACTGCGTGTTGAACGTCGTCCAGGCGTCGGACTGCGCCTTTTCGCGGATGGTCAGGCCCTCGCGAAGTATAGGTTCAGCGTCGGTCCACTTCTTCTGCTGGAGCAGGTTCAGCCCGAGGGCCGACAGTTCGGCGGCATAGGTGAGCGAGTCGGCCCCAGAGCGCTCTTTCACCACCGCCAGCCACTTCCGCCGCCATGTCTCGGCTTGGTCGAATTGCTTGAGCCGTTCGTGGCATCCGATCAGGTTGTTAATGATTCGGCCTGCCTTCTCGTGCTGGAACCGCCGCTTTTCGATGCCCGCGGCCGCCTCCTGAAAGAGCGGTAGGGCTAGGTCCAGCTTGCGGCGTCCCGGTTGGCCACCGCGAGGTTATTCATGCTCGTAAGCGTGTCAGGGTGGTCGGTCCCCAGCTTGGCCTTCTGGAGCTTCAGGGTCTCTACATAGAGCGGCAGGGCTAGGTCGGGCTTGCCGGCGGTGTCGTAGCCCGCCGCCAGGTTGTTCATGCTCACGAGCGATTCTGGGTGGTCGGCCCCCAGCGTAGCCTTCCGGAGGATCAGAGTCTCCTTCAAAAGCGGTAGCGCCAAGTCTAGCTTTCCGGCGGCATGGTAGCCGTTCGCCAGGTTGTTCATGTTCGTGAGTGTGTAGGGGTGGTCGGCCCCTAATCGGGCCTTACTGAGCTTCAGCGTTTCCTGCCAAATAGGCAGCGCCAACTCCAACTTGCCTTCCTCCTGGTGGGCCACTGCCAGGTTGTTCATACTTGTCAGCGTGTCGGGGTGATCGATTCCTTGACTGGCTTTCATGAGCTTCAGGGCTTCCTCATAGAGTGGCAGAGCCAAGTCCAGCTTCCCGGCGGCCCGGTAGCCCTCTGCCAGATTCCCCATGCTCATAAGAGTGTCGGGGTGGTCGGCATCCAGCTGGGCCTTCCGGAGCTTGAGAGTCTCCTTGAAGAGCGGCAGGGCCAGGTCCAGCTTGCCGGCGGCTTTGTAGCCCATCGCCAGGTTGTTCATGCTCGTGAGCGTGTCGGGGTGGTCGGCCCCCAGCTTCGCTATGCTGAGCTTCAGGTTTTCCTTCAGCAGCGGCAGGGCCAGGTCCATCTTGCCGGCGACCCCATAGCCCAACGCCAGGTTGTTCATGCTGATGAGCGTGTCGGGGTGGTCGGCCCCCAGCCTGGCCGTACGGGTCGCCCGCGCCTTGGCAAAGAGGAGAATTGCTTGCCCCGAATCACCCATACCCAGGAGGGATTGTCCCAATGTGTTCTGTATCGCGGCCACTTCCAACGGGTCGCCGATCGCCGAGCCGTCCAAGTCTTGCACCGCTTGCTTGAGATTCGCCTTGAGCGCTTCGGAGAAGTCCCCCACATTCGCGTAGTTATGCTTCGGATCCAGACCCGCGAACACCGAGCCGAGAATCTCGTTTCCCTTCTTGCCGAACGCCAGGTTCTTTTGGGCTTGCTCCTTCGCCGCCTTCTCCGCCGCCGCCGCCGTCACCGCTCTCGCCCGCTCGTCGGCTTCGGCCGCGCGGGCTTGCTCCTTCGCCGCGGCCTCGTCGCGGGCGATCCCCTCCTGCCGCCGAGCTTCGGCTTCCTGCCGCTTTGCCTCCACTAAACCGAGTGTCGTGCCGGCTATCCCAGCCAGCAGGGCGAAGAACACCAGACTTACGGTGACAACCTGCCCCTTGTTCCGGCGTACGAACTTCCTCAGACGGTAGGCGGTGCTCGGCGGGTGGGCCAGTACCGCCTCCCCGCCCAGGTAGCGGTTCACGTCCGCCGCGAAGCCGTTGGCCGTCTCGTACCGCCGCGTGCGATCTTTCTCGAGCGCCTTCATTACGATCCAGTCCAGTTCATTCCTCAGCAGGCCGGTTAGTTTCTTCGACTCGGTGCTGCGGTTGGCCGAGAGGGTCGGCAACGCATCCGCGGTGCTCAACTTCGTGCTCGGCCGCGGAGGTTCTTCCTCGCGAACCACCCGCAGGATTTCTAATAGTCCCTTTTTCTTGAGTTCCGCGTTCGAGAACGGCGTCGTCCCGGTGAGCAGTTCGTACAGCAGCACGCCGAGCGAGTACACGTCCGACCGCGTGTCGATGTCCAGGTTGGTCAGGCTGGCCTGCTCCGGACTCATGTACTGCGGCGTGCCGACCACCCCACCGAACGCCGTCTCGATGGTGTGCTCGGTGAGCGTGCCGCCGGTCGCCTTGGCGATGCCGAAGTCGATCACCTTGGGCACCGGCTTGTCGTCGTACAGCGCAACCAGCACGTTCGACGGCTTGATGTCCCGGTGGATGAAGCCCTTCTGGTGCGCGTGCTGAATCGCCTGACAAACCGGCACGAACAGTTCCAGGCGCTGCTTCGGCGTGAGCTTGCACTTATCGCAGTACTCGGTGATGGGCGCGCCCTTGACGAGTTCCATGACAAAGAACGGGCGGCCGTCCGGGGTCAGCCCGCCGTCGAGCACTTTGGCGATGTTCGGGTGGTCCATGACGGCCAGCGCCTGCCGCTCGGCGTCGAACCGGGCTAGAACGGACTTCGAATCCATCCCGGCCTTGATCAGCTTGACCGCGACCTTCCGCTTCACCGGCTCGGACTGGTGCGCAACCCAGACGCTGCCCATGCCACCCTCGCCGATGAGTTCGGAGAGGCGATACTTGCCGGCGAGGACGGTGCCGGGTTCGTCGTACCGCGTGGTGTGGGACGTGGTGCCGTCGGGGTCGAGGTCGGCGGTCGCGGCGTCCACGCCGAACGTTCTGGTGGCGGCGTCCCGGGACGGCCCGTCGGCCCGCAGAAGCGCCTCGACGCGGTCGCGCAGGTCGGCGTCCCCGCCGCACTCGCGGTCCAGGTAGACGGCGCGGCCGGCGGCGGACAGGTCGGTGGCGGCCAGAAACAGCGACTTCACGCGGACGGGATCGACGGCCATTGGGCATCTCCGGGGGCGGGTCGTTTCTCAATGCCCCGTCTGGGGGAAAAGTGTCTCGCAGGTTCCGGATTATTTTTCCAGCGATTCGCGGAGCCACGCCCGCGCGTACTTCCAGTTCCGGTACGCGGCGGCCCGCGACACGCCCAACGCCGCGGCAACTTCTTCCACCGACAGCCCGGCGAACAGGTGCAACTCTGCGACCCCCGCAGCGGCCGCGTCTTCCGCCCGCAGCCGCCCGAGCAGCTCGTCGAGCGACAGCACGAGGTCGGGATCTTCGGCCACGCCGCCGGCCCGGTCGAGGAGTTCGAGCCGCACCCGCCCGCCGCCGCGCTTCAGCCGGTCCCGGTCGCGGGCGTGGTTCACGAGGACGCGCCGCATCGCCTCCGCAGCGGCAGCGAAGAAGTGCCCGCGGCCGTCGAACTTCTCGTCGCCGACGAGGCGCAGGTAAGCCTCGTGGACGAGGGCGGTGGCGTCCAGGGTGTGGGCGGGAGACTCCGCCGCCATGCGGGCGGCGGCGAGGGCTCGCAACTCGTCGTACACGAGTGGGAGCAGGTCGGCGGCGGCTCGGCGGTCACCGGCTTGGGCGGCGTCAAGGAGTCGGGTCACATCGGACATGACGACCAAGTCTACCGGACCAGCCGAGGCGAGGGGACTGGAAAAGCGTCGCAAAGTCTATCTCTGCTACCAGCTGTACCGACAGGTGTCCGTCCTCGGCTGTCTCGGAGGGAGGGAACCCGGTCCCACCAAGTGAACAGATTCTCTCGTCTCTCAGGGTGCTCCAACCACTCGATCGGCTAATGTGCGACCGGCTCGGCCAGCACGCGGCGGCATCGGGCGTTCGACCGGCGTTCAGTTGCACCCCCTTGGCGAGCCGCATGCGCTCGGCATGCGGTTGTGAGAAGTTTTTCGATCAGGCGACGAATGGAAGATTCTATGTGATGTGAATTAACGACCGAGGCTTGCCGACATCGCCTCTCGTGGAGGTGTCGGCATAGCGCGATGAAATTAGATTAGATCGGCCGCTCGTTCTTACAGTCCGAAGGAAACAGTGGTCCACTACTCAAGCTGTCAATGCGCCGAATGCCGAACCTGCCCCGAGCGGTATCCCTTGCGAGCCCGACCCGTTTCAAACCGATACGTGACCGCGGAAAGGCCGTAGAGACTTCGCGACCGAAGGCGACACTGGTTAGCTTGTGAATATATCCTGACGTGTTGCACCACCGTATGTAGTCGCCATGTACATCAGCGTTTGAGACAAAATCTATCTCGGTACCCGTTTCTTCGTAGTGCTCGAGAAGAAATCCTCGCGCCGGATTTGAATCGTTCCTGTGTTGGTCGCTCAACCTTTGGCAGATTTCCGGAACTCCGAACTGACCCGACGCGCGAAGGCGAGCGAGCCCAGCGAGCGCCCAGTTGAGGATGCCGGGCATTTCGGTGGACCAATAATCGTCCGTCAGCATCGCAGGGTTGCGCCTCTCCTTCAAGACCACAAGCTCAAAAGGAATCGCGATGAGGCGGCGCCAGACCCCTTCTGATTTGTCGCCAAACGTAGGCAGCTGATTGCACACGAAAATCAACTTGGCTCGGTTCACGTTGTAGATCGGCTGCTTTCCTTTCTGCTCGAAAGAGAAAAGATCCCCGCCCGTCAATTCCTTGAGCGCGGACTCGTCACGGGAGTCGATGTAGGCCTGATCCCCCTTGAGGTTGGCGAGCTTGCCGAGAAGGCCAAATGCCGCGAATCGATGATTCCCGCTCGAAAGTTCGGACAAACCGACGGCGGAGCAATTCGCGCGGCCGAGAAGCCCCTGCAGCACGTGGAGATACACGCCCTTGCCGTTCGCGCCAGAACCTACCAGCAGAACGAAATGCTGGAGACGCGATCGTCGATCGAGACACCATCCAAAAATTTCCTGCAGGAGAGCGATGCGGGCCGAGTCACTTCCCATCACCTCGTCGAGGAATTCCAGCCACCTCTTGGGTTCAACGGCTCCAGTTTCGAACGTGACGGGCAGGCGTACGAGGCTGAACCAGTCCGGGTCGTGAGGAGCCAGGTTCACGGTCTCGAGGTCGAGGATACCGTTCCGGACTCGCAGCCAGTCCCGAGGCTCATGATCGCTAAGGTGTACGTCGAGCTCGATACCATCTGGTAGGCGACAACGCGCCCGAAGCGAGCCCAGTGCGTCGTTGATCAGACGTTGCGAAACTTTCGGGACACCACTCTCCGCGGTGCGTCCCCTCCCGCTAATCTCGGCGAGGGTGCCAGCAAGCAATAGCATTTTCGAGTCGAGCATTCCAAGCTTTTGCAGTTGCCGCTGAGGGCTCTGCCCCGCAAGAAAATGCTTACGAGCCTCGGTCTCAGCATGTAGCTGCATGCACGCCCGGAGCGAGCCGTCCGAAATCGCAGCCCATCGATCCGAATCATAGTGGTAGACCGAGTCGTTCAAGAATCGGATCGTCTTCCTGTTCGCCAGGCCGCACGCGAGACGTGCAGGATTATTCCAGGCCATGGGATCCTCGGCCGACTCATCTGTGTTCGCGAGCAGCCATCCGGTCACCTTGCCTTCCGGCGGCCCCCCTTTGATGGCGTCGCGAATCTTGTGGAGGAGCTCGTCGTCAGTCCACGGCTCTAAGCCCTCGTTAGGATAGAGACGGCCGAGCTGGACAAGGCGAGCGTTATACTGGTTGATGAAAAGATTCAGCACCACGCGCTCATCAAAAATCGAAAAGCCGTTCACGATGGCGGAAACGTGCCGAAACAACGTATTGTGGCCGAAGCTTCCCGCACGCGACAGATCGTTATTCCGAATCGCGGCCAGGTAACGGGCGGCGCTCGCAAGTCGCTGATCGATCTGACCATCGTCGCTTTGAGCCGCTCGCGCACTATTCGTTACCGCGCTCCCGAAAGTGCTGCGAACAATTCCCGCGGCAAGACACTTCGTGATTTTGCAAGAGGCAACTTCGAAGCCAGGAGTATCTTGACAATTGGCCGGACGCTGACATCCAATGGCACTCGCGAGCTGGCAGACCGTACCCCATAGCAACAAAAAATCCACGATCGCCGGCTCTCCACACACTCCGCCCTCCCACTCGCGAGTCTCGCCCGACGTTTCGTGGAGCGAGGGTGGGGCGACGCATTGGCTGCCCGTGCCCAGAAAATCGATGGCGATCAGCGACTTACCTTCCTTCAAGATGCGAAAGGCCTTCTTGAAGGCACCCGGGTGATTGTTGGAGAGAGCGGCGGCTTCGGCCGCCTGCGAAGCTTTGCTGGTCGCCCATTCCGGGATGCTGCACGTGGGAATCAGATAGTATCGGTGGGCCCGAGGCTTGCTCGGTCGGCCATCTACCATGCCGGTCGCAGGCAAAAAATCATCCGCGCGAGCGATGGCGTCTGCGCTATCGAGATCGACGCTCACCATGACGTGGCCAACGAGACCTCCGCAGGACAGCCACCCCATGAGCAGGCCGATATTATCGCCCTCGACGAACTCATCTTGCTCGGCAGACTTTGTGGTCCACTCCGGACTCATCGGGCGCTTTTGGCCTGCGCGAATACGGGAAATCGCAAAGCTACGCGATCGGTAATAGCTGGCCCATTCCTGAATTTGGGATGGGACCTTACCTTGCTCAGGCGACGTAAACGGATTATCATTGTGCATGTCAATGTCTCGTGGGGGTAGTGCCTCCGACCGCGACCCCGGCTGGTACCTGGGGTCGCGGTTTCTTTGTCAAATTCCAAGAGCATCGAGCTGGGTGGCCGCGATAGTCGCCTCTCGACGTCGCACCGAGGGAGTCGATTGGGCGCGGGATGCCGGTGGGGCATCGGACTGCTGGACCGCCACGAATCGGGTGACCGCTGCGCGACTGGTCATGAGGCGACCGGCGATACGGATGGCCTCCAGCCGCAAGACGGTGCCATCTGGCAAGGTGATGCCGTAGAGATGATGGCGGGTGGGCGTACTCGCATGAGTAGGACGACCGGCGCGGAAAGTACCGTAGATCTTGGCGGCGGCGGACATGCCGATCGGCCCCTCCGAGAGGATCCGATCGACGAGCGTTGTGATGTCCGAGTTGTCAGGCATGGTGCGCGTCCCTCATATGGGTAGGCCTGAGATGTCAGACCACGCTCACCTTACCTTGGGTTTTGGCTGAATAAGTGGAGAGTTCCCCGTTGTTTTGGCCGGGGATGTGGGGTATTCCAAAAAAGTGATTCCTACTTCGACGGGTTGAGTCGATAGAGGCCCTTAATCTCCTTCACTCCAACTATCATCGTTCTCCAGGCGGCGTGCATTCCTCCTTTTCCCTTGAACAAATCTCGCAACTGCGACCCCGAACTCCGGGCGATCTTTCTGAGATCATCGGCCGAAACGCCTTGCGTTTTTTCTTCCCATGCTTTCCACAATTCGGCGACCACCTTCCGCTGGGATGGCGTGAAGGTGTAGTCCGTCCCGAACCAACTTACCGCGGCAAAGTCAGGCGTGTGGTTGGTTTTCGGATCGCATAAATTTTTCGGGATGCTCGGTTTCGTCTGAGTCAACTCGGACATCGTCGACTGGGGAGCCATTTCCAAACTTCGTCTAAACTCTTGGGACTTCTGAGCCAGTAGAGTCTGGCTTTTCCCGTGCGTCTGACCGACCTGAAGAAAATTGGACTTGCGATCAAGACCTCGTCCACAACGAATTGCATAACGCTTATCAAAGGAAAGCCCCTTCAGAGATTGTTGGCCATTTGGCGTCCGCAGCCACGGAATTGCCCTGGATTCAGCAAGAATTCGCGAGTCTCCCAGGATCGAGCACAGAATGGCGTTCGTCACGCGATCAAACTCCAGTCGCGGAAATTCCCCCGGAGGAAGGGGCATCTCGCGACGGAACAGGGTCGGCCAGCGAAAGAGTTCGTTCAGGAGTTTTCGCAACACTGAAAGCTCCGGCAAGATCCTCGAAAGCACGTCTTGTGTGGAAACGTCGATCACGCCGCCATTCTCGGCCATGACCGGAAAGAAGTTGAGAAGTCCAAGAGCCACTTCCAGCCTCACCGCTGCGTCCCACAGTTCTTCTGCGCACCCCCTCTCGCCAGGATCTTGGATCCTGATCAGTGCCGGGGGGTAAGCAGTCGGAATGGGGGATTGAAACATCCCGTGGAGGTTCCACAAGACGGGAGTGGTGGGCAAGATACCCAGCCACGAAAGATCGACGCTCATGCTACTGCTCTCCGTGGTATCGTCCGCGAGGCAAGGAAGGATTTGGCCAAGCATGTGTGATCTGTGCGATCTCCCTTATCCGATCTTCATGGCCACGGTCGCGGCCAGGGCCATGTCTCTTTCCGCGTAGACCTGTGTGATGTTGGCGCTGGCGTGCCCCAGCAACACCTGGGCGGCCTCCAGCCCGTGCGCTTTCCTAACCTCAGAGGCATAAAGGTGTCGGAGTTGGTTCGGGTGCCAGTGCTTCGCACTGGCTTTTTTGGCAGCAACGCGAACCGCGTGTGCATACGTATGGGACGTATATTCGACCGCGGGCTGTAGTTTCGGCCGTTTTTTTCGACGATTGGCCTGCGAAGGCTGGACTTTGGTTTTTCGATTCGTGCGATGCTCGACCGATCGTTCGATTCGAAATCGCCAGGGCGAAAAAAGCGGGGAGGCATCGTTGACGGGAGCGCCGCCAGCAAGAAACTCCTCAATCACGCGACGGCCGCGCGGTCCGATCATCACCACGCGTTCCTTACCACGGTGCAAAGTTTTGTGATGGGCCGGGCGGTAAACCCAAGGGGTAGCGGTGCGGTCCACCTCCGAAATTCTCATCGCACAGAGTTCGCCTGGGCGCATCCCGGTCACCCGTTGCAGTTGAACCATCGCATGGATATGCCGGCCTAGAAATCGAAGCGTGGCGTCAACGATTGCCGCTTCGACGGGCTTGACGGGCTCGGCCTCGCGAACCTGGGTTCGACCTCGCTGCAACCCACTGAGCGTTCGTAACGCGTGGTAAACGTTCACGGGAACCAGTTGCTGGGAGGTCGCCCAGCGGTACATTCGTTTCACGCGGTCCACCCTCCGATTGACGACGGAGCGGCAACAACCGGAGGCGACTATCTGTTCCCGCACGGTTGCAAGACCCAACGGACCGAACTCGGCGGCGCGAGTTTGGCCGTAGAGTTTGCGAAGCGGTGCCAGGGTGTACTTGATTTCCTGGATCTCAGACGTGGCGGTCCCATCGGTTCGGCGATAATGTTGTTCCGCGAAGCGGAAGTACGCGAGAATGACCTCATCCACAGTGAGGTTGGCTTCTCCGACCAAATTGAATTGAGGTGCACTGATGGCGGTGGTCGCCTGCTCGGCGATGATGCGTCCATATTCGCGGCGCGATTCGAGGGAGTTGTATTCGCCCAGATAAATATCTTGGCGAACTCCGTCGGAACGCCGGATCGTGACAACTGCTCGACCGCTGCGCTTGTGAAGCCGATAGGATGGGACTTTGCCTGAACGTAGCATGCCGGAACCCCTTCTGCGGTACATTACCGCAGTTGCAGGCTTTCCGACCATCACACCGGAACATCCGGAGGTAAGCGTAAAACGCTTAGGCCGATGGACTTTTCTTGCAGTGGCCCCTGTCGGGCTCGAACCGACGACCCGCTGATTAAGAGTCAGCTGCTCTACCAACTGAGCTAAAGGGCCTAAGCACTCTTATTTTGGAAGAACCCGCACCCGCCTTCAAGGGGGCGATGCTCCAAAAACAACAACATCCCGAGACACAACCCCACCCACAGGTTCGCGCATGATCAGCTCGATCATCGAAGAGGAAGGATGACGTGGTCCGCGAAACGCTCCATTTCCTCCAATTGCGGGCTGCATTGGAGCAGCAAGAGGTTCACGCCCGCGGTCTCGAACGCCTTCACCTGGTCGATCACTTGAGCCGAGGTTCCAATGAGCCCGGACCGCAAGCCGCGATTGGAAACGGAATAGTCTTCCAGCGAAACGCGCTGTTCCAGTTGCGTTCCCGCCAGCCACTGCTGGTAGTTGTGGTAGCCGGCCTTCGATTGATTCACGTCGGTAATGCGGGCCAACTCCGCCTTCGCTTCGGCCTCGGTGTTCCGCACGATCGAATACCCGGCCACGCCGTAGATCATCGGTTCGAGGCCGAACTTCTCCCGGCGAGCCCGCATGTCCGCGATCTTCTCGCGGATGCGTTCCGGCGGGTCGCCGTGCATCACGTAGGCGTCGCACGTTTTCGCGATCAGGTTCTTCGCGGTCTCGCTCTCGCCGCCGGCATAGATCACCGGGCGCGGCTTCGTCGCCGGCTTCGGCTGCATCACCGAATCGTGGACCTGGTAATACTTCCCTTCGAAGGTGAAGTGGTCGCGCTTCCACATGTTGTCCACGACCTCGAGCCACTCGGCCGTGCGGGCGTAGCGATCGTCGTGCTGTTCGAAGTGGACGCCGTACTTGGTGGCCTCGTCCTTCCACCAGGAAGAAACGACGTTGAGGGAAAGCCGGCCGCCGCCGCCGATGTTGTCGATGTTCGCGGCTTGCTTGGCGAGCAGGGCCGGGTTGTGAAACGTGGGTCGCACCGCGACCATGTATTCGAGCTTTTCGGTGACGGCCATCAGTGCCGCGGCCGTACTCCAGGCATCGAGCGAAGGGGCTTCTTCGCCCTTGATGTCGTTGAGGTTCAACTCGGCGACAAGCGAGAGGTCGTAGCCAATTTGCTCGCTGCGCTGTGCGAGTTTCTTGTTATATTCCCAGGTTGGGGCCATGTTCTCGTCGTCGACGTTGCGCAGCCAACCGCCGAAGATGGGCATCCAGTAACCAAAGCGCATGAGCAGCCTCCGCAGGGTGAAGACATGATACGGCGCGTGCCCGTTTCAAAAGTGCGGACGCGCGGACCCCTCCGAGCTACAACGGCATCGGTTCCCCTCGCGCCGAGAGGTTCGCTCGTGAACGCCACCGAAATCGTCGAGACCCTCCGTTCGCTCGGTAGCGAATCGACCAAGTGCACGTTCATGAAGCACGGTGCTCAGGAGCCGATCTTCGGCGTGAAGATCGAGGAGCTTCAGAAGGTTCGCAAGAAGATCGGGGTGAACTACGAACTCGCGCTCGAACTCTACGATACCGGCATCTCGGACGCGATGTACCTTGCAGGCCTCATCGCGGACGACGCCCGCATGACGAGGAAGGACCTCCAGCGCTGGGCCGACGGGGCCTACTGGTACATGCTCAGCGAGTACACGGTTGCCTGGGTCGCTTCCGGTAGCAAGCACGGCTGGGCGTTGGCGCTGAAGTGGATCGACTCGAAAAAGGAACGAATCGCTTCGGCCGGGTGGTCCACGCTTTCCAGCATCGTCGCGACAGCACCGGACGAAAATCTGGACGTGGCCCAACTCAAGGAGTTGCTCGGCCGCGTCGCGAAGACGATCCACACGCAACCCGGTCGCGGACCTTACGTCATGAATGGGTTCGTGATTGCCGTGGGCAGTTACGTGAGGCTTTTGACCGAGGCTGCAGTTTGCACGGCGCGTTCGATCGGTCCCGTGAAAGTGGACATGGGTGATACTTCATGCAAGGTCCCGCTGGCGACCGAATACATTCGCAAAGTTCAAGATCGCGGAACGATTGGCCGCAAGCGCAAAATGGCCAAGTGTTGAAATTAAAGCTCACCGCGTTCGGTTAGACTCGGGCTTCGCCTCTCCTCAGGAAGAACACCATGTCCCTTCGAGTGATCGCGCTTCCCTTGGCGTTGCTGGCTGCGGTGGCGTGGGCCGGGACTCCGAACGACGAAGAAAAGAAGGTCGAGCCGAAACCCACGCGCACGCCGTGGACGACGTCCAAGGTCACGGGTTCGCCGGAGCCTCCGCCGCCGTTCAAATCCGTTCGCGTCTTCCCGAATGTGAAGGTCAACCATCCCACGCTGATCGCGCGGTGCCCGGGTTCAGACCGACTCTACGTCGGCGAACAGGAAGGCGTGCTCTACTCCATCGCCAACAAGCCGGACGCGAAGGCCGAGGTGTTTTTCGACCTGAAGAAGGAACTCAAGACGCTCGACAAGACCGCGAAGGCAACGGGCATCGGCGAACTGTACGGCCTCGTCTTCCACCCGAAGTTCGAGCAGAACCGCTACTGCTACGTCTGCTTCACGCTGTCGTCGCCGGGGAAGTTGCCGGACGGCACACGGGTGTCGCGCTTTAAAGTCATCGAGGGCGATGAGAAGAGCGGGCGGGACGCCCGCGCTCCCAGGATCGACCCGACGAGTGAAGAGATCATCATTACCTGGCAGGGCGGCGGGCACAACGGCGGCGACCTGCACTTCAGCCCCATCGACGGCATGCTCTACATTTCCACCGGCGACGGCAGCGGACCCAATCCGCCCGACGTACTCAACACCGGCCAGGATTGCTCCGACCTGCTTTCATCCATCCTGCGAATCGACGTGGACCATCCCGGCGAGCCGAAGGGCGCTGGCGAGCCGAAGGGCGTCAGCCCTCGGGTGAATTATTCCATTCCCAAGGACAACCCGTTCGTCGGCATGAAGGACGTGCGGCCCGAGATCTGGGCCTTCGGCTTCCGCAACCCATGGCGCATGAGCTTCGACCGCAAGACCGGCGACCTGTGGGTCGGCGACGTCGGCTGGGAACTGTGGGAGATGGTTCACAAGATCGAGAAGGGCGGCAACTACGGCTGGAGCGCGGTCGAAGGTCGGCAACCCGTGAAGCCGCCCCAGGAACATCATCGGGGGTTACCGGTGAGTGACACACCACTGTCACTCACCGGTTGGCGATGGGCGCGTACTCGCCCAACGTCCCGATA
>JAYTUG010000524.1:0-15954 GCA_043744695.1 Gemmataceae bacterium
GGATCGTGCGAACCGGAGGCTCTTCCGGAGCCGACTGGCTTCTCGGACGAATGACGAGAAATCCGGGGAAGTCTTTTTCCAACGTGTCGGCGGCTCGTCGCGGTTGAATCACGATCTTGGGTTCCGACGGCGACTGCGCGGCAAGCCAGCCAGCCGTGGCGAACGCGACGATCGCAAGAATGGTGGTTCGCACGACTAATCCTCGACGCGTGAGCTTCTCTTCGGCCATCCACGGTGCTTTCGGCTTCCCGCGGAGCGGCCTTCACAACCATCTTCAACACGAACCATAACCGTTCGTTGTGGGCCTGCCCAGACTATCTTTGAGATTGGCAATCGTCGGAATCGCTGCAATCGGCATTACGGGAAAACGCGACACATTTCGACCGCTAAGAGTAACCGTACCGTGCAATCACGTCGCCCCAGCGGCTCGCGACCTCGGCGCGGTCGGCCTCCGAAATCTGAAACTTGTTCGTCTCGTAGCCGGCCGTGCGAGCCAAGTACTCGTTCAACTTCGGCAAGTAGGCCTCGAAGCCATCCAGACCCACGGCGTCGAACGCCCGGCGCATCTCGTTCACCGGATCCTTCACCAGCGACTCGTACCTCAACTCGTGAAACTGACCGGCGGGGATGAGCGGCTTCGCTTCCTCCAGACGTTCGTAGAGCACGCGAAACTCGCGGAATACTTTCTCGCGCACGGCCGCGTCGTCGGCCCGCGGCGTCTGGAGGCCGTGCTTCCGAGCGAGCGTCTTCCACAAGTTCACCGTCGAGTGAAACACCACGTACGGGTCGCGGACGATGTGGATGAACCGGGCCTGCGGGAACAGTTCGAGCAGCACCGAAATGCGGGCCGTGTGCGGTGGCGACTTGAGTACCAACCGCCTCGGATTCTTGAACGTGAGCATTTGGAGGAAGCGCCGAAACTCGCGCTTCCATCGCGAGAGTTGAACGGGCTTCAACCCGCGGAGGTCGAGCGAACCGGGGTCGAGCGGCGGGCGATTCGGAAACGCAAAGTCGGTGTACGTGCTTGGAAGTCCCAACATGCACAGGGCGAATTCGTCTTCTTGCGGCCGGTCGAACCCCACGGCCATATTGTCCATGGGCCTGCGACTCGGCACGAACCAACTCATGTACCGCTTCACGAAATGTTCCGTGAGCAGCGTGTGGTTCGGCTCCAAGCAGGCATAGGTGTCTGGGTAGGCGAAGCGTTCGTCCAAAATCAAAAGTTCGTGGAGGAGCGTGGTGCCGGTTCGCCAGTGACCGATGACGAAGATCGGGTGCAACGGGATCGGAGTCGCGGCGATGCGGCTACCGAATCGGCCATATTGCAGCCAACGCAGCACCATGTGAACCGCGCTGATCCAGGTCACGATCCCCGCGATGTACCAATACCGCGGATGGACCGCAAAGCGATTGCCGACGAGGAGCCGAAGCCAGGCGAGAAAATCCATCCCCTGCCAGAGCCGCGGCGACCACTCGTCTTTTTTCTTCTCGGTTGCCATGATTGAAGTGAATTAAAACTCGGGGCGAGTTCAAGTGCCGTAGTTCGTGGCACTCGATGCGATCGGGTGTCGCGAAAAGCCGGGGAGAGGTAATCTTGCGCGTGCAGAATGATCTTCCCTCTGCGTCCTTGCGCCCTCTCGCACATTTCACCACAGAGGCACGAAGATCACACAAAGAAACACAAAGGATCTTGATGAACTTTGCTTCTCTTTGTGGCCCTTTGTGGGAACTTTGCGCCTTCGTGGTGAACTAGCGTTCACGGAATTTACACCTATCGAACAGAACCTGCGTCCTTGCGCCTCTGCGTGAGCTTTTCCGTGTGGCCGATCGTTATGCCGTGGACTGCTTCGTTCGTCTTCGCCTGCAACGCACTGTTCGCGGATCGAGTACCGCGTACGATTTCGGAATGGCGAAGAGCAAATCAACGACCACGGCTGCTCCCGCGGAATACACCGTGGTGGCGCGGCGGTATCGACCGCAGCAATTCGTCGAACTCATCGGCCAGGAGCACGTCGCACAGTCGCTCGTGAACGCGCTCCAGTCCGATCGCGTCGCCCATGCCTACCTCTTCACCGGTGCGCGCGGCACGGGGAAGACGAGTGCGGCTCGCATTCTCGCCAAGGCACTCAACTGCGAGCAAGGCCCGACGCCCACGCCGTGCGGCGAATGCGAAAGCTGCAAGGCTATCGCCGAGGGTCAAGACGTCGATGTGCAGGAGATTGATGGTGCCAGTAACAACAAGGTCGACGACATCCGCGACCTCCGGCAAAACGTCGGCTTCCGCCCGACTCGCGGTCGTTACAAGATTTACATCATCGACGAAGTTCACATGCTCTCGCCGGGCGCGTTCAACGCACTCTTGAAGACGCTGGAAGAGCCGCCCGAGCACGTGAAGTTCATCTTTGCCACGACCGATGTGCAGAAGCTGCCGATCACCATCCTCTCGCGGTGTCAGCGGTTCGACTTCGCGCACGTCGGGCCGAACAAGATCTTCGAGCAGTTGAAGTCGATCGTGAAGCGGGAAGGTCTGGAAGCGGACGAAGAAGCATTGCGGCTCGTGGCCCGGCGAGCAGCCGGTTCCATGCGCGACTCGCAATCGCTGCTCGATCAACTCCTCGCGGCGTGTCCCGGTAAACTCACGGCCGAAAACGTTCACGCGGTCCTGGGAACGGCCGGCGACGACCGCGTGATCGAACTCGCCACGGCCATCCTCGCCCACGATGCAAAGACGGGCCTGAACCTGATTGCCACATGGGTCGAACGCGGTCTACAAGTCAGCGAACTCGTCGATCAACTGGTCGAGTACTGGCGGGCGCTGATGCTGCTGAAAGCGGGCTCCGATTTGGAAGAAGCTCCGCTTTCGCCGAACGTCCGCGACGCGATCAAGGCTCAGGCCGAGAAGGCGAGCCTTGATGCGATCTTGGCCGGTTTGGACATCTGGGCGACGACCAAGGGCCGCATGCGCGGCAGCAGTCACGCCGGAGTGCTGTTGGAAATGGCCGTCGTGCGATTGAGCCGCCTGGAGGAATTGCTTTCGGTCGGTCAATTGCTCCAGTCGCTGACGCAAAATGGCATTCCGGTTGGGCCGGTTGCCCGCGCCGCGGGAAGCGCTGCTTCCGCGGACCCTTCAAAAAAAAACGACCTGACGCCGCTGGGTAACGGGCGACCGGTTGCGAAGCAGGTTCAGGATCAACAAGAAGTTACGACGCAAGAACTGACCGAAGCGACGCTGTCGGAGGTGTGGCAGAGACTGCTTCAATACCTGAACGAGAAGTCTCCGATTTTGGCGATTCACCTCAAATCCGCACTTCCGCCTGCAATTTTCGGGCCAAATGCACTGGCAATTCGCTTCCACTCCAGCTATAATCAGGCCTACGAGGCGTGCAAGACCGAGCACAACCAGCAGCGACTTCAAGATTCGCTGCGAAAGCTACTCGGCAAAACCGCAACGGTCCGCATCGAGACGGTCGGTGGCCCGAACCCGGAAGCGTCCAAGGCCGCACCGATCGTGGCAGTCGCTCCCGTGGGCGATCGCAAGCGGAGCTTGCAGGCGCTGCCCTTCTTTAAGAAGGCCGCGGAGTCGCTGGGAGCTCAGATTTGGGAAGTGGACGGCGGCTTTAACCCCGCGGCTCCTCCGCCGATTGCAGTAGAATCCGATGAGACGTCCGAGGGCGAACCCGCCCTCGATACCGATGAGGTGTAACCCATGTTCGACAAGCTCGGCGCGATGATGAGCCTCATGGGCAACCGGGGCAAGATTCAGGACGAGATTCAAAAGTTCCAGGCCCAGATCGGCAACATCACCGCCGAGGCCAGCTCGGGGGCCGGGTACGTCACCGTGAAGGTGAACGGCCGCATGGAGATTCAAAGCGTCCGCATCTCCGAAGAGGCCATGCAACTGAACGACCGCGAGATGCTCGAAGACCTCGTGGCCGCCGCGACCAATCAGGCGCTGCTCAAGGTTCGCGAGCAACTCGCGCAGGAATCGGCCAAGATGGCGCAGAACATCGGCTTGCCGCCCGGGATGCTCGGAGGCGGTGGGATTCCCGGCATGGGTTGATTCGCGATTGCAGATTTCATTCTGAACGAGGGTCTCGAATTGTCCGAACCGAGTGGTGTGATCCAGCGCTTGCTCGAGGAGTTGGCCGAGCTTCCGGGGATTGGCCCGAAGAGCGCCGAGCGGATCGCGCATTTTCTGATCTCGGGCGACCGACGCCACGCACTCGGGCTCGCGGATGCGCTTCGCGCCGTGGCCGAGAAGATTCGACCGTGCAAGGAATGCTTCAACCTAACGGATCAGGAGCTTTGCCCAGTCTGTTCGGATCGCCGCCGGGATGCCTCGATTATTTGCGTGGTCGAGGCACCTCGCGATGTGACGGCCTTCGAACGGGCGGGCAGCTTCCGGGGCCTCTATCACGTACTCGGTGGGCGCTTGGCCCCACTCGACGGCATGGGCCCCGAGCGACTCGCGTTCGGCCCGCTCGTGGAGCGGGTCCGCCGCGGCGGCGTTCGCGAGGTCATCCTCGCGACGAGCCCGACTCTCGAAGGCGACGGCACGGCACTCTTCGCCTCGAATCTCTTGGCCGGTACGGGAGTGGCCGTCTCGCGGTTGGCCCGCGGATTGCCCAGCGGTTCGTCCCTCGAATTGGCCAACGCGCAGATGCTGGTCGATGCCCTCGAAGGCCGGCGAACGTTTTGAATCCTCGGAGATGGAGCCGATGAGCGGAATGCGATTCGGAATGGATCTGTCGTTGCGGCCGGACATGAAAATGATCCTGGCGCCGCGGATGATCCAGTCCATGGAAATTCTGCAACTCACCATCGTCGACCTCCACACGAAGATCGAGGACGAGTTGCAGAAGAATCCGTTCCTGGAACAGATCGAACACCTCGGCGAACAGAACGATTCGCCCGTAAAGGAGTTCAATCCCGACGCGCCGATGAAGCACGACGACACCGGCGACCTCGAATTCAGCCGGCTCGAAGCGCTCAACAAAGATTGGGACAATCACTTCAACGAAGAGCATCGCGGGAGCCGCTCCGCCTTGTCCGAAGAAGGCGACCGCAAGCTGGACGCGATGGCGAACATGCCGGATCGCCCACAGTCGCTCCAGGATCACCTCGCGGATCAACTCGGCGAAATGGAACTGGCCGACGATCAGATGAAACTCGCCAAGCACATCTGCACCTACATCGACCGCACCGGCTACATCGGCACGCGGATCAAGGTTCGCAAGGATCGCGGCAAGCGCGAAGAGGAAGGTTCCGAGGCCGAGGTGTTCCGCTCCGTTTCACTCGGCGAGATCGCGCAAAGTTACGACGAACTCCTGACGGCGGAGGAAGTCGAAGACGCACTCGTTCACGTGGTGCAAAAGCTCGACCCGGCGGGAGTCGGTGCCCGCGACCTGCGAGAATGCCTGCTCCTGCAAATCGGGCCGGACACGCCCTGCTGCGATGCCCTGCGCATCCTGGTTCGCAACCATCTGGAAGACATCGGCGCGAACCGCATGCCGCTGATTCAGAAGGCGACGCGGTTCGACATCGCCACGATCCAGGAGGCGATTGCGGCCCTGCACCAACTCGACCCGAAGCCGGGGCTCAAGTATGCCGAGAACGTGACGCAGCGCGTGATTCCGGACGTGATCGTCGAGCGCGTGGATAGCGGCGACTACGAGGCCCGTCTCGTGGACGATTGGGTGCCGAACATCCGCGTGAGCAAGCGCTACTTCGAGCTCTATAAATCGAAGGACCTGAGCGACGAGGCCCGCGAGAAGCTCCGCAAATCGCTGCAATCCGCGCAGTGGCTCGTGAGCGCCGTCGAGCAGCGCCGCAACACGCTGCTGAAAGTGACGCGGGCGATTATCAACCACCAGCGGGCCTTCCTCGACTTTGGCCCCGAGCACATTCAGCCGCTCAAGATGCAGCAGATCGCGGACCTCGTGAAGGTTCACGTCACGACCGTGAGCCGCGCCGTGGACGATAAGTGGGTCCAGACTCCGCGCGGCGTCTTCCCCCTCAAGCGATTCTTCGGCGGCGGCAAGGTCAACGATCAGACGCACGAAGAAGTCGCATACGAAGTGATGAAGCAGAAGCTGCTGGAACTGATTGCCGACGAAGACAAGGCGAGCCCGCTCTCGGACGAGGAACTCGTGACCAAGCTGAACGACGCCGGGTACCCGGTGGCTCGTCGCACCGTCACGAAGTACCGCAAGATGTTGAACATTCCGTCGAGCCGCCAGCGCAAGGATTGGTCGCTGACATAGCGAGCTTCTTAATTCGCGCGAGGCACCTCAGCCGATGGGGTTTTGGCGAACCGGCGACGTCAGTCGCCGGGTTGCACCTCCGGTTGCACCTCCAACCCGTCGACTGACGTCGCCGGTTCGCCTGGAAACCTCCAACCCGTCGACTGACGTCGCCGGTTCGCCTGGAAAAGCTGCGAGTGCCAAACTCCAGGTCTGCCTCGGCCGAGGAATGCCCTAGGCACGAACTGGCAGGGCGGGTACGCTTCGCGCGTTGCCAAATCGGGGATTCGAGATGAACAGCGAGCGGGGTCGTAACGTGCCCCTGTCCCTTCCTCGGAAGTGGATGGCGGACGTGATGCACCTCGCCTCGGGGGTTCCGACGGTCGCCGTCGAGCGAACGCTGCGCGTCCGGGCCGTCGCGGACGCCCGCAAGCGCACCCAACTCTCCATCGGGTGGGGAACGCTCGTCGTCAAGGCGATGGCGACGGTGTCGATGCGGATCCCCGAGATGCGCTGGGCGTACATGCCGTACCCTTGGCCCCACTTCTACGAGGCACCCTACAGCGTGGCTTCGATCGTGGTGGAACGGGAACTCCACGGCGAGCGAGCCGTGTTCTTCGCCCCGATGCTCTATCCGGAGCGGCTCTCGCTCGATGCCGTTCAAGGCAAGCTGGACGCGTTCAAAAATGCTCCGCTCGAATCGATCGGCCCTTACCGCCGCCTGATGCGAACGACGCGGCTGCCCCGTCCGCTCCGCCGTCTCATGCTCAACGTGGGCATGTTCGGCTCCGGGCTCACGCGAGGCCGGCTCTTCGGCACCTACGGCGTCAATTCCATGGCCCTGTTGCGTGTCAAACTCGTCCAGACGATGATCCCGATCACGTCCAACTTGTTCTACGACAGCGTGAATCGGCAAGGCGAGATGACCGTGCAACTCGCGTTCGACCACCGCGTGTTCGATGGCTATACTGCCGGCCGCGTACTCGGAGAACTCGAGTCGGTGCTCAACGGCGAAATGCTGAACGAACTCAGCGACGCGAATTCTCGCCGAGCGGCATGACCGAGACGAACCCTGTTCCACGGGCCGCATTGAGCATATCGTTTCGAGTGTGAAATCCGCGCTTCCTCGCACTCGGCCTCGCTCATGATCGTGACGATCGACGGCCCCGCCGGGTCCGGAAAAAGCTCGGCGGCCGCGCTCCTGGCCGAACGGCTCGGCTTCGAGTTCCTCGACACGGGCGCGATGTACCGTGCCGTGGCACTCGCGTGCCTGCGCCGAGGAATCGACCCGTCGAACGCGGCAGCGGTGGAAGCGGAACTGCCCGCGCTGCACATCGAGATGCCGCCCGATGGCGTACTCGTGAACGGCGAGGATGTCGCTTCCCTCATTCGTTCTCCGGAGGCGTCGCAGGGCGCGAGCAAGGTTGCCGTCATCCCCGGCGTCCGGCTCTATCTGGCGGCGGAGCAGCGACGAATCGCTTCCGGACGCGATTTTGTCTGCGAGGGTCGCGATCAGGGGACGTTCGTATTCCCCGATGCCGAGTGCAAGTTCTTCATCACGGCCGAACCGCGAATGCGTGCGGCCCGACGCCATCGAGAACTGATTGCAAAAGGCGAGACCGTTTCGCTCGAAGACGTGTTGACGGAGCAGATCGAACGCGATGCCCGCGATGCCGCCCGCGAACTCGCGCCCATGAAGCCCGCGGACGATGCGATCGTCGTGGACACCACGCACCTCGCCCCCGACGACGTGATCGCGAAACTCGTAGCGGAGGTGGCCCGCCGATGTCCGACCGTCCGGGCCTGATCGGCCGCCGCTGGTACGACTTCACCAATCTCGTGGCGTTCCCGTTCTACTTCTTCGGCTTCAGCTACCGCTACACCGGCCGGGCGAACATGCCGGCTCGCGGCCCGGTGCTCGTCGTTTCAAACCATCAATCGATGCTCGACCCCGTGCTCATCGGGGCCTCGAACAATCGCTACCTCACGTTCCTCGCCCGCAGCACGCTCTTCAAGGTGCCCGTGCTCGCACCGCTGATCCGCAGCTTGAACGCGATCCCGATCGACCGCAACGCCGGGAAGGACGGCATCCAATCCGTGATGGAACGTCTCGCGCTCGGGCAGGCGGTGCTGATGTTCCCCGAAGGCGAGCGTACCTACACCGGCGAAGTGCAGCCGCTCAAACCCGGCATCTCGCTCCTGATCAAACGCGTGACGTGCCCCATCGTTCCGATTGGGCTCGCGGGCTGCTTCGAGGCGTGGAATCGATACATGACGTGGCCGAGTTGGTCGCCGCCGATCTTGCAAGCGGGCCCGAGCACGATCGGCGTCGCGATTGGCGAACCGATCGACCCGGCTCGCTACAAAGGAAGGGACCGCGCCTGGGTGCTTGCCGACCTACAAAATGAACTCGTGAAGCAGCAGGCGGTGGCGGAACGACTTCGCCGAAAGTGAACGACCATCCCGGAGGCATCATGATTCGCACGTGTTTGTTCCTCGCCGCGCTGTTGCAAACCGCGGAGCCTGCTCCACGTTTGCCGCGCGAGAATCTGCTGCTCTATCGCGGTGACGACGGCAAACCCAAGCCGGTCGAGAAGGTCGAAGATTGGGCGAAGCGCCGCGCCGAGATCGTGCGCGGCATGGAAACCGTGATGGGCAAGTTGCCGGGCCAAGAGAAGCGCTGCCCGCTCAACGTGAAGGTCGAAGAAGAGGTGGACTGCGGGAAGTACGTGCGGCGACTCATCTCCTACGAATCGGAGCCGGGCTCCCGCGTTCCCGCATACCTCTGCATTCCCAAGGCGGTTCTCAAGGGCGAAGCCAAGGTGCCCGCGATTCTTTGCCTCCACCCCACCAACGACGCGGTGGGTCACGGCGTGGTCGTCGGGCTCGGCGGCAAGGAGAATCGGCAGTACGCCGTGGAACTCGCCGAACGCGGGTACGTCACGCTCGCGCCGAATTACCCGCTGCTCGCCAAATACCAGCCGGACCTCAAGAAACTCGGCTGGGAGAGCGGCACACTCAAGGCCGTGTGGGACAACATGCGCGGGCTCGATTACCTCGAATCGCTACCCTTCGTGGATGGGAAAGCGATGGGCACAATCGGCCACTCGCTCGGCGGGCACAACTCCGTCTACACGGCCGTCTTCGACCCCCGCTTGAAGGTGATCGCGTCGAGTTGCGGGCTGGACTCGTACCTCGACTACTACGGCGGCGACGAGAAGAATTGGATGCCCGAACGCGGCTGGTGCCAGACCCGCTACATGCTGAAACTTGCGGACTACAAAGGCCGCCTCGCCGAGATCCCGTTCGACTTCCACGAGATGATTGGGTCACTCGCGCCGCGGCACACGTTCCTCGTCGCGCCGCTCAAGGATTCGAACTTCAAGCACGAGAGCGTGGACCGCATCGCGAAGGCCGCCAAGCCGATTTTCAAGCTGTACGGCCACGAGGATCGCCTGCGGGTGGAACATCCCGATTGCCAGCACGACTTCCCCAACGAGATGCGCGAGGAAGCGTACAAGCTCTTCGATACGGTCCTCAAGGGGAAGTGAGCCTGGGAACGCGGCCGTCCCGGCCGCCCGATTGCTATCCTGACTAGGGGATCGCTCTCCTTCACCCGATGAACGGCGTATGGCGGTTCGTTTGGCTCATTTCAGCGACGTTCACCTCTCGAGCGAGCGGCTCGGCTGGCGGGTGCGCGATTTTTTTGGCAAGCGGGCCTCCGGCTGGGTGAACGTCGCGGTGCTCGGTCGACGGCATCGCTTCCGATTCGCGAACGAAGTGGTGGAGTCGCTGCGCCGCGAGTTTCGCGAACGCCCCCTCGACCACCTCATCTTCTCCGGCGACGCGACCACCATGGCGTTCGAAAGCGAAATGAACGAAGCCGCGGAACGGCTCGGTGTGGGCGATCCGAACTTGCCGCCGTGCCTCGCCGTGCCGGGGAATCACGACCTTTATACCTTTGGGGCGGTCCGTCGCCGCGTCTTCGAGTTCGCCTTCTCGGCCTGGCAGCAGGGCGAGCGCGTCGATCCGGAGCACACCTATCCGTTCGCGAGGAAGGTCGGGCACGTCTGGCTCATTGCCTTGAACTCGGCCCGGGCCAACATCTTTCCCTGGGATGCGACGGGGAAGGTAGGGCACGCGCAGTTGCAGCGCTTCCAACAACTCCTTGCGAAACTCGACGACGGCCCGCGGATCGTCGTCAGCCATTACCCGTTGCTCACGCGGGCCCGCAAGCCCGAGGCCCGTTGGCATCGCCTCGTGGATTGGAAGCGCGTGCGCGACGCGATGGCCGAGTGCGGCATCCACCTCTGGCTTCACGGCCACAAGCACGCCTGGTACGTTCTCCCGGCCGGTGCGGGCCAGCCCTTCCCTTCAATCGATGTGGGAAGTTCCGCCCAGGAGCACCTCTGGGCCTACCACGAATACGCCATCGACGGCTGGAAGTTGAACGGCCTACGGCGAAGCTATCATCCCGAGACGGGTCGATTTCAAGATCGCGAATCGTTCGAGCTGGACCTTCAACGTTAGGTTCTGTTTTCTAAGTGTAAGATTCGTGAACGCTAGTTCACCACGAAGGCACAAAGTTCACACGAAGGGCACAAAGAGGTGCAAGTTTCATCTCGATCCTTGTGTTTCTTTGTGTGAACTTCGTGCCTCTGTGGTGAAATGTGGGTGAGGGTCTTTTCCGCGGTCGCGGTTCCCAAACAGGCCTAAATCCCGAGGTGACCCATGCCTGCGAAGATCGACTGGATGTACTTCCGCAAATCGTGCGTGACGTGCCAGCGCGCCAAGACGCACCTCGACGGCACGCAAGCGACCGTGAAGGAAACGGTCGATGCCCGCGCCGTGCGCTACGACGAATCGGATGCTCTGAGTTTGTTGGAAGGAATCGACACGCTCATCGCGATGCGCGGGAAGAAGGTCGAGACCTTCCATTTGAAGAAGGCTCGACCGGACGACGAGACCTTGCTCGCAAAGCTCATCGGTCCCAGCGGCAACCTCCGCGCCCCGACCATTCGCATCGGCAAGACCATACTCGTGGGCTTCAACGAAGAGGCTTACCAGAAGGCGTTGGGAGTGTGACTCACCCGCGCGGATAGGGCACGGAATAGTTACAGTTCACATCGGGGTTCGGCATCGTCAGCGAGGCACCATCCGGCCACGCGATCGATACCCACTCGACCCGATCGCATCGGCCGAGGCCGAAGTGCGCGATCGGTTCCATCTGGCAGCGGACGCCGCTTCCGCCGTCGATTGCCTTTACGAGAATGCGGCCCTCGACGGAAGCGCGTACGAGTGCTCCGCGAGCGGGAGCGCCGAATCGCGTGAGCGGCCGAATCCGCAGCCAGTGATTCCCGACCGCGCCACGAGCCTTGTAGATCGCGATGGGGGACGCACTGGGTTCGTTGTGGGCGACGATCAGTTCGAGTACGCCATCGCCGTCCAGGTCGGCGACCGCGGCACCCGTTCCCGCGGAGTCCGGCTCGGCCGCGTCGCCGACATCGAGCATGGAGATGGAATCGTGCAGGCGAAAGAGTCGGTTGCGTTCGCCGCGATTGTTGAGAAAGAGTTCGTCTCGTCCGTCGTTGTCGAAATCGGCGGCGAGCGAGGAACCGACTTCCGAGGGAAAGGCGAGTGCAGGTGTGGCCCGATCGCGCCAGGTGCCGTCCGGCTGTCGAACGAGGAGTCGGTGCGGGCCGTCGGAGTTGCCGAGGAACAGGTCGAGCCGGCCATCGGCGTCCGCGTCCACGGCCGCGATGACGCAGCCTCGTTCTTCCGGAATGTCCAGCTTCCAGCGCTCGGCACACGATTCGAATGTACCGTCGCCGAGGTTGCGATAGACGGCAGAGGCACCTTGCTCGGCGAGGCAAATCAGATCCGTGTGGGCACCGTGAATGGGAGCCGCGAGTACGCTGTCGGCCGGCACGGTTTGGATCATTCCGACAGACCGTGCCAGTTCCGCGAGCACGCCATCCGATCCGAGTTCGAACAGTCGCGGCGACCGCAGCGCCTGTGCAACGAAGAAGCCGTAGCGTCCGGTGCCGCGCCGGTCGAGCGTCGCGAGACCGCAGGAACTCGAGGCCGCGAGGTGCTGGCGGTTCTCGGGTCGTTCGAACAGATCGAGCCACTGCCCGTCCGCATCGCGGTTTAGGATGCGGTCTTGCGTTTGGTTCAGGAGGTAGAGTTCCTCCTCGCCGTCGCCATCGAGATCGCCTGCCGCGATCCCGAAGGTCGAGCGGTCGGCGTCGGCAACGGCCGGAGATGCCACATCGCGAAGCTGGCCACCCGTCCATTTCAAAATGCGGTTCGCACCATTAACGCAGGCCACGAGCAATTCAAATCGGCCATCGCCGTCGATGTCCGCGAGGGTCGTTCCGCCGTAGCGACCGGGTGGGTTGTGGGCCAAGAGGTGAGAAACGTCTCGAAACATGGCCGATACAAGAGCAGGAAACCGCGAAGGACGCAAGCCAGGGCTGACACACCGGCAGGATGCCGGTGCCACCCAGAATTGACTTCGCTCAGCGGAGGATGCTGACGTGCTCGTCGCGTGCCGCTTGAATCTGTGCCAGCGTCACGGGCCGGGATGTTTGACCACCGGGGCGAGTGTAGTAGACCATCGTTTCGGTCGGATTCAACCCTTCCGGAAGGATGTGTTCGGGGCCAACGGGGTAGGCCATTTCGCGGTCGGATCGCTTGACCATCCAGCGACCCGAAGACGGCAAGTCGTAGAAGGTGAGTTTGCGGTCGCGTGCGGAATAGTCGATCCACGCGCTGCGGGGCGCCGGAAGTTTCGACATGAACGGTCGTTCCGAAACGAGCGAGGGTTCGACGACGTCGGGATTGACGGGGAGTTCCCGCGATTCCGCACCGCAGCCGAGTATCCCGATCAGTGCGAAGCCGAATCCCAGTGCCAGAGTCGAGGCCAATCCTTGACCAGTCGCGTGGGCCGGTCGTCGTTCGCGATCCGATCGGGTCATCCGTAACATTGGCATAACGACTCTCCAGAGCCGTGTGAGGAGAGAAAAACCGCGGAGGGTCCGAGGTCTTGACGAGAGTGTATCGAAGCTGCCACTCTCAACCAGCATTCTAGCATGGAATTACGTCGAATGTAAGTCGGAGTTCACTTCGCGGCGGTCTCCGCCGGAGCTGGCGTCTCCTCGGGCCTTCGCAACAGCAGCCCTGCCGCGAGCATCCCGACGCTGAGTACGGCCACGGCGATGCCGAAGGTAATCGCGTCGAAGTAGAACGCCTGCAAACGCGGTCCCAGCCACGGCCAGGCGAGCCAGGTGGCGACGATTCCGACCGCCAAGCCCGGCCCGAATGGTAGTTCGTGTTCCACGGCCGAACCGCGCACGAACCCCATCACCAAACTCGGCAACTTGAACACGAGCAAGGCCGCGAAGGCCCCCACGAACAGCGATATCACCGCCGGCTGCCAGCCCAAAAACGCGCCGGCCATTAGCAGCAAATCCGCGTCTCCCAAGCCGAGCGCTTCCTTGCCGAAGCCCACTTCAAACAGCCACTTGATCCAGCGCACCACGAACGTACCGGCAAGGGCACCGATCAGCGAGTTCAGCAGCCCTAGCTTCCAAGTGCCAGCCGCGGCCCACTCCGGAAGCGGCCCCCAAAACGGCCACGGTTGCACCCCGATTGCGATCTTCCCGTGAACCTCCGGCAACTGCCAAAAGATCCCCGTGGGAATCGCCCCAACCACGCTCGGCAGGTGAGGCCACGGCCACGGCATCAACGCACCGCCGATGATCCCGATCACCGCGCCCGTGTATGGAATCACGGGCGGAATGATCCGATGCTCCGCGTCGATCAACGCGGCTGCAATCAGCAAGCTGATGAAGCAGGCGTGGTAGCCGAACAGGGCCAGCGACGCTAGCGGCGGCAGCGCGTTCGTCGCAAGGATCTTGGCGTCGGGAAACTTGTGGTACGGGTAAAGCACTTCGACCACGAAGAGCGCGAGGAAGGCGAGCGCGGTTCCCACTTCCACCCAGAGATAGCGGCTGGAGAACGCGGCACCGCACTTCCCGCACTTCCCGCGAAGCCGCAGGTACCCGATGATGGGAAGGTTGTCGAACCAGCGGATCGGCTGGAGGCACGAGAAGCAACGCGAGCCGGGCCAAATGATGCTCTTCTCGAATGGCAACCGCGCCACGAGTACGTTCAGAAACGACCCGACCATCAGGCCGAGGAGGACGACGAAGACGCACCAGAAGATGGTGGTGCTTTTGAGCCAGAGTTCCATGCCGAGAGGATAGCGTCGGCAACGGCTTCCGGCGACAGCGCGTTCGTCTCGATCATGAAATCAACACATTCTCGGTACAGCGGCTCGCGGGCCGCCATCAGCGTCCGCACTTCCTCGATGCCGCCTTGGTCCGTGAGATTGGGTCGTCGTGAGACGGTTGTGGGGTCGGTTTGAAGTCGTGCGAATGCGGCTTCGGGCGAAGCTCTGAGCCACGCCACGAACCCGGACGCTTTCAACAATTCGCGGTTCGCAGGCCTCAGCACGACGCCGCCGCCCGTCGCCACAACTTGCTTCTCGCGCTGGCACAATTCCGCGAGTATCGTCGCTTCGCGGTCGCGGAATCCCGCTTCCCCCTCGGCTGCGAAGATCTCGGCGATCGTCTTCCCGGCCGCGCCTTCGATCCGTTCATCGGCATCGACGAACGCCCACCCGAGCCGTCCGGCCAGGGCGCGACCCACGGTGGATTTCCCCGTGCCTCGCGCGCCGATCAGAAGGAGAAGGGAATGAGACACTGAGGCTCCAAGCGGGCTCTGGAACCAATATACGACCCCATTGCCTTCAAACGCCATCGTGTTACCATTGGTGCCATGCCCGAACTGCCGCCCACTTCCGTTAGCCTGTCCAACTCGGACGAGCCCGACCGCACCGGACAGTATGAAGGCTCCGCCACGCCTCTCTCCGGCGACGACACCGAGGCCGGCACCATCATTGCCGGGAAGTACAAGCTCCTCCAAGCCATCGGCGAAGGCGGCATGGGTGCCGTCTGGATGGCCCAGCAAATCGAACCCGTCAAACGGCTCGTCGCGCTCAAGCTCATCAAGGCCGGGATGGATTCCAAGACCGTCGTGGCCCGCTTCGAAGCGGAACGGCAAGCGCTCTCGATGATGGACCATCCGAACATCGCCCGCGTGTTCGACGTTGGCACGACGGCCGCCGGTCGGCCGTTCTTCGTAATGGAACTCGTGAAGGGCACCCCGATCACCGAGTTCTGCGACGCACGGAAGATGACGCCGAAACAACGCCTCGAACTGTTCGTGCCTGTGTGCCTCGCCATCCAACATGCACATCAGAAGGGCATTATCCACCGCGACATCAAGCCGTCGAACGTGCTGGTCGCGCTCCACGACGACAAACCCGTCCCGAAGGTGATCGACTTCGGCGTGGCCAAGGCGATCGGCACGCCCCTCACCGAGAAGACGCTGCACACCGGTTTTGAGCAGGTCGTCGGCACCCCAGCCTACATGAGCCCCGAGCAGGCCACCTTCAACCAACTCGACATCGACACCCGCAGCGATGTCTACTCGCTTGGCGTGCTCCTCTACGAACTCCTGACCGGCACGACTCCTATTGAGCGCGAACGATTTCGCAAGGTCGCCTTGATGGAGATGCTGCGAGTGGTCCGCGAAGAGGAACCGCCGCGACCTTCGACGCGCCTCAGTTCCACGGAAGCGCGGG
>JAYTUG010000525.1:0-4039 GCA_043744695.1 Gemmataceae bacterium
GAGTTACAAGATCGACATCTCGAACCCGAAGACGCTTTCGCTCGAACAGAACGCCGTGGTGCGGAACGAACTCGCGGACCTGAAGGACGCCGAGGTGCGACTGATCTCCGGGTACCCGAGCGTGCAGTTTGCCCACGTGCGTTCGCCGCTTGCGCCGCGCACGAGTTGGGCCGCGTTCATGCAGGAACTCGCCGGCTCCGGCGGCCGGGACAACAACGACAGCTTGGGCAACGGCATCTCCTTGCAGAACACGCGGATCAACTACAACCCGACAGGCAACGAGTTCCCTGGTCTCGGCGCGATTCCCACCGGTGAAGGCGTGGACCTGCACTACCAGTCGATCGGCAAGCGCTCGCTATCCGAGGGCGAAACGCTCTCACTCTCCGTGGCCTCGGGCAAGACCGACTACGAACGCATCGTCGAATGGCTCGTGCCGGACAATCGCAACGAGTTCGGCCAGCAGAAAGACCGAACGGACGCGGACGACGACTCGGCCTGGGACGCGCTCAAGTTCAAGAATCCGCTCGCCTTCCCCATGACCACCGGTCCGGCCATGGTCGCGTCCGGCGGCGAGTTCAACGGCCAGCGCACCAGCTACTGGGTGAACGCGGGAGAAGAGATGGTGCTCCGCGTGAACAAGGCCCTGAGCGTTCGCACGCGGTCGATCGAACACGAATCGCAAGGGAAGGAACTGGCCGCGGCCCGCGATGTGATTTGGATGGGTGGCCGCCAGTTCCGCAAGAGCACCGTGGAGGGTGAACTCGCGGTGAGCAACCACCGTAAGGAAGGAATCTCACTGGTGCTTCGCCGTCGCTTCTCAGGCGAACTCGTGACGGCGGAAGGAGCCCCGAAGGCTTCGCTTCGCGAGGAGGGCGTCAATTCGGTGAACAAGCGGAACGAACTGCTCTGGACGCTCCCGCTGAAAGCGGGCGAGGAACGGAAGCTCAAGTACACGTACACGGTGCTCGTGCCTTATTGATCGAGCCGATGCGGGGAATCACTCTTACTTTTCTTCCCGTTCTTCCTCCTCGCTGCGGCGTTCGGTCTCCAGCGAGATCACGGCCTTCAGATCGGCGTGGGGGTCTCGGGGTGCAAAGTAAATCGGAAGCGTGCGACAAAAAAAACCCGCCCGACGGATCGGGCGGGCGGTTTTCAACTCGACGGAATGCGTTACTTGATGAACAGCATCTCGCGGTAGGTCGGCAGCGGCCAGAGGTCGTCGGCCACGATCGATTCGAGCTTGTCGCCGAGCGCGCGAAGTTCCTCCATCTTCGGGCACACGCTTTCCTTGATGTACTTGGCGTGGGCGAACAAGTCGCCTTCCGGATGGTGGTGAGTCGCGGTGCAAAGGGCCGAGAAAGCTCCCTGGAACTTGGTGAGTACGCCGGTCAGATCCTTCAAGGCTTCGAGTTGAGCGGCACTGTCCACGCCCGCGGCCTTGGTGGCGTTCACTGCCATCGCGACTTCAGCCTGATACCGCAACGCCGCCGGCAGAATCATCGTCTTCGCCATCATCACCATCATGTTGGATTCGATCACCACTTCCTTCACGTACTTCTCGCAGTAGATGAAGTAGCGGCTCTGCAGTTCCCGCTCGCTGAGCACTTTGTACTTGCCGAAGAGTTCGATCGTGTCCTTGCGGATGAGTACCGGGAAGGCATCGACCGAGTTCTTGATGTTCGGCAGGCCGCGCTTCTCGGCTTCCTTCTGCCATTCCTCGGAGTACCCGTCGCCGTTGAACACGACCTTCTTCGATTCCTTGAGGATCCCGGGAAGCAGCGATTGGATCGCCTTGTTGAGATCCTTGCCGCCCTTGATGGAAGCTTCGAGTTGCCCGGCGATGAAGTCGATGGACTCGGCGACGATCGTGTTGAGCACGACGTTCGGCCCGCCGATGGAGAAGAACGAACCGACGGCGCGGAACTCGAACTTGTTCCCCGTGAAGGCGAACGGGCTGGTGCGGTTGCGGTCGCCGGCATCGCGCGGAAGCTTCGGCAGCACGCTCACGCCCACTTCCATGAACCCGCCCGGCTTCGTGCTCTTCAGGTCGGAGCGTTCGAGTTGGTCGATCACGTCTTGAAGTTGGTCGCCCAGGAAGATGGAAATGATGGCCGGCGGGGCTTCGTTCGCTCCGAGGCGATGGTCGTTGCCCGCGCTGGCGACGCTAACGCGGAGCAGTTCCGGATACTTGGCCACGGCGCGGATCACCGCGACGCAGAAGACGAGGAACTGAGCGTTGTCGTGCGGCGTATCGCCGGGGTTGAGCAGGTTCTCGCCCGTGTCCGTGGCCATGGACCAATTGTTGTGCTTGCCGCTGCCGTTGATCCCGGCGAAGGGCTTCTCGTGGAGCAGGCACGCGAGGCCGTACTTCTCGGCCGTTCGCCGCATCACGTCCATCGTGAGTTGGTTGTGGTCGGTGGCGAGGTTCGAGTCTTCGTAGATCGGGGCGATCTCGTACTGGCTCGGAGCCACTTCGTTGTGCCGCGTCTTAACGGGGATGCCGAGCTTGAACATCTCCGCTTCGCAATCGGCCATGCAGGCGATCACGCGTTCCGGGATGGTGCCGAAGTATTGATCCTCCAGTTCCTGGCCCTTGGGAGGCTTGGCTCCGAACAGCGTGCGGCCGCAATTCAGCAGATCGGGGCGAGCGATGAGGAAGTTCTTATCGATCAGGAAGTATTCCTGCTCGGGGCCGACGGAGGTGAAGACCTTCTTGCATTCGGTGTTGCCGAAGAGCTTGAGGATGCGGAGCGCCTGAACCGAGAGGGCTTCCATCGAGCGGAGCAGCGGAGTCTTCTTGTCGAGCGCTTCGCCGGTCCACGAGACGAAGACCGTTGGGATGACGAGCGTGGCACCGTTCGGATTCTCGCGAATGTAGGCGGGGCTGGTGGGATCCCAGCCGGTGTAGCCGCGGGCTTCGAAGGTGGCGCGGATGCCGCCCGAGGGGAAGCTCGATGCGTCGGGTTCGCCCTTGACCAGTTCCTTGCCGCTGAACTCGGCGACGGCGGAGCCCGTGCCGGTCGGGCTGAGGAAGCTATCGTGCTTTTCGGCGGTGAGGCCGGTCATGGGCTGGAACAAATGCGTGTAGTGGGTCGCGCCGTGTTCGAGCGCCCAGTCCTTCATCGCGCTGGCCACCGCGTCGGCCACGGCGGGGTCCGTAAGTTGCGCTCCCTGCTTGATCGTCTTTTGGAGTGCCTTGAAGACCGGCTTCGGCAGCCGGGCCTTCTGCACTTCCTCGTTGAAAACGTTCGCTCCGAAAAGGTCCTTCAAAGGGACGGAGCGGAAATCGATCTGGTTCAGATCGTACTCGGTGGTGGCGATCGTCTGGATCGCGGTCTGGCGCGCGTTCGACATCGATGGTGGCTCCTCGGGTGCGGTGCGGCTGGGATTACGAACCGAACCAGGGCGCGAAGATGCGTTTGGGCTGGTCGGGGAGAGGTGGAGAAAGTTATAAGGCTGTTCGGAATTGCGGCAAGAACGAAAGCCCACCGGTTGCCACCGGTGGGCTTTGGGGAGCTCATCATGCGACGGATTGCGGTGATCAACCAAAAGGGCGGCGTGGGCAAGACCACGACCACCGTGAACCTGGCGGCCGCGCTCGCCGCCGCCGGTAAACGCGTGTGCGTCATCGACCTCGACCCGCAAGCGCACGCCAGCACGCACCTCGGCATCGAACCGGACGGCACGCTCCCTTCCGTTTACGACGTGCTGGTAAGCAACAAGCCGATCGCCTCCGTGCGCAAGCAAGTAGACGAGAACCTGTGGCTCGTGCCGTCCGACATCAACCTCGCGGCCGCGGAAGTCGAACTGGCCGGCATCGTGGGCCGCGAAGTGATTTTAAGGGAAGCGATGGCGCAGGATGCCGAGCCCTTCGATTTCATCCTCACCGATTGCGGGCCGTCGCTTGGCGTACTCACCCTCAACGCACTCGCCGCGTCCGACGAAGTCTTCATCCCGCTGCAGCCGCACTTCCTCGCGTTGCACGGCCTCAGCAAGCTCCTCGAAACCACGGCCCTCGTGAGCCGGCGCATCAACCCCA
>JAYTUG010000526.1:0-15918 GCA_043744695.1 Gemmataceae bacterium
CTGATCACCGCCTTGAACTTTTCCACCAGGATCTTGGCTCCGTTCCACGGGAAATCCTCGTGTGTCGCCTTCCCCTTACAAACCGTGTACCGCACCCGCCCGGCGAGATCAGGTATAACGGCTGCTTACGTACTGTGGGTCGAAGAAGATCGGCAGGTGGCGATCGATTTGCAGCAGGCCTTCCCGCGTGGTGTCGATGCTGTCGCCGGACACGGTGAGCCAGCCTTCTTCCTGCAACTTGGCGAGCGCGGGCTGGAATTCTTCGCGGATGTCCACGCCGTACTTCTGTTGGAAGTACGGCACGTCGAGGTGGCCGGTCTTGAGCAGCAGCACGATCTCCCGGATGAGGCGATCGCGCTCGAGCGTGGGGAAGGCTCGGCCGATGGGCAACTCGCCCTTCTCGATCTTCTCGAGGTAGGCTTCCCAGGTGTCGACGTTCTGGATGTGAACGCCGTTGACGTGCCCGAACGAGGCGACGCCGGTACCGAACATGTCTGCGCCGCGCCACAGCGCTTCGCGATAAACGAACTTGGTGCGGGCCTTGTCCTTCACCACGGTCGTGGCGCTCGATACCTCGTAGCCGACTTTTTTCAGTTCGTCGAAGGCGTACTGCACCCACGCGCGCTTCGTCGGCCAGTCGGCGATCTCCATCTGCGGCTCGTCGGCACCGAGCATCTTCAGTTCCTTCGAGAAGACCGTGTTGTAAGGCAACTCCATCTGATAAATCGTGACGCAATCCGGGGCGAGGTCGATGGTCTTGGCGATGCACGTCTTCCAGTTGTCCCAGTCTTCGCCGACCATCCCAGCGATGAGGTCGAGGTTGATTTGCGGGAAGCCGAGTTCGCGGGCCCAGCCGAAAGCCCGGTAGATTTCTTCTTCGAGGTGCGCCCGGCCGTTGTACTGGAGAATTTCCGGTTTGAAGTTCTCGACTCCGAGCGAGAGCCGCGTGACGCCCTGGGCGCGAAGCGTTTCGAGCTTGTGTTTCTGAAGCGTACCGGGTTCGCATTCGAAGGTCACTTCGCGGGCATGGTCCCACGGCATGATCGCGCGCAGGCGATTCATCATGCTATCGAGTTGCGCGGCACTGAGATAGGAGGGCGTGCCGCCGCCAAAGTAGACGTAATCGAGCGGCCGACCGCCGACGCACGCGGTGCGGCTGAGGAGTTCGACTTCCTGGATGATCGCGTCGAGGTACGTCTCGATGTCGCGGGCGTTCTTGTCGGTGTAGACGCGGAAGTAGCAGAACTTACAGCGCTTTCGGCAGAAAGGAATGTGCAGGTAAAGGCCGAGCGGCACGCCGGGTTTCGGCGGGCCGTTCAGGGCCGCTTCGGCATCGGGGAGGTAGGTCGGCTTCCAAAACGAGAACTGCGGATAGTTCGCGATGAAGTAGTTGCCGAGGCCGGTCTTTTCTTGGTCGGGTGCGGTGGTCGTCATGCTTTGATCCGAGTCTAAAAAGTCGACCTCATCGCGAAGCCGCAAGCGGCCAGACGCTTCACTTCGACTTCGTTCCGAGGCAGTACAACATTCCCTTGTCCGTTCCCACTAATATACAGTCCGGCCCGACGGCCACGGAGCCGACCACGGCCGAATCGAGATTCAACTCCTGTAACTTCTTGCCGGTTTTGAGGTCGAGCACGTAGAAGTTTCCGTCCTTCGACATGCAGCCGACGTAAACGCGATTGCCCACCACGACCGGCGAGCCGTCCACCATTCCATCGGTCTCGACGTTCCAAACTTCCTTACCGGTGTTGCGGTCGAGTGCATACACCCGTTGGTCGCGACTCCCGGCGATTACGAGTCCGTCCGCAATCGCCGCCGAGGAGTAGAACGGCTGCGACCGCTTCGGTGTCTCGAACGACCAGAGCTTCTTTCGGTTCTTCCAATCGATGCCGACGACGGTGTTGGTCATGGTGCCGACGAAGGCGAAATCGCCGTTGACGGCAGCGGTAGCGGCAGCTTGCCCGCCGAGATCGACGTTGCCGAGTTCCTTGCCGGTCTTCGCATCGAGAATGTGCAGCACGCTGTCGCAGCCGGCCACGAACGTGGTATCGCCCACGACGACCGGCGAGCCGTTCACGGGGCCATCGGTCTTCACCTCCCAGATCTTCTTACCGCTCGAATCCAGGCAGTAGAGCGTGGAATCGTGGGAACCGATGAGGATGTTGTCGCCGTGGAAGTTGCAGCCGGAGGAGATTTCGCCGCCGGTCTCGAACCTCCACAGTTCCTTGCCGTCGGCGGCGGCGAGGCAGTAGAAGTCGCCGTTGAGGTTGCCGACGTAGACGCGGTCGCTTTTGAAGGCGGCCGAGGCCTTAATGTGGCCGAGCTTCAGCTTCCACTTTTGCTTGCCGGTGGCAAGATCGATGGCGTAGAAATGCTTGTCGAAGGAGCCGACGTAGACGACGCCCTTCACGGTAACGGGGGCACCTTCGATGGAATCGCCGGTCTTGAAGGTCCACTTCTCTTCGAGCTGGTCCGGGAACGGCGTCGGATTGGGCGGCGCGACCCCAGACATCTGCGGATCGCCGCGAAACAGCGGCCAATCGGCGGAGGATGCGCTCGCGAGGACAACGCAAGCCATTGAGGCGAAGGCAAAGCGGTTCATCGGGGTTCTCGTGGAGTCTCGCGGGGCCGCTTGCGGCTTCGCGAGGGCCTGTGCGATCGTAGGAAATTGCAAAGCCGCAAGCGGCTCAGCGTTCACCACGCGACCTGGTACAGCTTCAGAATCTCGGCGTGGCCCACCGGTCGCGGGTTGAACCGCGCGGTCCACTGCTCGTTCGCTTCTTCCGACAGCAACTGGAGGATAGTCTCCGAGACGCCGCATTCTTTCAACGTTTTCGGCAACCCGGCATGCGACAGCAATTCTTCGACCCGACTCGCAAGCCGCTCCGGCGAACCGCCCACTTGCGAATAGAGCTTCGCCGCGGCGGGATCGCCCGCATTGAATCGTATCACATGAGGCAGCATCACGCCGATGGCAACGCCGTGCGTGATGCCGTAGTGGGCGGTCAGCGGATTGGCACAGCTATGGCAGACGCCGAGCATCGCGCTTTCGATGGCCATTCCCGCGAAGTGCGCGCCGAGGAGCATCGCCGACCGCGCCGCCAGATCCCTCGGGTGAGCCATGACCCGCTCGAAATTCGGTTCGAGATGCCGGTACGCCGTAAGCGAGCACATTTCCGAGAAGGCATTCCGCTTCAAACAAACCAGCGACTCCAGTGCATGAGCTACCGCGTCGATGCCCGTCGTCGCGGTTACGGATCGCGGCTGCGAGAGCGTCACTTCCGGATCGAGGATCGAGACGCGGAAAGCGGCCTTCTTATCGCCGCAGGCCATCTTGAGGTGGGTCTTCTCGTCGGTGATCAACGCATAACACTGAGCCTCGCTTCCGGTGCCCGAGGTGGTCGGAACGCCGACCGAGGGTAGCATCGATTTGGTCGCTTTGCCGAAGCCTCGGTAGTCGGCCATGCGGCCGCCGTTGGTCAGTAGAAAGTTGATCCCCTTCGCGCAATCCATGCTGCTGCCGCCGCCGACCGCGACGATGGAATCGATGGCGTGACTGCGGGCGAAGACGACCCCGGCCGCGACTTCGCGCTCGGTCGGGTTTTCCTTCACCCCGTCGAAGGTGAAGACTTCCAGGCCCGCATCACGAATCGCCTGCTCGGCGCGCTTGGGATGTCCAGCCTGTTCGAGCCCCGGATCGGTGACGAGCAGAACGCGGCGGCCACCCAGATCGCGAACGACTTCACCAATGCGGCCGAGCCCGCCAGGTTCGAAGATGACGCGACCGAGCGGGAGGTAGTCGAACGCTGGCACAGCAGGCGAACGCGTTCGCCCGCTACTCGCTGCCGGTATTGTCGCAGGTCCGCTCATGCTCGGCTACTTCTTCTTTTTGCGAGAGGCTTTCTTGAGGCGATCCGCGGCCCACACGGCATCGGTGGAACGAAGAGGCGGCACGGGCGGGAGCGAATAATCGAGCTGAGGACCGTAGTTCGCTTCCTCGTAGACTCGATCGAGACACGGACGGAGTGTTAACACGAGCGGAGCCTGCTCGGACTTCAGGGGAATCTTAATTGCAGGCATCGGGTCGCGAACCGTGAACACCCAAATGGCGACCTCGTTGTAGAATGCTGCATCCGTTACATACACGTAATAGTCGCCATCGGGAACAAGGTTGATCGGCAATCGATGACCGGAACGGAGCAGGTCGATCTCGACCATATTCGTGCCATTGGCAATGAAGTCATCGCGTTTTAGCAAGTATCGTTCCCTGTCCGCTCCAGGATTCTTGTTGGAAGGGCTCAGCAATTCGATAGCCGTGACCACCTTTCGATTTCGGAGATCGCGAATGCGTACGGCATGTTGGCCGACTTCTCGGACGAGTTTGGGCATCGTGGCGTGATGGGAAGGCGGAGTGCAAACCACAGCGCCCGACTTCGACCGTCGATTCGCCGACTTGAGGGTAGGACCTTCCAAAATGTAATCGTCGGGCTTCACATATTTGGTCGTCACCTCTTCGGGGCTCTCACACTCTTCCTCCCGGAACCAGATGTGCTGCTCCACCTCGGCATACAACCCGGGCGGAAGCATGGGAGTAATTGCGGCGCGCATCGCCGTTAGAAATGTCGTATGAAAGCCCTGCCAAAAGCCAGGGTCTTCCAAGTACGGATCCATTCCCGGAAACGGCGACGGCATCGCGACTCCTCTCAACCGTTGACCGGTCCTTCGTGTTGGAAAGCCCGCGCCCGGAACAGGAAGTCCACAATACTCCCCTCGTGGGGTTGCAGCCAGTTCAGCTTGATCGTCGGCATCGCCCCGATGTTCAGGCGGTCGATGTGCGTCGCGTCGATGAGCGTCCGCTGGAACTTCGCATCCTCCGTGATCGCCGAGCAGACCAGCGTCGGCCCGATCTTCTCCAACATCTTCTCCTGAGGACACTTCACGACCGTGGCGAACGGGAACATATATTCCTTCTTGGACATCGCCGTGTCCGGGTTGTCGCTGTGCATGATCGTCGGCCGCATGTACACGCAGCGTTCCCGCTTGTCCATGCGGTTGCCGTACTTCGCCGTCACGTCGGTCACGCCCGCTTCTTTGAGTGCCGTCTCGATGTCGGCGTTCACTCCTTCGGCTTGACCGGAAACGGTGAACGGCGCCAGGGCGGACTTGGGATCCTCCGGCGGCAGCGGCGCGATCGGTCCAATCTTGGCCGCGATCGCTTCGGCGATCTTTTCGGTGTGCCGGCTCGCCCACACGCCCGAGCAGTTGATGCAGCCGCGGCCCGAGTTGATGTAAATGCTGTCCGCCATGATGTCGACGTACTTCTCCCACTGATCGACCTTATCGTCGCCGAGAATGAACTTGCTGAAGCCGGGGCCGTGCGCCTGGACGCGGGGGTTGCCCTTGTACTGTTCGACGGTGGCGGTGCCGCCGAAGATCAGGCTGCGCGGGCATTCCTTGAGTACGGCGGCACCGATGTCGCCGAGGCCCGGATAGATCGAAATCGCCTGCTTCGGCACGCCGGCCTGTACGAACGCGTTGAACATGCGGTACGGCGTCCACGGCTCCTGCGGGCCGGGCTTCAACACGAGCCCGACCTGCATCGGAATGATCGGCAGCCACAGCGTGTGAACGCCCGGCGAATTGCTCGGCAGCACCATGCCCAGCACCGGCGACTGGCACTGATAACTGACCGGCACGCCCCGCGCCTCGATCCCGTAGCCCTTCGACAGAATGTTCAGATCGAGACCGCGCGTGAGCGAATCGAGGATCTTCTCCATGTTGTTCAACACGAACTGGTTCTTCTCCATGTTGAACTTGCACATGTGTTCGGGGAGGCCGGTGGTGGCCGACTGCATGCGGGCGAACTGGTCGGGCGTCTGCGTGCCGTCGCCGAGGGGAAGTTCCGCGGTGGCATAAAGGTCGCCGGCCTTCTTCATCATCTGCATGAGGTCGCCGATGGGAATCTGGCGGAGCACGTCGCGGGCGCGCTGGGCGAAGCGCATGTCGCGTTCGACGAGCGCGGGGTTGGCCCGACCGACCTCGGCGAGCACCTCGCCGGTGATGAAGTGAACGACCTTGTCGGTCTCGAGGCTCTTGTACGGTTCGCCCCAGCGGAGTACGGGGATGTGAAGCATAGTGGGTTTCCTTAGATACGCTGTTGTTAACGGAATGGAGGAATGTCGAGCGGCAATCCGATTCGCATAAAGTACCGGGCGAATGCTTGAGCCAAGTGCTCGCGATACGGCGGGAGCAGACGCAGGCGCTGAGAGGCATTCGTTGCTTCACGGCGAAGGAGGGCGAGCGGAATCGAGAAAAGCTGTCGGAAGTCCACAATCCGAGTCGCACGTTCGAAACCCGCTAGTTCGCAGGTCGCCAGCATGTGATACGAGGGGAGTACGCCACGACGAACCTCCTCGAGCCCCTTGGCGGTGCTGAGGTGGCCGGAAGAATACTGACCGATCTCCCAGATGGCACAGCAGACGACCTCCGACACTTTCTCCCGCCTCTCAATGAGATCGCACGATTGCGAGAGAACGATCAGATCCCTCGCCTCCGCTTCAAACGCTCCCGAAGTCAGCTCGCCGCGAACCAGTTCGTCGGGAGGAAGAAAAACCGTACAGGACTCCAAGATGTCACCTTGTCCGAGATGCTCTCCCGAGGTCGGGGCATACCAGGGATAGTTCGCGATGTCCATTCGAGGCGTCACTCATCGTCCGGATCGGGAGTTGGCATTGGCTTCGCTCGGCCCTTCCAGACGACGCGAGCTTGCACGCTCCAGCGACGCCTCGGCGGCGGGGGAGGCTGGTAAAAGTCCCAGTCCAGCACCTCGCCGTCCGGCTCGAACGGCAGCGGTTGCGGCTTCTGCTTTTCCTTCACTTCGCCCGTCGATTCGTCGTTCATCGTCCACCTCCCCACTCAGTATACACCCACCGTTGTGGTGGCCGCGATCTCGTGGAAAGGCCGCACGCCGCTCACGCCGTGCCACGGATACTTCTGGCTCGGTGCCTCGCGCTCGCCTTCGTCCCGCTCGGCGAATCGCGGCACGAAGAACTCCTGCGTCAACGTCGTCAGCAGCACGCGACCCGTGCCGCCGACCGGCACCAATGCATCGTAATCCTTGAACTCGACCACCTCGGCCACGGCCCGCGGCTGCGGCGCGTAATACGCGATCTTAAAGTTGTCCTCGGCCTTGGGCATCTCGGACGCCGCCAGGCCCATCAGTGTATTCCCATACGTCGGTGCGATGTACACGTCCGGCCCGAGGTACTCTTCCATCGTGAAGCGAATCCACTGCGACGTCATCTCCGTGCCGCCGCAGAAGATGCCCTTAATGCCCGCCTTCGAAATGCTCGAGCCTTCCTTTTCCAACCGCAGGCAAAGGGCGTCGAGCAGTTTCGGCGTCGTGAACATGCACTTGATGTCGTGCCCCGCCGAGAGAATCGTCATGGCCTGATCGACGCAGTGTTCCTGGTAGGCCTTGAGGTGCTCCATCCAACCCTTCTTGATGACCTTGACGACCCAGCGTGGGTCGAGGTCGACGCAGAAGGAGATGCCGCCGCGATATTGGGCCATGTGTTCGACCGCGAGCCGCAGCCGCCGCGGGCCGCTCGGCCCGAGCATGAGCCAGTTACTGTTCTTCGGGAAGAACTTGTCCGGCAGCGTGTCCGAGAACATCTCGTAGTCGATGCGGAAGTCGTCCGCCACGACGCGGCTCTTGGGAATGCCCGTGGTGCCGCCCGTTTCGAAAACGTACCACGGTTTGTCCTTAAGCCCCTTGGGAATCCAGCGGGTCACGGGGCCGCCGCGGAGCCATTCGTCTTCGAAGAAGCCGAAGAGTTTGATGTCTTCAAAGGCGTTCACATCTTTGAGCGGGTTGAACTTGAAGGACTTGGCCTTCTCGATCCAGAAGGGCGCGCCGGTCTCGGGATTGAAGTGCCACTGCATCGTCTCGCGAACGTGGGCGTCGAGCGCGACCTTGGCGTTCTTCACGCGCTCGTTCAACGTCGCGCCGGTCGCGGAGGCGGGCTTTCCAGGGGTGTCGATCACGGTGGCTCTCTTGAAATCTGTGGATAGAGAAAGCCCAACCGCAGCGGCGGTTGGGCTCACAACCGAACTCACTTCTTCGGCTTGATCGCAAACAGGGTCTTCTCGGTCATCACGTACAGCACGCCGTTGGCGGCCACCGGCGTCGAACTCCGGATCGGCGCGTCGAACTCGATCTTCGCGATCAGATACTTCTCGGCGACTTCCTTCTGTTTCGCAGCGCGGTACTTCCTCGCCGCTTGCTGGTTCTCGGCCTTCTCGTCGATGTCGTCGATCTTCTCCGGCGTCTTGGTGTGCTTCCACACGTAGAGGTCGCCGCTATCGTTGCCGATCATGATCTTGCCGTCCACGTAGTAGCACGAACACCAGGTACTCGATTTGGTGTCGTACTGCCAGTAGTGTTCGCCGGTCTTGGCGTTAAAGCAGTGGATGTAGCCGGGCAGTTCGCCGAGGTAGAGGATGTCGTCCACGATGCAGGCGGTGCTCATGGTGCGGCCGAACTTGAAGTCGCGAACCGCGAAGGGCCGCTTCTCCTCGCCGCCGTAGAACCAGACCTTGCCCGAGTTCGGGTTCGGCTTGCCGAGAATCTCAGTCTTCCCCTCGGCGTTCTTCTTTTCGCCGGCCACGAGTTCATCCGAGATGTCGCCCTTCTTGGTGCCGGGGGCGATGCACCAGATTTTGCCGATGCCGTCCGTATGCTCGGGGTCCTGTCCCACGGAGATGTACACTTTGTTGTCGTAGATCACGGGCGTGGCGATGAAGTCGTTCTTGGTGCCGGTGCCGCCGAGTTCGTAGACGGCGTTCTTGGCGTTGCAGTCGAACTTCCAGACGATCTCGCCGGTCTCGGGAACGAGGCTGTAAAGCCAGCCGTCGCCGCCGGGGAAGATGACCTGCCGCACGCCGTCGATCTCGCCGTAAGCGGGGTTGGACCATTGCCCGTGCATGATGTTGCGGCCCGGGTAGTTCTTCTTCCAGAGGAGCTTGCCGGTCTTCTTGTCGAGCGCGATGAAGCTGGGTGCGTCCGGCTCCGGAATGTTGAAGTGGCCTTCATCGACTCCGTTGGCGGTGATGACGTAGATGATGTCGCCGACGATGAGCGGCGAGCAGCACGTCATGTTGTGCGGGAACACGTTCAATTCCTTGATCATGTCGTATTCCCAGAGGATGTCGGCGTCGGTCGGGTCTTCGAACCCCTTCCGCGCGATCCCCTGGACGCCGTTGGCCCGCCCGTTCACATCCACGCACACCACGGTGCAGCGATTGGTGGCGAAGTAGATCTTGTCGCCGTCCACGCAGGGCGTGGAACAGAGCCCTTCCTTGGGCCAGTCCACCACTTGACCGGCGGGAAGTTTGGGGAATACGGCCTGCCAGAGGAACTTGCCGGTCTTCTCCTCGAAGCACATGAGGATGCCGCGGTCGATGGGTTCTTCCTCGCCGTCGGCGTTCTTGGCGGAGTCGCGCTTGTTGCGGGGCCGCTCGTTGTTGGTGCCGACGAAAATCTTACCGCCGGCGACGATCGGCCCTCCGTAGGAACGCGAACCGAGGTCCGCCTTCCAGAGGACGGCACTCTCATCGTCGATCTTGAACTTGCTCGGCACGTCCTTGGCCTTCAAGTTCACCATGTTGCGGTCGAGCGTTCCGCCGAACATGATGTGGTCGGTTCGATCCGCGAGGCTGTCCTCCGCAATCGCGGACGGCTTCGCGGAGCTCGCGTTCAAGGCCACGAGTGCCGTGGCTCCGCAGATGAGCAGAATCGCCCCGCCGAAAAGCATCGGTCGAATGGGAGTCGAATGAGTCATGGGTTCGGGTTCCCTGTTGGGGTCTTGCCGCTTGCGGCTTCGCGATGATCGCGAAGCCGCAAGCGGCAGCAGAAATTCACTTCTTGTTCGGAGTCAGAATCACGTTGTCGTAGTAGATGGCGGAGCCGGGCTTCTCGGGCGCAATCTGCGGATCCGAGACGTAACCGTAGAGCGCGGCCGCTCCTTCACGGTTCGGGCTCGAATCTTCGAACTCAACCGACCACTTCTCGGGCTCGGGCTCGCCCACCTTCCAGACCTTCCCGCGAACCAGGGCCGTCTTTTCCTTCTGCTCGACCGCGAACTTCGCGGTGTACCAAACGCCGGGTTTCCAGTCCAACCCGACCGCGACGTTGATGCGCGGTCGCGCCTCCCACGACACGATGCGGAGTTCGCGCGTCTTGATTTCCGCGTTCGTCTTTCCGTCGAGGATCAGCGTGTAGCGGCTATTCACGAGACCCATGTCCGGGATGCGGTCGCGAACTTCGGTGCCTTGGAGGTCGGCCTGGATCGTGTAGTTCGCGGCGTTCGACGATGTGATGTACCCGTTGGCCCGGGCGAACGGCGGCCTCGGGTCGGTGTTCACCTTCGAGAGGACCTTGTTGCCTTCCAGATCGACGATGGTGAACTTGCTTTGCACGTTCAGCCAGCCGCCCGGCGCGGCCCCCACTGGTACGTTGGTGAAGTCCTGCTTCAAGCTCAGCCCGCCGGCCACGCGAACTCGCGCCCGCGCCGTCTTGACGAAGTCCACCTCGACGTAACCTTGCTGCGTGGGCGGGGCCGGCTTGAGAGCGAGCACCCCCTCGGCGGTGTTGCCGGCGATCTCGCCCTGGAGTGCGGGCGGACCCTTCGGAGCCGGTGCCCTCGGGTCGGGATCCTTCGCCTTGGGAACTTGCGGCACCGGCAAGCTCCACTTTGCGAGCGGGTCGGGCAAATTGCTCTTCACCTCGCGCCCGTTCGCATCCATGAGGACGACCTTGAATGCGACCTTCTCGCCCGCCTTGGTCGTCACGTCCGCCGGGAAGAGCCGCACACCCTCAATGGCGTTCTCCTTGAACGGCGTCTCCGCAGGCATGGGCTTGTACGCGCCGCAATCCTCCTTTGCGCCCGGCTTGCCCACGCAGAACAGATCGGTGCGGGTCGTGAAGTAGAGCCGATTGTTCACGGCGATCACCGTGCCGTTGGTTTCGTTCAAACCGCCGTTCGGATCGCGAAACTTGTATTCCCAATCGTTGATCGGGTCGTTGTCGCCAGCGAGCGTGAGGATGACCAGGCGGCCCTTCACGTCGAAAATGTAAAGCTTGCCGTCGGCGATCAACGGCGCTCCGCGAACCTCCGTGCCGTAGCGGAAGCTCCACAGCACCTTGCCCTTCTTGGCATCGAAGCAGAACAGCTCTCCGGAATCGTCGGGCAGGTAGAGCCGGCCATCGGCGACTGCTCCCGAGGCGAGCCCAAACCGCTTCGCCTTATTGAACTCCCACACCTTTTTGGGCGATTTGGTCTTCGGGTCGATCTGGCTCGCATCGACGCAGATGACGCGCCCGATGGGGCCGCCCTCGGGGTTCTCCTCACCGTGGTGGCAATAGACGAGGTTGCCGTCGATGATGGGGGAACCGTTGACGACGCCAGCACCGAAGCGGTAGCTCCAGGCGCGTTCGCCGGTGCGAACCTTGAAGGCGTGGAGGTAGCCGTCCGCGCCGCCGGAGATGAGCAGCCGCTGCCCGCCAATGACGCCGACCACCGGGCTGGAATAGTAGGTACCCTTGATCGGGCTCGGGGTATCGGCCCACCACACGACTTCCCCGGTCTTGCCGTCGAAGGCAACGAAGCGGCTGGCGGCGCGAGCCATATCGCCCCAACTCGAATTCACCATACCGACGATACAGAGGCCGCTGTCGAAGATGGGGCTGACGATGCGGCCGCCGTAGCCGCTGATGCGGCCGAATTCCTCGGTTAGGCTGCGCGACCAGACGAGCTTCCCCTCGGGATTCAAACACAGGATGAGGCCGGCCGTGGTGTGGGCGTAGACGTTCTTTGAAGCAGGGTCCGCGGTGAGCGTGGTCCAACCGAGGCGGCTCGACACGATGTCGGTGTGGAAGACGTTGACGCGGAAGGTCCAGAGCAGCTTGCCGGTCTTCTCATCGAGGCAAACGACTTGTTCGCCTTCGGTGACGCCAGCCCCAGTGCCCTGGATTAGGTAGAGCTTGCCGTCCATAACCAGCGGCGCGGAGCGACCGCCATATGGCTGCTGCCAGAGTACGTTGCCCTTCGGGCCGAGCTTCAGATCGAAGCTATCCGGCAGGCCGGTTTCGCGCGAAACGCCGTTCTGTTCCGGGCCGCGCCAGTGAATCCAATCGCCACCTTCGGCCGTGCTGCACACGACGAGCAGGGATAGAACGCCGAGCATCCTGATCATGTCGATCTCCGCAGGTACCGGGGTTTCCGCCCAGGGCTAAATCAGACGGCCGCTCCGTGGCGAAGGCATTCAGATTCGGACCACGCGGCGGGCCTTCATCTCGAATCGAGGCAGGCTTCCCGGCGGGGCGGCACTCACGTCCACGCGAAACAGCAGTTCGTCGCGAATGGCACGGCTCACGGCATCCACCAGTTCGCGACCATCGCAATCGGTTGCCGGTTCGACTTCGATCCGCAGGTCGGCCAGCGGCCCTCTGTGATCTACCAGGATACGGTATTCGGCGACGCCGGGAAATCGACGGACAATTGCTTCGATGGTGGCGGGGTAGAGGTTGTTCCCGCGCACGTGGATCATATCGTCGCAGCGGCCGAGGATGCCGCCATCGAGGCTGCGCCACGAGCCTGCCGTGCGAAGTACGCGCACGAGGTCTCCGGTCCGGTAGCGAATCAGCGGGCTCCCAGTGCGGGCCAGGTTCGTGAGAACGAGTTCGCCGACTTCGCCGACTTCATTCTCCATCACCCGACGGCTCACGCCGTTCGGCTCGCCGGCCGGAAGCACCTCCGCGATGTATTCCGATTCGAGCAGCACCATCTGCCCCGGTGCATCGACAGTCTCCACCGCCACGGGGCCGACCTCCGTCATGCCGTAGTGGTCGAAGACGCGGGCACCCCAGACCTGTTCTATGCGCGTTCGCGTGGCTGGAATCGTGCCGCCCGGTTCACCCGCGACCACGAGCATTCGCACGGAACTGCCCGCGAGGTCGATGCCTTCCTTCGCCGCGAGTTCCGCCAGATGCAAGGCATACGTCGGCGTGGCGAACACGACCGTCGCTTCCTGTTCCAACAGGAAGCGCAACCGAGCCGTGCTCGTCATGCCGCCGCCGGGAATCACGAGTGCCCCGAACCGCGACGCCGCCTCGAACGCACTCCAGAAGCCGATGAACGGCCCAAACGAAAACGGAAAGAAGACGCGATCCTGTGGAGTCAGCCCCATGAACGGAAAGCTGATCATCCAGCAGTGGAGCACGGCTTCCCACGATTCGGGCGTGTCGAGCCACTTCAGGGGGCGACCCGTACTGGTGCCGGAAGTCTGGTGCAGCCGGCTATACTTCTCGACCGGATAGCTGAGGGCGGTTCCGTAAGGCGGGTGGGCTTCTTGATTCGCGGCAAGTTCATTCTTGCAGGTGAACGGCAGACGCTGGAGGTCTTCAAAGGAATGCAAATCGCCGAGGCGGATACCGGCGGCGGCGAACTTCTCGGAGTAGAACCGATTTCCCGGCAGAACCTCGGCCAATAGCGACTTCAACCGCTCGAACTGAGCGGTGCGAAGCTCGGCAACGGGTGTGGCCGGACTCATCATGGACGGCAGGTGGAAGCGGTCATGGCAGGCGACGAAATTATACGCACCAGCAAGGCCCCGACAAGCGGCGGGTTTCAAAGCAATACCGGCCCGCATCGCACTCGCCACGTTCGGCTTAATGCGAAAACTGGTTTAGGCCTTCCGCGAGGCTTAGTCAGCTCTTGGTAGTGGTCAAGCCATCCTTGCTGCTAAAAGCAGAGTGATCATATAATTAGTTACGATTATCGCGATTGTGCAACAGGCACCGTTTCTAACAATTTTCAAGCAAAATTTGACTTCTGCCGCCGAGATAGTTACAATACCAAATGGGTCCGAGTGCGGATTCAAAGCTGGGGGTTTGTATCGTGTTTAAAAATGAAGAGATGCGAATCTGGTGCCGTCGTTCGGCATCACGGAAGATTGCCACCTTCCGCCCTACCAAGATAGATGGCGCTGTACTAGAAAGGGAAAGACCGTGAAGAAATGGAAAGAGCTGAAGCAAGGATGTTCCTTGCGAGACGCGGAAGACGTTGCGAAGGAATTGGGGTGTTATTACTGTCCACCAGAGGCAACCGGAGAGGGCAGATGGCATCATCCGCTCCTTGGTAGTTCCGGTAAGTACAACCTTCGAACTAGGGATGCGACGAGACAATTCGTTTGCTGGCTCAGAAGACTTGAAAAGCTCCTAAAGAATTATGCCTCGAATTGATTATCCTTAAGCAAGCAGCAAGGAGACCGGAGGATATGCCTCCGGTCTCTTTTTTTACCCCGTGCTCAACGCTTTTTCGATTGCGCCCTTCACGTCGCTCACCTTCACGCGTTCCTGCTTCAGCGTGTCGCGGTCGCGGATCGTCACAGTGTCGTCGATGAGCGTTTGGCCGTCGATGGTGATGCAGAACGGCGTGCCGGCTTCATCCTGACGGCGATAGCGACGGCCGACCGCGCCTTTGTCGTCGAAGAACACGTTGAAGTGCGGCTTCAGCGACCGGTACAACGCCATCGCCTTCTCGGGCATGCCGTCCTTGTTCACGAGCGGGAAGATCGCGGCCTTGATCGGCGCGAGCCGCGGGTGGAACTTCATCACGACCCGCGTCTCGACGTTCCCCTTCGCGTCCGGAACCTGATCCTCGGTGTACGCCTCGCAGAGCACCGCGAGCGTGAACCGATCCGCCCCGGCCGATGGCTCGATCACATGCGGCGTGAACTGATACTTGGCGATGGCCTCCGCTGGCGGGCTCGTCTTCATCCATTCCTTGAACGAATTCGTGGTGCGGGTCGCGGCATCGCCGTTCCAGCGATCTTCGTCGAAGTACGCGAACTTCTCGTTCATGCCGCTGGCCTTCGCATGGGCATCGAGGTCGAACGAGCCGCGATGCGCGACTCCTTCCAGTTCCTGCGGCTCATCGGAGAATGGGAACATGTACTCGATGTCCGTCGTGCCGATGGAGTAGTGGGCGAGTTCGTCCTTGCTCTGTTCGCGGGGCACGAGGTTCTCGGACTTCACGCCGAGGGTGCTGTACCAGCGCTTCCGCAGGTCGCGCCAGTATTCGTACCACTTCATCGATTCGTTCGGATGGCAGAAAAACTCGATTTCCATCTGTTCGAACTCGCGGCTTCGGAAGGTGAAGTTCCGCGGGTTGATCTCGTTGCGAAACGCCTTGCCGGTTTGCGCGATTCCGAACGGCAGTTTGAGCCGCGTGGAGTCGAGCACGTTGCGATAATTGACGAAGATTCCCTGTGCCGTCTCGGGCCGAAGATAGACCTTGTTCTCCTCCGCCTGAATAGCACCCGCATGACTTTCGAACATTAGGTTGAATGGACGTGCCTCAATGAATGTCCCTTGAATCACTGCTTCGGGCGCAAGAACCCGATGCCACTCTTCCTGAGTGAGAAGATGGGTGGGCGTAATCTGAATCCCAGGTCCAGCTTCCAATGCCTTTAGCGACATCTGCTTGTGTTTGGCAAGCTTCTTGACGGCGTTGTCCTCGGCATCATCCTCTTTTGCATCGAATGCGAAGAAAAGGGAGATGCCATCATCCTGTTTAAGCCGTGCGACAAAGAGATGATCTGCGCGATACCTTTTCTTTGTTTCACGACACTCGACCATTGGGTCCGCAAACCCGCCCGCGTGGCCGCTCGCCACCCAGACCTTCGGGTTCATAATGATCGCGCAATCCAGCCCGACCATGCGGATTTCCTGGCCGTCCGGGCCGGGCGGCGGGTTGCGGACCATGTCCTGCCACCACGCGTCCTTGATGTTCTTCTTCAACTCGACGCCGAGCGGGCCGTAGTCCCAGAACCCGTTGATGCCGCCGTAAATTTCCG
>JAYTUG010000527.1:0-15894 GCA_043744695.1 Gemmataceae bacterium
CGTCTGGATCACGACGCAACTGGGCGACGACGCGGTGCCGATTGCCGGGATGAAGGTGCCGATGAAGGACTTCACGAAGTTCCTGAGCCGGCTCGCACTTGATGGCTCCGCCCACACGTTCGGCAACTTCATTTGGTTCGAAGGATACATCGTCGTCATCGTGCTAGCCCTCGCCGGGTCCGTGCTCGTCGGCAACGACTTCTTCCACGGGAGCCTGCCGTTTTACCTGTCGAAACCGATCGGTCGCTGGCACTACATCCTCGGCAAGTGCCTCGCCATCGGCTTCTTCGTGAACCTCACCACCACGCTCCCGGCTCTCGTGCTTTGGATTCAGGCCGGGCTTCTCTCCGATTGGAAGACGTACTATCTCGACAACCTCGACCTGCTCCTCGGCGTGCTCGGCTACGGGCTCGTACTCACGGTCACGCTCAGCTTGATGGTGATGGCCACGGCCGTGTGGCTGCGGCGGACCGTGCCGATGGTCATGGTCTGGATGGGCGTATTCGTGCTGCTGAGGATGCTCGCCGGCTGGCTCGTGGACGGCCTCAAGACGGACGAACACTGGCGGCTCATCGACCTGTGGAACGACCTGTACCTCATCGGCCTCTGGTGCTTGCAGGTGGATCGCGGAACGATTCGGCCGCAGGAACAGCCGCCTTTTTGGCAAGCGGGCCTGGTGGTGGCTGGCGTGTGTGTCGCATGCTTGCTGTACTTGAGGAAGCGCGTACAGGCGGTGGAAATCGTCTCGTGAGGGTTGATCGCTCCGCTCCGAGGACTCCGCGTCGCGGCTAAACTTTGAGCCTTTTGATTGCGGTGAATACCGATGACGGTTCAACCATTGCTGCTCTTCGAACACGTCTCCAAGTGGTATGGGTCCGTACTCGCGTTGAATCAGGTCACGCTGGAACTCACCGGCGGGATCACGGGGCTGGTCGGTGCCAATGGAGCCGGGAAGAGTACGCTGCTGCGGCTCGCCAACGGCCAACTCAAACCGACGCTCGGCAAAGTGAGCATCCGCGGCGTCGATGCCTGGGACTGGCGCGCTCGCCAGCTCGTCGGCTACTGCCCGGACGTGGATGCCTTCTACGAAGATCTCTCGGGGCGGAAGTTCGTCGCGATCATGGCGCGGCTTTGCGGCTTCTCCAAGAAGGAATCGCTTCGCCGAACCGAGGCGGCCCTCGAACAGGTCGGCATGACCGACCGCGCCGACCGCAAACTCCAGGGCTATTCCAAGGGCATGAGGCAACGCATCAAGCTCGCCCAGGCGCTGCTCCACGATCCGGAGCTGCTTATTCTCGACGAACCGCTTTCGGGCATCGACCCGATCGGCCGGCAGGAGTTGCTCGAACTCTTCCAGCGGCTCGCGGCCCAGGGCAAATGCTTGCTCATTTCGAGTCACGAACTCGAAGCGTTGGAGAAGCTGACCAACCATGTGGCGATTATGGCGCGGGGCCGCGTCGCGGCCGTGGGCACCCTTCAACAGATTCGGGACTTGCTGGACGACCATCCGATCTCGGTGCGAATCGAAGTGGCGAACCCGCGAGAAGTGGCCCGTCTCCTGATTCAACTTGCCGATTCGGTGGCCGTGGAAGTGGAAGCGAGTTCGGCCGCGTTGATCGTGAAGGCCCGCAACCCCAAGCGGTTCTTCGCGGCGTTCGGTAAACTGGTGGTCGAGGAGAAACTCGAAGTGCGCGGGCTCGAACCGCTGGACGAATCGGCCCACGCCATCCTCGGCTACCTCCTCGGCGGCAGCGGAAAGACATGATGACCGACACGCCGCGACTCACGTTCCCTCAATCTCGGCGGATGAAGACGCCAGCCGAGTTCGATCGCTGCTATGCGCGCAAGCGGTCCGCCTCCGACAACGTGCTGATCGTTTACGCCTGCGAGAACGGCCTCGCCTTCTCGCGGCTCGGTTGCTCCGTCTCCAAGAAGGTCGGCAACGCGGTCGTCCGCAACCGGTACAAGCGGCTCTTCCGCGAAGCGTTCCGCCTCATGCAGCACGAGTTGCCAACGTCCGTCGATTTCATCGTAATTCCGCGGATCGGCCCGGAGCCGACCCAAGACGATGTGAAGGCTTCGCTCGTGAAGTTGGCGCAACAAGCCGCGAGAAAGTTGGGGCCGAAATCGTGACTGCGGTTCGCTGGCTTTGGCGCGGTCCGATGCTCGCCGTGAATGCGATCCTGATCGGCTGCGTTCGCTGTTATCAGTGGCTGATACGTCCGCTGTTGCCGCCGATGTGCAAGTTTGAACCGGGTTGCAGCGAATACTTCATCGGCTCGGTAAAGAAGTACGGCCCCGTGATGGGCTGCGCCAAGGGGGCCTGGCGAATTTGCCGATGCAACCCCTGGTCGAAAGGCGGCTACGATCCGCCCTGAGTGAAACCCGGTTTCAAGTCACTTCTTCCCCTTCGGGTCGAGGTTTGCCGCCATCTCGGCTTCGCTCACGCTCGAAGCGACGCCGTCCTTCGGCACGTCCATCTTGCAGATCCAGAGTAGCGCGTTGAGCACGACCTTGCGATAGTTGTCGTCGGCCCAGTTGCGGTGGAAGTGGCCGCCGGTAAAGCCGACGCCTCGGCCGCCGTCGGGGCGTTCCGTGGCCCACATCATCGCCTCGGCCCGGCCCTTCGCCTTCTGAATGTGCTCGTAAGGCCCGCGCGGAGACACGTACGGTCCGTCGCGCACTTCATCCGAAGGCTTCGCCGAAAGGATCGGCGTGATGCCCTTCATCTCGTCGCGGAAGCGCATGTTGAAGTACCACTCATCGCGCACGGAGAAGGGCTTCACACCACTGCTAATCGCGTGTTTCGGGAACTCGGCGAATTCGGGCTTCCACATCGGATTGCACGAGAACTTGGTCTCGTAGTAGCCGCCGATCCAGTCTTGGAATTCCTTTCCGCCCAGGTCCGCTGGCACCTCGACGCCGTAGTGGGCGCACAGGAGGCCGGTGCCCTTGGCCATGAGTTTGCCGATGCGGTCGAGTCGCTTCTCGCGAATGAGCGGATGCCCTCCGCCGCCGTCGGCATAACAGAGGATGCCGTCGGCGGTATCGAGTGCGGAATCGTCTTTCGGATAGCCGCTTTTGAAGACGACGGTTTCGAGCCCCTTCACGCCCTTAAGGCACTTGTCGAGAAGGAGTACGCCGGCGTTGAACTCGTGATCGCCGGGGCCGTGGCTCGGGCTGCCGGCGATCAGTATGAGCTTCTTGGGCTTCGCCTCCTCGGCTCGAATGGAATGCGTGCTCGCGAGTCCGAGAGCTGCCGAACCGAGAAAGGTGCGTCGTGAGAGGTTCATTTCGAGGAACTCCAGAGGGAAAGGGTTATCGTTTGGGATATAACGTACCCGATGGTTTGGCTCAATTCACCTCCGCCTTCGGAATCTGGGCACACGCCCGTAATGGCGGAGTACGACCAGGACGTAGCGCGGGCCTTGAGCCTTCGCGGGGTACGGCCACCGGTCAAAGTGTCGGGTTACGAGCAGGAAGCGTTCCTCGGCAAAGGAGCGTACGGCGAGGTCTGGGTTGCCGTGGACAGCAACAGCGGCCGGAAGGTCGCGATCAAATACTACACGCGGCGCGGCGGCACGGATTGGGCCGCCCTGGCCCGCGAGGTCGAGAAACTCCGCTACCTCTTCAACGATCGCTACGTGGTGCAACTGCTGAAAGTGGGCTGGGAAGCCGAGCCGCCCTACTACGTGATGGAGTACATGGAGAACGGTTCGCTCGAGGATCAACTTCGCGGTGGGCCGCTCCCGGTTCAGGATGCTGTGATGCTGTTTCGCGACGTGGCGAAGGGCTTGGTTCACGCGCACGATAAGGGCATCTTGCATTGCGATTTGAAGCCTGCGAACGTGTTGCTGGATCAGGATCGCCATCCGCGGCTCGCAGACTTCGGCCAATCGCGACTGACGAACGAGCGGTCGCCCGCGCTCGGCACGTTGTTTTACATGGCCCCGGAACAGGCGGATTTGAAAGCGACTCCAGACGCCCGTTGGGACGTGTACTCGCTCGGTGCGGTGATGTACCGAATGCTCACGGGGCAGCCGCCTCATCGCGGGGAGAGCGGCGCGACGACCGTCTTGGGAACGGGTTCGCTGGAGGCGCAACTCGCCGCCTATCGTACGCTTTTGGAGAGTACTCCCGCGCCGTCGGTTCATCGCAAGGTGCCCGGCGTGGATGCCGGCCTCGCGGCCATCGTGAGTAAATGCCTCGCCGCCAACCCGCGGCACCGCTACCCCAACCCGCAAGCCGTCCTCTCGGATCTCGATGCCTGGAGCCTGCGCCGCGTTCGCCGGCCGCTCATGCTTCTCACCGGCCTCACGTTCGCCGCGCTGCTCCTCGCCATGACCATCATCGGTGCTGCGATGTTCCGCGACACGGTTCGCACGGCCGAGCGAGAAGTGATCGAGGGTACGTTGGAAGGAAACCGGTTCGCCGCGCACTCCGCCGCCGAGCGCTATGCCGTGCAATCGCAATTTCGGTGGCAGACGCTCGAACACGCGGCACGGGATCCGAATCTGCGAGGGTGGTTGAAGCTGCCGTCGAACCAGATGCAAGAGTCCGGACGTGCCGAGGAACTCGATGCTTGGCTGGCGAAACGGAAGGTGCGGCACGATGCTCAGGTCGAGGCCGAGGCGCGTTCGAGCGTCTGGTTTGCCGTGAGCCGAGCGGGATTGCAGTACGGCACGGCCCCGCCCTACCCGCAACACCGCTTCCAGTTTCGCGGCTACCGCGACTACTTCCACGGGCAGGGCCGCGAACTCGACGCCAAGCTCACAACGGTGCCAGCGCCGATCGCCGGCCCGACGCGATCCGGCGTCTTCAAACGTAAAATTCGGGAGACCGACGAATACTGGTCGGTCGCGTTCAGCGTGCCAGTTTGGGCTACGGATGAAGGGAAGGGCGACCCCATCGGCGTTCTCGGTCTGAACTTGGATTTGAAAGGACAAACGCGCGTGGACGGGGAACGCGAACGGTTCGCCGTGCTGGTGGATACCCGGCCGGATGTTACGGGCCGCCGCGGATTGATCCTCCGCCACCCAGATTTGGAGCGCGACGCTGCGGAGCCGATTACGCCCCATTATGACGATGCCGTCGTCCGCTGGGCCGATGCGGGGAAGGCGGAGTTTGCACCGGAGCGCGAATACGAAGATCCCGTGGGTGGCGAGTTCGCGGGAGATTGGCTCGCTTCTCCCGAACGAGTGCAAGTTCGCCTCGACGGTGCGGGACTCGTCGATACGGGCTGGGTGGTATTGATTCAGGAGCGTCGATCCGACGTGCTTCAACCCGTTTCCGCGTTGAAGCGCCGTCTCGGATACGGCGCGGCCGCGGCAATTGCCTTCATTCTCGTCATGGTTCTCGTGATGTGGGCGGGTATGATCTCCGTGGTCGATGCCTCGTCCAAGTCGCGAGTCACGCGATTGATTCGCCGTTGGGCCGGGCTTCCCGCGGCAACGAGCGGCACGCGAACCGCGGGCACGGGTTGGTCGAGCGGCACGAGTACGAGCGGTACCGGAACCGGTAGCTCGGGCGTGGTGGAGCCCGCACCCGTTTAATCAAGAGATGCGAAGCAGGCGGCAGGTTTCCTCATAACTCGATTCAAAGGGAAGTAGGATCTGACGGGTAGGGCTCAACCAGATCGGCAGCACGGGCAGAACTTGGCCCACGGTCATCGGGTAGAACCAGACGTCGAGGAACGATTTGCCTCTGGGCCGGAGCTTCTTGCGTGAACGCAGTGTGACGGCGTAGAGGTGGGGCGGAGTTGGAGTGAGTCGCGGATCCTCGCGGCCCAGCAACTCCAGCAACTCGGCGTAGAGGTTGAACTGCTTGATCGAAACCAGATCGACGATGGAGACGCAAACGTCCTTCTGGAGTAGAGCTTCGACCTTGGTCAGGAACGCCCGGCGGCTCTCGGGCCGATCCTTGTTGCTCGGGCTGACGATCTCGATGGCCGCGACGAGTCGCCGATCGAATTCGTCGTCGTAGATTCGGACTTCGTACTCGTCGAACTCGGAGAGATCGGCTTCCAGCGTGAGGGTCGGGTGCGGCGTGATCTCCACGGCGACGGCCACGCCACCCTCGCCTTCATCCGCATCGAATGAGGGGTACTCTTCACTCGATTCGTCCGCGAACGTCGAGACGTCGATTTCGAACATCGCTCCGAGATGGACGGTTGGAGCAGCCACGAATCCGGCGGGAAGTAGACCGAAGAGATCGCGAATGATCATCCCAGGCCAGAGACCGTGGACCGCGTCCCAGGATTGCTTTTTGCTGTCGGGTCCGTGAAAGTGGTCGCGCAGTGGCATAGGAAGCTCCGATTCGCACCATTGTATACCTCCCAGAGAAGCATGTCCGAACTCATTGCACAAGGCCCGCGTCCGGAAGATAACTGGCGACGACCGCTCACTCCGGGCGAGGTCGTCGTTCTGGGTCGCGATCCGGAGGGGTGGAACGTGGCGTGGGAGCCGTACCTCTCGCGCCGGCACGCGGAACTGACGTGGCGGAACGGCCGGCTCGAGGTTCGCCGTTTGCCCGCGGCGTTCAATCCCGTCTTTCATGCGGGTAAGCCCGAAGACTCCTTCGAGGTCGCGCCCGCCGGCGCGTTCGTCATTGGGCACACGCTCTTCACGGTCGCATCCGCCCGGCCGACGCCGAGCCCCAGCCACGGCGGGATGCTGCTCGAAGCCCGGACCATCGGCCATACCGAACTCGAACGTCTGAAGTTCCGCGATGCCCCGCACCGCCTCGACGTGCTCAGTAAGCTGCCGGAAGTGATTTCGAGCGCGTCGAACGATGCGGATTTGTTTGCGCGCCTCGCGGACATGCTGCTAGCAGGAGTTCCGCGTGCGGATGCCGTCGCGCTGGTCGAGGTCGAGATGGGCTCGGTGGAAGTGGCCGGCCCCGCGGGTACTCGGCCCGAACCCGCCATCCGCCTGCTCCATTGGGATCGTCGGCGATCGGGCGAAGGTGCCTTCGAACCGAGCCGCAAGCTCGTGATCGAATCGATTGCGAATCAGCAGCAAACCATCCTCCACGTCTGGTCTTCGCAGGATGCCCCCGACCCGGATGCCCCGGCGTTCACACTCCAGGGTCGATTCGACTGGGCATTCTGTACGCCGGTGGTGGGCGAAGGCTGCCGTGGGTGGGGCCTCTACGTGGCGGGGCGATTCGCCGGCGACCCCACGGCGTCCGTCCTCGCGCCGCTCCCGGCCAACGAACTGCGCGACGACGTCAAGTTCACCGAACTCGTCTCCGAGATTGTCGGTGCCCTGAGGCAAGTGCAGGTGCTGCGCGAACGGCAGGGCGTGTTCCGGCGTTTCTTCTCGCCCGGCGTGCTGCACGTGCTTTCGAGCCAGAATGCCCCGCAGGCGCTCGAGCCGCGCGAAGCCGACGTCACCGTACTCTTCTGCGATCTTCGCGAGTTCTCAAAGAAGGTCGAAGAAGCCGCCGGGAACCTCTTGGAGGTTCTCAATCGCGTCAGTTCCGCGCTCGGCGTGATGACCCGCAACATCGTGGAGAACCGCGGTGCCATCGCAGACTTCTACGGCGACGCGGCCATGGGCTTCTGGGGCTGGCCGCTGGACGATCCGGCCAAAGTGGAGAACGCCTGCCGGGCCGCCCTCGGCATCCGCGCCGCCTTCGATGCCGTGACCACCAACGAATCGCATCCGCTGTTCGGCTTCAAGGTCGGGATTGGGATCGCGTCGGGGCGAGCGGTCGCGGGGGGAATCGGGACCGCGGAGCAGGCGAAGGTCGGCGTCTTCGGCCCAGTCGTGAATCTCGCGGCCCGGCTCGAAGGAATGACGAAGCCGCTGCGCGTGCCCATTCTGCTCGACGAACCCACGGCCGAGATTCTTCGCGCTCAAATGCCCGGGCACGCGGTCCGGGTTCGTCGCTTGGCAAAGGTTCGCCCCTACGGTTTAGAAACGACGCTGGTCGTGACGGAACTCGTGCCCCCCGCCGGGCCGGACTCCGTTCTCACCGACGAGCACCTCGCCGACTACGATTCGGCCCTGGAAGCCTTTCTCGCTGGGGAATGGGTCAAGGCGTACGAACTGCTTCACAAGTTGCCGCCGCAGGATCGCGGTAAGGATCTGCTGACCGGCTTCATCTTGCAGTACAACCACACGCCGCCGCCGAATTGGGAAGGTGTGATCCCGCTTCTGAACAAGTAGTTTCGGCTCGTCGGTGCGAACCGGACGCGCCGTTGGAGCGTCTCATACTTGACTCCCCGCGCGTCGAGGGTTAGAAAGCGTGGGTAGACCGGCAGCGGCCCTATCGTCTAGTGGCCTAGGACGTGGCCCTCTCAAGGCCAAAACCCGGGTTCGAGTCCCGGTAGGGTCAACTTGGCATCGCGACATCTAGGGTCGCGATGCGTCAGAACGCGGCAAACGTCCCTTCTTGGAGGGGATTTGCCGCGTTCTTGTCGTTTGGTGTCCATTGCTGGCGGTTGGTGACTGCACCGCATTTTGCACCACAACTGCACCGGATACTGCACCGCCTCCGGCGACGCCGTTCACGGCCGCGTCTCCAGCGACGCCATTGACGGTCGCGTCGAAGTTGCTCGGCATGGTCTGGGCATAGTGCTTCGAAGCCACGCTGGGCGTGTTCCCGATCCATTCGCAGTAAACCATGCTGCACGCGTCGCCTATGGTACAATGGTCCGGTTCGGAACTTGAACCTTGAGGTGAGCATGAAAGAACTGTTCCCGTTGGATGGATTGAATGCGGCGTTCGGGCGTGAGACCGTTTACAAGTACCACGGCCTCGAAGACTTCCCTGATGGAGAAGTACGCCATTGCGAAGAATTGCGACTATTTGACCCTCACTGCGGCGACTCCGGAGTTGGTTCCCGTGTTCCGCAAGTTCGGGTTCACCGTGGAAACGAACGACATGGGACGGCAGGCACTGGCGATGGAAAAGAAGATGAAGCCATGAATCGTTGCCGCGAACTAAACCATGCCCCGGACTCGCCCGCCGGGACTGTTTCATTCACGGCTCTCCTAACGACCAGCACCCGGAATCACACCAAGTGCATCCAGCTTTGGCTTGATGTCCGACAAATAGAAGTTGAACGCTGACATTCCGTCTACAGAGTAACCGTTGATCTTCTCCAGAACGTCGTCCGCACCGCCGAATCCGGTTGTGATGTACTTGAGACTGCCATGGTCGTGCCGGACAACGACAGAGCCGAAGTCCCTCGCGATTTCTTGGGCGTATGCCGGCATTGCCCGATTCACGACGAACTGTGGTGTGTATCCCTCCTGCTCCATTCTTCTCAACATCTTGGGGCTGATAAGTTCCTCAAGCCTGACGCCTGCTACGGCTTTCACGTCATTCGCCAGCACCTTGTCTGGAAGCAAAGAAGTGACGCTTGCATCTTCGCCCTGAAGGTTGAGCGTGACATCGACCACATGGAACGGAGGGGCATAGAGCCACACATGGCCATTCTCCTTGCCTTGGGGAGCAGCTTGGTCCAGAGGCCATATCCCGAAGAGAAGTGATCCGTCCGGCTTACACGCGTGGAGCGATCCCTTGACCATACAACTCCAAACACCGTGCCGGTCAAGAATGCGTTGAAGGATCATCGAAGTGACGATGCAGGCACCGTGCAGATTCTGTCGCAGTAGTCCGCGCTGGACTTCGTCCGCTGCAATGCGAACAGCAGCTTCGGCACGAGACAGATAGGCAGCATCGAATTCCCGCCAGTGCACATATCGGCTGTAGTTGAACAGGTACTGGGGATTCCGCCGTTCCGCAGCCATGAAGCTCGGATGAAGATCGAATCCGGGGCTTCCAATCGGAATGGACGCGTGTTGGAACTCCCTTAGGAGCCGTTCGAGCTTGTCATTTGAGAGGGCCATTCTTTGCTCCCAACAGCGGGAGCTATTCTACGACGTTGACTGCGGCGGCGATGGCTTGGCGGACCGGAGCGTCGGGAACGTCGCGACCATGAAGGCGAGTTGAGCCTCCACGCTCTCGCCCGCGAAGATGTCGCCTCCCGCATCGTCGAAGAGTTCCGCGACCGTGCGGCGGTCCGACAGCGAAGCGGACTTCAACCCACGGCCACTCAGCACGGCTTCCGCGGCGTGCCCGGCACATCCGGCCGCGATCATGGCCCACGGTGCGGCATCGCGGAGAAACCGAACCATCCCTCCAACACCGTCCGCGAGTGAGATTTCCGCGACCCGGTAGCCGCACATTTCGCCAATGACCGCGTGGCCGGCCTCATGCACCGCGATCCGCCGCCATGCTCTGGGGAGATCATGCCATGACGGAATCGCGTTCATGACGCCTCCACGGCATCGAGGTGCCGCTGAACTCGTGTCCGAACCGCCCCGTCGCACAAGTCAAAGAGTTCACGACGGCTCAATTTCCGTGAGGTGTTGAGCCGGGCGGCGACATGGCGGACGGCAGAGTGAACGAGCGGATCAGCGAGCACGGCGGCTATGATCCCTTCAAGGCCATCGAAGGCCGTGGAGCCGTCGCCCAGGAGCACGGACTCAGCAACCGTGCCGGCGAGTTCGATGGCGTGATGGTGCTGGCCCGGAGGATTGGCGAACTTCACCGCCGATTCGACGAACCAGCCCTTCACGGTCGCTTCAACGACCCGGACGCCGAGACTCTCGGCGATGATCGCGTGAGCGGCGGCATGGATTGCTGCTCGCATGACGAGTTTCCTTCCGCCGCCGTGGATCATTAGGAACCTTTCGCCGCCGCTTCGATGGCTGCGAGCTTCGTTTGTAGCTCGGCAAGTTCTTCGGTCGATGCACGGTGCGTGTCGTACTGCGGGCCGGCATTCAGCAACGCCATTGCAGCCTTCACCTCAACTCCGGGATTGCCGCAACTCAAGTTCCGCCGAAGGCACGCGAGTGCATCCCCGGACGCCCCAATCAAACCCGTGACGATTCCCTGTAGTTCCACGTCCGCATTCGATCCAATCTCGCCCGGAACTTCGGCATTCGGATCAACTTCCGCACCGTGTTCTCGGCGAACCCACTCGCCTTTGCAGCCCCGGCGACAGTGCCTGTCGCTAGCAACCAGCCGATCACGGCGTCTTCCATGATCTTTCGTGTTGTCGAGCGACGTTTCACGGGCTTCAAACTCCTTCAAAACCCATCACCATCAACTCGCGTTTGATGGCCTGTTTTGATTGCAAACGTTTGCGGCCTGAATCGAAGCAACTGAGCAAGCGGGGCACCTAGAAACCTCCGTGTGGTCCCGAAGAGCGGCCCCCGAAATCCCTGCGGCGGCGGGGCAGCCCACTTCCGCGGGTTCTTCAAGGCCTTGAAGCTGTACATCACGGATGCTTCCCACCCCACACGGATGGGTTGCACGGTTGCTTCTGCCCCATGATGTTGGAACAGTCGGCGAACCTCATCCACATCCGCCATGGTCCGAACCAACAGGTGCTCGTGATAGCCAGCACGACGACTCCATTCACATACCCAACAGAGTTCCGATCCTGAGCGTCGCCGCCTGAGAGCTTTGACTCCCTTCGCACGGGCCAAGCGAAGTGCGGCAGCGTCCATCTGCTTAACCCGGCGGAGCGTAACAAAGAGATTCGGCGGACTCGTCGCCAAGCCCCGCCTGAATGCCCGTGCTCGCCGCTGCCCCCAGCGATGCCGACAGACTCGGGAACATTTCGGGCGGCAACAACGACGCCAACCCACACCGGGAACGAATCGGGGACAGCCCCTGCGTGGTAACGCTACTGTGCAAACCGGTGTGCATTCTGAACTCTGGGTTAAGCCGGCGTCCGTTGTGCGACGGGGCTTGCCCATCACTGGGCAGTTCGCCATCATGGCTGTAGCTCGTTGATCTTCTCCGGATCGACTTCACAACACTCGCGGTTGCACCCGCGGGTGTTGTTGTTTGTTACCCCTCCACGACGCCCGTCTGTGCTGCGGCCATTTTCTCTTCGAGCCACTTCTCCAGATCGGCCCTGCCCCAGACGATCCTGCTCCCGAGTTGAATGCCGCGGGGAACGCCGCCGGATTCACGGAGCCGGTCGAAGTGGCGGGGACTGATACCGAGCATTTCCGCGGCTTCGGTCCGCGACACCGTGAGCCTCAATTTGTCAACGACGCTCACCACGATTCGCCCTCCTGCGATCTGTGACGATTTGGAACAATTGGCGACGTGGCTGGTCTACAATTCCTGCTTGGGTGTTTGCGGTTTTGCACTCTTCCTGTCAGCGCTCTACTGGTCGCAAATGTTTGCAGGCATACACACTGAGAAGCGATGCGTGTACACCGCATACGTCGCATCAGGAACTCTTCGCCTATGCGGAGTAACGACTTAGGGCGATTCGTCGGAATTGATTGTCAAAGTGAGAACGAGAAATGGCTGATAATGTGACAGTACAAGCGCAGAACCAGACCAGTAAGATTTTTCAGGATTCTGATACGACCCCGCCAAAACACTTGCCCGATTCTGCGGAAGCAGTGTGAACACTTCGTAACCGCCACTGCTACTTCGGCTCGATGGTGCCGCCGTCCCACACGATCTTGCACTTCGGCAACGCCTTCGAAAGACCCTCCACACCCTTCGCGGTCACCTTCGTTTCGATTAGTTCCAGCGATATCAACTTGTCCATCCCGGCGATTTCCATTAGCTCCGCGTCCGTTACCTGTGTGCGGCCCAGAACCAGGTTTTTGCAGCTCTTGAAACGGGCAAAACCTGCACCGGTCACCTTCGCGGCATATAAAGCAAGATGCCTCAGTTCCGTACAGTCCTTAAAAATTGCCAATCCCGCGTCTGTCACTGGCAAGTGGTTCAGGTTGATAACTTCCAGATTTTTGCAGTCGCGGAAGTGCTTCAGGCCTTCATCGGTTACCGCCGTTTGTGCCAGATTCAGTTGCGCCAGGTTCTTGCACTCTTTGAAGTGGACCAAACCCGCGTTGGTCACTTGGGTCAGTTCCAACTGCAACTCCGTCAGGTTCTTGCAGTTCTTGAAATTCTCAAGGCCAACATCTGACACCTTGGTGTTAATCAGAATGAGATGTGTTAGATCTTTGCAGTCCTTGAAATGGGCCAGTCCCGCGTCGCTGACCTGAGTTCCACCAAGACCGAGCGATGTAAGGCTTTTGCAGTCCTTGAAATGGGCCAGCCCCGCGTCCGTTACATTTGTTTGAGTTAGGTAGAGCTCAGTCAAGCTCTTACTGTCCTTGAAACTCGCCAGTCCCCCATCCCCCACCTTGGTACCCTGCAAGTTGAGGTGTTTCAAATTCTTGCAGTCCTTGAAATGGGCTAGGCCTGCGTCACTCACCGACGTACCGATCAAGTTGAGGTGCGTCAAATTCTTGCAGTCCTTGAAGTGGGCAAGGCCAGCGTCACCGATGTTGTTCGCATATTGCAAATACAGGCTTGTCAGGTGCTTGCAATTTTTGAAAACTGGGAACCCCAAATCGGTTGCTTGCTTGTTGTCGTACAACCCGATCGCCGTCAGCCGAAACGCTTCCTTCGGCAAATCGGCGGCGGCCAGTATGACTTTCGCCTCGTCATTCACATGCACATAGCCCCCGATGGACAGCACGTACTCGGCGGCCTTGCGGTCGGCATCGCCGGCCAGCGGTGCCTTGCCGACGACGCTTTCCGGGAAGCGCAGTACGTACACCGTCAGGTTGCCGTTGTGGGTGACGAGGTGGCGGCCGTCGGCGGCCCAGTCGAGCCAGCGGACCGGGCCGGGGGATTGCCAATCCCAGATCGACTTCATCGTGGCTACATCGAGCAGGCACACGCCGCGATCACTGCTGACTGCCAGCTTCTTGCTGTCCGGGTGGAAGGCCAGGTAGGCGAAGTCGCCATTGATCTTCGATCCATCGAGGAACTTGGCAACTTCACGCGGCTCCTTGCCGGTCAGGTCGAGGAGAACGACTTCGGTCGGGCTGGTCGGCGTATGGGCGAGATAGCGGCCATCGGGCGACAACGCGGCCCCGTATTGGCCGACGCCGCAAGGAATGGGAATCGCGGCATGAACCCCCGGCTTCGCACCCGTGTTGCGCCACAGCACCAGTTTCCAGGGGCCGTCGTCCTTCTCGCCTTTCGCTTGCGTCGTGAACCAACGGTTGTCGGCGGAGAACCAGACCTTGTGCCCATAGCCGCCACCCATCGGCACATGGTCCTTCGGCGTGATGGTCCATTTCTGCTTCGGTGTGTCGGTGGATAAATCCCAGCTCTCAAGTTGCTTGGGGTTGTCTGTAGGCGAAGAGATCATGGTGCGGCCATCGGGGGAGACATTGCCGAGAGTGTTCGGGCTACCGAACGGTTCACCAATTTGCTCGAAACCTACGTTCTTCTGGCGATAGAGCCGCGAAACATGGCCGTCTACCGGTACGATTTGCACCGAGCGATCCTGGCCCAAGCTATGGATCGGACCTCCCGCGTCCGGATCGAGGAATGCTACAGGGGTGGGCTTGCTACCGGTGAAATTCCAGAGTTGATGCCGCGTGAACTTCCCTGCTTGAGTATCGAACCGGGGGAGCATCAGGCGGGCTTGCTTCGCATCGAGAGATGCAGTTTGGAGCCAAGTAGGTGCCGGGAATGCCGTGGCCGGGTCGAATGGCGACAGTTCTTTCGGCTCCTTGCCGGACAGATCCCAGAAGCGAACCAGGCCGTTTGAGTTGCCGAGGATGACCCTCGTGCTATCGGGCGAAAAGGCGACGGAACCGTAGGGCCCTGCCGCATCGGTTTCATCGAGCCAGGCTACGCGCTTGGGTTCCTCCGCATCAAGGCGGAACAACGCTGTCATGCTGTACTTCGATGTCAGCCATTTGCCGTCTGGCGAGATTGCAACCAGCGAGTCGTTACCGAATGCCTGATGTTCCGGAATGCGATGTGCGATCTTCGGCGGATTCTGCGACAGATCCCAGACTTGGATCTGTTTCTCAGCCCAGACGACGATTTTCTTGCCGTCCGCAGTTACCGCTTTAAGTGATCCTTCCATGCCGAGTGGAATTGGCAATTCCTGGTCGTTCTCGAACTTTGCGTTCTTGACCGTCGCCCGCCGCAGTTTGTGCGCATTGGTGACGTAAAAGACCTGGTCAGTCTCCGTAGCCACGGCGTAACAATCCCCCCCAGCCAGAACAGGGAAATCCTTGACCGTGACTTCCGGTTTGGCCCCGCGGAAGTCGATCAGGTTGAGGTTACCGTTATGTTCCAATGCGACGGCCGAATCGCCCTTCTCCAGCGGCCGCGCGTTCCACCAGTTGCCCCACAATGGTTCCGCCTTCTCACTCTTTCCAAACGGCAACAACTGCGGTTCTGCGCCGGAAATATCCCAGAGTTGGACGTTTGTACCGTTCGCAAACCGGTGACAAAGAATCCGCTTGCCATCCGGCAGAAAGTGAATGGACGATGTTACCGGGATCATATCCGGTCCCCAACCGACATTTCGGGACGGGATGACCATCTTCGGCGTCTGCGTCTTCATGTCCCATATGGTGATGTCGGTCGAACCCGTCGCGGCGAGGGAGCCATCGGGGCTGAAGGCCGCAGCCTTGTTATTCCACCAGCTCCGCCGTGCATGGCTGCCAATCACCCCGACCAACTCCTTCGGCTGCCCGTCGAAGCGCTCTTCCTTCGGGATCGCGGACGGGTCGAGCTTGTCGAACGGCGACTCGCCCACGGGGATGCCCTGCCACGCGGCGGCGGGTTGCCACGGCTCCGCTTTCTTTGTCTCCGGGCCGAACTTGCCGAGCGTCTTGCCGCCCTTCGTCACTTCCACCGTCGCGTCGTCCGGCACCTCGATCTTGGTCGTCGAGCCGTCCTTGTTCTTGATGATGATGATGACGCCCGCAACCGCGAAGACCGTGAGCAACACCGCCCCCGCGGCCGCGACCCACAGCCCCTTGCCAACGGGTTTCTTCTCCGGCTTCGACCGCTCGGCCGAACGCTC